>JAZONG010000029.1:0-41777 GCA_045654385.1 Alistipes sp.
GAACGAGGATCGTATCTTGGTTGCTTCGCCAAAGGTTGCTACCTACGACTTGCAGCCAGAGATGAGCGCATACGAGGTTGCCGACAAGTTGGTTGGCGCACTCGACGAGCAGAAGTACGACTTCATCTGCTTGAACTTCGCAAATGGCGATATGGTGGGCCACACTGGTATCTACGAGGCTATCGAGAAGGCTGTTAAGGCTGTTGACGAGTGCGTAGCGAAGGTTGTAACTTCGGCAAAGGCTAACGGCTACGAGGTAGTTGTAATCGCTGACCACGGTAACGCTGACAACGCAATCAACGAGGACGGCACTCCAAATACTGCACACTCTTTGAATCCGGTGCCAATCGTGGTTGTTTCGGAGCGTGTAGCAAAGGTTGAGAATGGTATCTTGGCAGATGTTGCTCCAACTGTATTGTCGCTTATGGGCGTACCACAGCCAGCCGAGATGGAGGGCCACTCGCTCGTTGAGTTTAAGTAGTATATAATATATAAGTATAACAAAACGAAATTGCCTTTTTTGGCTTGGGTTGTCCAAGTCAAAAAGGTATTTCGTAATAAAAGGCTAATGGCCAATAGCTAATTGCTAAATAGTTATGTTAAGCAGACAAGTTGCCGCAAAGTTGGCAAACTACGAAACCCCATTCTATCTATATGATATAGACCTATTGCACCAGACTCTCGACAGTCTGATGTCGGTGGCTCGTCGTTACGACTACAAAATCCACTACGCCATTAAGGCGAACTATGACCCACGCCTCTTGCAGATTATCCGTGAGCACGGCTTGGGTATCGACTGCGCAAGCGGTAACGAGGTTAAGTGTGCTATTGAGGCGGGTTTTGACCCAAAGACCATTGTCTATGCAGGTGTAGGCAAGAAGGATAAGGAGATTCGCTACGCTATCGAGCAGGGCATCTTCACTCTCAACTGCGAGTCTATCGAGGAGTTGTATGTAGTGAACGAAATCGCAGGCGAGATGGGCAAGGTTGTAGATGTTGCCTTGCGTGTAAACCCCGATATTGATCCAAAAACTAACCACTGCATCGATACAGGTCAGGCAGACTCAAAGTTTGGTATCTCATACGAGGAGATTCTCGCTCGTGTCGAGGATATTAAGTCGTTGAAGAATATCGATGTTATCGGTATGCACATCCACATCGGTTCGCAAATTCGTGAGTTGCACGTCTTCGAGAATATGTGCAATAAGGTGAATGTTATCGTTAAGAACCTCACTGACCTCGGCTTCGAGTTGGAGTTTGTAGATGTTGGTGGTGGTCTTGGCGTAAACTACGATATGCCGGAGAATGAGCCAATCCCGAACTTTGCTTCGGTATTTGCTATCATCAAGCAGCACTTGCAGGTGGGCAAGCGAGAGGTGCACTTCGAGTTTGGTCGTTCTATTGTTGCCGAGTGTGGCGAGCTTATTACCAAGGTTCTCTTCAATAAGACCACCGCAACCGGTCGTCGCCTTGTGATTGTAGATGCAAGTATGACCGAACTTATCCGTCCTGCACTCTACGGCTCGTATCACAATATCGAGAATATCACCTCCGAGAGCGAACAGCGCACCAAGTACACCATCGTAGGTACAGCCTGCGAGTCAACCGATGTTTTTGATGAGAATGTATCTCTTCCAATCACTAAGCGAGGCGATCTTCTCACCCTCAAAACTGCCGGTGCGTATGGTATGTCGATGGCATCGAGATATAATCAGCACGATTTGCCAGCAGCGATCTACTCGGATCAGTTATAAAAATCATTCCGATTGGTGAATTTTTCACCAATCTGCAATAAGCGAGTTCCTCACATAGGTCCACTATGCTGCGGACTCGCTTTTTGTTTGGCACAAAATTCCCTTAATCATCTCTGATTTTTTCGGAGATAATGACAAAAAAGACGAGAGGAAAACTCTCGCCTTTTGTCTAACTTTCAAGATACTCTTTTATGTTGTCGGCAATGCGCTGAATAAGCACTTTGCGGGCCACATCGGCTGCCCAAGCGGTATGAGGTGCAGCAACGAGTGTATAGTTGTCGGAGAGTTCGTAGAGTGGCGATGTGTGCAATGGCTCGTGCGAGAACACATCCAATCCTGCACCTGCGATAACCTTGTCGTTAAGTGCCTGCGCCAATGCCGCCTCGTCGATAATGCCACCACGAGCAACATTTATGATAATCGAGGTCGGCTTCATCATCTTCAACTCCTTCTCGCCAATCAGACCCTTTGTAGTAGGTGTCAGCGGGCAGTGAATAGAGATTACATCGGCCCAGCCGAGCAACTCCTCCAATGGCATTTGCGGATACTCCTCTCGGCGTACTGCGCCAGAGGTTGAGGTGTATGCTACCTCGCATCCAAATGCCGTAGCCAGACGAGCCACCTCACGACCGATTGCGCCCATTCCGATTATGCCCCATTTCGAACCACGCATCTGGCGTACAGGACGGCCAAAATGGAAAATATCCTCGGTTGCAGCGTATGCTCCGCCCTTGAAGTAGTTGTCGAAATATGCGGTATTTTTGAAGAGCGAAAGGGCAAAAGTAATCGTAGCCTCCGCCACAGATGATGTCGAGTAGCCCGCTACATTCTTCACTCCAATGCCCAATTCGGCAGCCACATCCAAATCCACATTATTCATTCCCGTAGCGGCAATGGCTATAAAGCGGAGGTCGGGTAGAGCTCGCAAAGTGTCGGCTTTGAGCAGAGTCTTATTCGCAATAACAACCTCTGCACCTTGGCATCGCTCCAAAACCTGCTCCTTTGTGGTTCTATCATAGCCCACATAGTCGCCCAACTCCTTTATAGGGGTTAAGTCCATATCGCCCAATGAATACTCGTCAAGGAATACAATCTTTGCCATAATTACCTCCGATTTTTATTATATGGATTTTAATTATCTTGTCTAATCAACTCTCTCACAACTACCGAGGCGCACGCAATGCCGAATGTTGCAGGCATATACGATACGGTGCCTACCTGCGACTTGTGGTTCTGCTCCTCGCACAACACCATCGCTCCTTCAACGGGTGGCTCGGCCGAGAATACTGCCTTGAAACCCTTGCGGATACCAATCTTATGGAGTCGTTTACGCAACATATGCGCCAAAGGACAGTGATGAGTCTTCGAAATATCGGCAATCTCCACCTTTGTAGGGTCTAATTTTGCCCCTGCGCCCATCGAACTAACGATGGGGTAGCCACGATCAAGACACCCCTTTATAAGAGCCAATTTTGGCGACAGGGTGTCTATCGCATCCACCACATAGTCAAACTTGTCGCTATCGAGCAACAAGTCGGTCTTTTCATCCTTGATATAGTCGTTCACAACTCTTAATTCGAGGTTGGGGTTGATGTCGTGCAGACGCTCCGACAATACATCGCACTTCTGCTTGCCAATGGTGGAGTGGAGTGCGACGAGTTGGCGGTTAATGTTGCTCTCACCTACGCAGTCCGCATCAGCGATGGTTATCCTGCCAACACCACTGCGCACCAACATTTCGGCAGCGTAAGCACCTACGCCACCAACGCCTACGATAAGCACATTTGCCTCTTGTAGGGCCTTCATATTCTCCTCACCAAAGAGGAGCAAACTGCGTTCAAGCCACATAATTTCGATAACCTTTTTACAAAAATACGAAAATCAATTCAGAATTAAAAATTTTTGTTGCCGCTACGAAACGAAAAAGGTCGAACTTAAAGTTCGACCTTACACCTGAAAGGATACTCCTGCTACTCGCCCGAGTTTGCGAGTGGCGATGCCTGAGTGTAAACACGAGCAGCCAACTCCTTGTCGAGTTGATACATTCCGTACTTGTCGTTCTCGACAGCCTCTGCTGCAAAGATCATATCTCGTGCATTCTCCTCCTCTTCAATTTGCTCGTCAATAAACCAAACGAGCATATTCGATGAAGCGAAATCTCGGTCCTCGTGAGCGATTGCCGCAAGGTTGTTGATAAGACCTGTTACAACCTTCTCGTGGCGCAATGTGTGGCGGAACATCTCCAATACCGACTCCCACTCGGTCTGCACCTCGGCGATAGGCTTCAACTCAACCTTCGCATCACGAGAGTTGAGATAGTTCATCAAGATATGAGCGTGATCCTGCTCTTCGAGCCACTGCACATAGAACCAATTCGCCACACCCTTGTAGCCCTTTGCCTCGGCATCCATCGACATCGAGAGGTAGAGATAAGCCGACCACAACTCGGCGTTAATCTGCTCATTAATTGCTGCGTGTAATCTTTCGCTTAACATAGTAGTATAGTTTTTAAGGTAATTATATTCTGTTTGTTATTGCAAATATAATACAACTTTTGATATTTGTCAAATTGATATTTCTGATAGCCGTATAAGTGCAAGTTATAAAAAAATCCACCCATATCTGATATGGGTGGATTTTGAACTTTAAACAGTTATCTCGCTTACTCAGTGTACTCGAAATCAACCGAGCCATGCTTTGGAGCCTTGACAACATTGTTTACGCACCACTTGTCGTCCTCCTTTGTGGTAACAAATACTACAACACGGAGGTTGTTGTGGTTCCACTGATCTGCACCGCCTTTCTCACCGTGCTTCTTCAATGGGAATGCGAACTCCTGAATAGCAGTCTCGCCCTTCTCAATCCAGCTTCCGCCCTTTGGATCTAAGCCTGTGTAGTCCATACTTGTTCTGCGGCTAACCCTTGCACGACGGATACAGTTGTTGTGATAGTTATAGTCAACATCCTTTCTCTTAGGAACGCTTGAATTGATGGTCTGTGAGCCATAAACATTGTCCTCCAACAACCAAGCACCGATACGGAACTCGCCTGACTCAGCAGCCTTAATTTTAGCGCTGACAACAACATAATTCTCCTCTTCGTAGTACAAAGTATTAACTGCGATTCCGGCCTTTGCTTTGGTTCTGTTGAG
This sequence comes from Alistipes sp., assembly GCA_045654385.1. Lineage (GTDB taxonomy): Bacteria > Bacteroidota > Bacteroidia > Bacteroidales > Rikenellaceae > Alistipes. The sequence goes on from JAZONG010000029.1 coordinate 4,906, forward strand.
TGCATTCTTTACAAGTGGCTCAACATTAGCATAGAATGGCTTCTCTGGGTGACCATACAACATATCTACTAAAATATCAGGGTAGCCGCTTACGCCAAATGCAGAGTCAATATTGAGTGCATCACTAAGGAGTGCAGGGTCCGAAGATGCGTAAAAACCAACATGAGCTGCGGTAATTACAATCTTATCACGATAGAGGTACTCATCTGTACCTGCCTTCTTAGCGTCGTTCAACTCGTGGAGAGTATTTACCATATAAGGGCAATACTGGCACGCAGTACCTGTAAACTGTGTAAGGAGAACTCGGCGTGTGAAGTTGAGCTTCGATGGGTTGTTATCAACCGGCTCCTCTGGCCAAGCCGGAGGTGTCTGCACAACCTCAATAGAGGTGCTTGCTTTGTACGAGCCATAGATTGCCTCAAATCTGTACTTACCCACAGTTGTCGAGGTAAAACGCATCTCGCCATCTACGATTGGCCACTCTACCAACTCGTCATTCTGGTCAAAGATGGTGTACTCGCTATAATCGAGCACCACATCGTTGAATTTTGCTGAGATAACAGTATAGTCCTCACCATTGTTGTAGATGTAAGCATCGTCAAATTCAAGAACAAACTTAGGCTTAGCGTTGTTGCCTTCGCCCGAGCCACCCTCGCAACCAACAAACATCAGTGCGCCAGCAAGGATAAGTGCTAATGTCTTTAATGTTTTCATTGTCTTTAATTTTTTATTGTTTTTAATATCAATTCATTAGAACGATGATGTAAGCATCAAGTTTACACCTGTGTAGGCCGGCGAGTAGCGACAAACGCCTCCCGAGCAGATATATCCTGCACGGTTACGACCATAACTCAACTGCACACGGGTGCGGTTGTGGGTGTAGCTGAAACCTCCGTTGTAGTAGTGCTTCTTGCTCTGACCGAGATTGTACATATCCTGTACATAGAAGCTCCAATGGGGTGCAAGGTTAAACTCTACGAGTCCTGCAACCCAGTCGCCCTCGCTGTGTACGCCGTCCCACTCGCTCTCGTCATTACCCGAAAGGAGGTATTGCAACTCGAAGCGCAACGACATCTTACGGTTGAACTTGTGGGTTACATCGCCAACAAAGATATGCGACTTGTAGCTTACATTGTTCTTGTTATCCTCCTGGTAAGAGTAGAGTATCAACGACTTCCACTTCTTGTTCCACTGACGCTCTACATCGAAATTGATATCTCGCCAATAGAGCACTCGTTTTTCGGTGTTAAGCTCGAAGTTAGGCTCTTTATTCAACGAGTAGAAGGTCGAGAAGTTTGCGTGGAAGTTCCAATACTTGTAGCGATTGCTCTTGCTACGGAGCGAGTAACACAAATCAACCTGTCCGCCCATTTCGCTGTGGCTCTGCACCTGGTATGGGTTCAAGTTCGCCAACATATAGGTGTACTGACGAGTCAAAGCCGGAAGGTAGTTGATTGTATTTCCTGTGCCGTTGGTGAACATATTGATGGCGGTTGCCATATTGCTCAAAGTACGGAATGTACCCAATACGCTAAAAGTTTTGTAGTTGTAACCAACCTCAGCGAGTGAAGACCAACCCTTTTGGGTCGTTTCGTTACCGGTCAAGTCTGGACTCTTGTGTACATACTCACCTCGGAGTGTCAAACCGTTCCAACCGAAGTTCAAACGACCTGAGTACATATTGAGGTTTGGCTTTACACCGGATGATTCGAGGTAGGTCTTGCCTGTACGGTCATCAATCTCCTTTAAGTCCTCCGGAGCCTGATTCAACGACTGGAAGCGATTGATGTAAGAGCCTTCGAGGTAGAAAGTTACATTCGAGAGCTTCATAATATCGGCAAGCGATACCGACAAATCGCCACCACGCACCCAACTCTTCGAGTATTTGGTGTTGAGCTGCGGACGACCATACAAAGCCTTCAATCTAACATATCCGCCAAAGTTGTACGACGCACGCACACCCTCCAACGAGTTGTTAAATCCGAGCTGACGATCCTCGAACGAACGGAAAATCAAACCGTTACCAAACTGGTCGAATATATCACCCACCAAAATATCGAAGTTCTTGTCAGTCCACTGGATATACTTAGATGCGAGGTAGAACTTGTAGCCGTCAGCCAACTCCTCGTAACCGACAAGGGCCGGCAAGTAGGCATTCATCTGAATACCTGCCGAGAAACGACCATTTGCATAGTCCACCTTTACATAGTTGTTCGAGCCGAAGGCATCCTCAGGACGCTCGATAATCTTGTCGGGAGTGTAGTATATAGACGAAGACTCGAAGCTACCCGACACCTGGCCGTTGCCAACTACCTTTTGCGCCGAAACCGATGTTGCGAGTGCCAAAGTACCCACGAGTAAGAGAGTTAATCGCTTCATCGTTTACTTCTTTTTTTGTCCCTTCTTCAACTCCAAAACCTTGTCGAACAACAACTGCTCGCTGCCCGGAGTGTAACCCGAGTGCGAGAATACGATGTTGCCCTCGGCGTCCACTACGAATGACTGCGGAGTGAGCGAAACATTCATTGCACGCTTCAACTCCTGATTTTCATCGTACACACAGATAAACTCCCAGCCTCGTGATGAAGCAAGCGACTTGGCAATAGCCTTCTGGCGAGCGTCATCCACCGAAACTGCAAGTACATCTACTGCGGCCTCCTCACGCCACTCCGCCAAAGCGTCGTTGATGGCGTTCAACTCCTGAATACAAGGCTTGCAGGAGATTGACCAGTAGGAGATAATCATAGGTTTGCCACTCAAAAGCGAGCGAACCGATACGATTTTACCCTGTGCGTTCTCAACCTTCACATCGGGAAGTTGCTGTGCCGAAGCGAACGAAACCGCAAATACGAGGCACAAAATGTTCAGAAATCTTTTCATAACTATCTTGTTATCAGGGGAGTTGTACTTAATCTCCCTATTTTTCGATTAAAACCGCATCAAGGAGCCTCCCTTGCGTTAGGCTCCTTGCATTGCGGTAGTGTAACAATTACTTGCTTGCAGGCAAGTTCAACTTCTTGGTGAAGTTCTCCATATTACGACGGATCTCCTCTCGTGACGGCTGCTTGATAGACAAAGTCTTAGCCTCAGCCTTCTTCTCCACAGGAACAAATACGGTGTGAGGGAGTGGCTTTCTTGGAGTTGTGTACTCTACACCGTTTGCAACCTTAACACCTCGTTTTGCGAACGAGTAAGTAGTTGCACCACCCTCAGGAGTCTCAGGAGTTACAGGAGTCTCAGGAGTTACCTCAGGAGTAGGCTCTGTCCAACCACGAGTCAATACAACATTCGAAATCACATAAGTGTTGTAGAATGCAGGTGTACCGTAGTAGTCGTACATTACATTTGGATAGAAGTTAACCTCCTTATCAACGATTGGCTGACCATTCTCGTCGTAGATAATGTTACCCTGCTCGTCGCCCTTATAGTAGATTATCGTGCTGAAACCTACAACAAGAGTATTACCATCCTCTGTAACCATAACAGGCAAACTGCGAGACTCAACGCTCTCCTTGTTATCTCTATCGTAGAGCATTACCAACTGCTCCTCGTAGTTAGCACCACAGAGGTAGTGGTTGCTTCCTGTATACCAAGCGGTCAAAGGCTGAACTCGGTTGTAGTTAACCGGAACGAACAACTCACCCTTATCGTTAGTTTGGAGGAACCACTTTGGACCAAAGTCGTGGAAGAGATACTTAACAATAGATGCCTTGTAATCCTTCATAATGAAGAGGTCCCAAGGATTAGAGAAACGCATATAATCAGTGTCGTCGATAGCCCAACCCTGGCAGAGTACACGGTTCTGACCAAGTACCGCCTTGTTATATGCAGCCTCCTGTACCTTGAAATCAGCGAAGTATGCATCGGTTGCAGCCTTAGTAACGCCAGCCTCCTCGAAGATTTTATAGTGCTCGTCTGTCAACGCATCAGGGCTTGTCAAATCACCGATTGTAACCTTCCAAGACTTCTCGCTCTCGGTAGTAGTGCCGTCGGCGCTGTTGTAAGTTCTAGTGATTGCGCTTGCAGTCCAATCGCCCTTTAACGAGTTAAGAACGGTCATATCGAGTGGAGCAGCATCCTGAACAGTTGTAGAACGAGCAGTTCCGAACGAACCATCGCTATCAGGATTACTTGCACGACCCTCATAGTTCCAACCGATTACAGCAACAGTAAACTCTGTATTCTCATAAACATCGAACTCGATTACGCAACCCTCTGCCGAGTTAACCTGCTCGAGATCCTCTGCTGAGAGATCGTATCTGCCTGCACCTGCGTTCATCATAACCATATCGGTGTAAGTGTAGTTGTTAGTTGTCATATACGACTCGAAGTCACGAGCGTAGTTAGCAACGAATGTAACTGTTCTTACAGGGTTAGATGCATAGTCGAGGTTCTTTACTACATAAGCAACCTTGTATGGCGAGAGCTCCTCCTCTGCGGTGATAGGAGTCAAAGACAATCTTGGTGCCGGCTTAGTATAGTTAGGCAACGAGAAGGTGATGTGCTGATACTTCTGCTTGTCGAAGTATGGTGTAACCTCACCATCATCGTTAGCCTCACCATCCATAGCATTAACAATGATATGGTATTTGCTGTTAGCCTTGACAGTAGATTTTAAGAACTCCTCGAGTTTGATCACTTGTATACCCTCAGATGCCAAGAAGCCAAAGATACCGAAATTTGAACCCATCTCTGATGTGGTAAACCACTGCCAGAGGCTCTCATCACCCTTGAAGTAGTTCTTAACGATGTCGTTGTAACCCTCACCGTAATCGCTCTTATCCTCGTAGATAGCGAAGAAGTAGCAGAATGTCTTATCTGTTGGAGTCAAAGTAATGGTAGCACCGTCTGGACGCTTGTCCGATACTTCAACCTTTACGCTACCATCCTCGAAAACCTGAGGACCAGGCAAACGCAACTCAACCTTGCGGTACCAAGCACCCTCGTGCCAGAACTGATCAGGGTCAACAGTCGAAGCTGTGCCACCAACGCCCATATCAGGAAGTTGGTTATCTCTACCGATTGCTTTGAGGTATGCGTTCATATCGTATGGGAACCAGTACCAACCTGTACCCCAACCGAAGTCTGTTGTAGGGTGCTTCTTGTCGCAACCTGCGATGGTGTGGTCAGGATTCTTCTCCTCGTTATCGCCCCAACGACAATCTGCATAATCAACCTCTGCCAACATAAGGATAAGCGGCTCACCAGGAGTAAAATTGTAGTAATACTGGATAGGGGTCGCCTCACCTGTTGCAATCTCAGGAGCATCAGGAGCAACCTCTACGCAAGTTGACTTACCGGTCTCCTTGTCTGTACCAATCACATAGTAACCAATCTCGCCCTTTGCGTTACGACGGTAAACATTGTGGTGGTTGATGTAGAGTGTGGTATCATTCTTGAACATTGCAGCAGGGTACACTGCGTCGCAAAGGTGCAACATCTCAGGAATAGGCTTGTTACCATTGAAGAGGAGTGTTGGGAGGTTTGTTACGCCCCACTTAACACGACGACCTGCCTTCTTTACGCTTGGCGGAACGGTAACGAATACATCCATACCCTCGAAGTTCTCACGAAGTACAGCAACATCGTTGTCGGCATACTTGTCAGGAGTCTCGAACTCGATAGTCAAAATCTCGCCGTTGTTGTAGTACTCGGTATCCGAGATTGTCGCTGCGATAAATGCGATAAACTTCTTGTTACGGTCAAGACCCTCGTTACCCGAGAGGTGCAATGTCTTCAAGCCCTTGCTGCCGCAATCAAACTGCTTACCGTTACGGAAAATAAGTTGGAATCTTGGGGCCTTTGAGATAGGATCGCCCAAGATAGGGTTGTGGTCATCGTCCTCACCGGTAACGAAGAACTTACCCTCCTCTGTCTCAACATACTCCTTTAACAATACAGCAACCTTGTGCAAAGCCAACGCTCTAACCGGAATATCAACCGATACAGCGTGATTAACCTTTGCAGGTCCTGTAATCTCCAATACCGGAGGACCTGTGTACACATCCGGAGTACACGAGGTTGTTGTTCCAGCGATCAATGCGAAAAGACCGCTAATGAACATTACTTTAATTAACTGTTTCATTGTTTTTTATTTTAATTGTGAAATGAAATTTCAAATATCGGGGTGCAAGTTACTAAATTTTTTTAGAATTTCATAAAATATGCTGAATTTTTTATCGTTTTCCCCTTATTATAGGTATTCGTGCGAGAAAAAGATTGAATAAGTGAATATATATGCAGTGGGAATGATGCAAAAAAGTCCCGTTAATCGTTCTGACTAACGGGACTTTTTGGAGCGAAAAATCGCTATTTTTTGTACTCTTCGACGCCCTTGCGCAAGAAGTTTACGAAGCCCTCGACCGACAAATCGTAGCCTCGTGGCTCGCCCAAAACCTCGCCATTTTTGCCCTGCAAAACATAGTAAGGTTGAGCATTTACGCCGAAGCGTGTGAGTGCGTAATTGGCGTTTACTTTACCCAACGATTTCAATGTTTTGCCGCTATCGGTAGTAACCCAATCGCTCTCCGGCAACACCATTTTGTCGTCGGTGTAGAGCGCAACAATAACATATTCGTCACGCAAAATCTGCTGTACGGCAGGGTCTGCCCAAACTCTCGCCTCCATCTCACGGCAGTTTACGCAGCCGTGACCTGTGAAGTCGATGAAGATAGGCTTGCCAACCTTTGCTGCGTATGCTTCGGCCTCCTTCATATCGAAGAATCCCTTCAAGCCGTGTGGAAGGTGGAGGAAGTCGCTATATTTTGCATTTTCGAGGCTTGCTTCACCGTTTGTTGTAGCGGTAGGAGCAGGTGCATATTTACCCACAACAAAGTCCTGCGACGAGAGTGGCGGAAGGTAACCCGACAACGCCTTCAAAGGTGCGCCCCACATTCCCGGAATCATATAAACAACGAACGAGAATACGCCGATAGCCATTGCTAAACGACCGACACTCAGGTGTTTAACCTCGCTGTCGTGAGCGAACTTAATCTTGCCCAAGAGGTAGAGACCAAGCAACGAGAATACCACAATCCAGATGGCGAGATATACCTCACGATCGAGCAAATTCCAGTGGTAAACCTGATCTGCAACCGAGAGGAACTTCAAACCGAGAGCAACCTCGACAAAGCCGAGTACAACCTTAACTGAGTTCAACCAACCGCCACTCTTTGGCAACTTCTTCAACATCGAAGGGAAGAATGCAAAGAGGGTGAACGGCAAGGCAAATGCGGTCGAGAATGCCAACATTGTAACGATTGGCGACCACACCTCACCCGAGGTCGATTTGATAAGGACCGAGCCTACAATAGGGCCTGTGCACGAGAATGACACGAGCACGAGAGTCAATGCCATAAAGAAGATACCTCCGAGGCCGCCCTTGTCGGACTGTGCGTCGCTCTTGTTTACGAGTGCGCTTGGCAAGGTAATCTCGAATGCACCGAAGAATGATGCCGCAAAGACCATAAATACCACAAAGAAGATGATATTTGGAACCCAGTGTGTAGCCAACCAGTTGAAGATATCGGCTGTTACGGCATCACCTCCTAACACGCGCGTAATAATAATAAGTATAGCGATAGGAAGGGTGTAGAGTGCAACGATGAATAAACCGTACAAAGATGCGTTAATTCGGCCACGAGCTGCCGAGCCGCTATTCTTCATAAAGAACGATACGGTCATCGGTACCATAGGGAATACGCAAGGAGTGAGCAACGCCGCAAATCCCCACAAGATAGCCTCGATGATGAGCGACCACAACGAGCCCTCGCCTGCGGCATCCTTAACGGCCTTGACCTCCGCCTGCTTGCCGAGTGTGATTGTGAACTCGTTCTCGGTTGGTGGGGTGCAGTTACTGTCGTTGCAAGCCATATACTCGGCTACAACCTTCACTTCGCCACCCTTGCCTTTAACCTTTACATCCTGCTCGAAGAGGGCCTCCTTCTCGTAGTAGCCGATTTCGATGCCGAAGATGTCGTCCATATGGCGCACAGCCTTAGTTACTGCACGCAAATCGCCGTCGAGCGTTACGCCTTTGCTTGGCTCGAACTTGAACGAGGTGGCTGTGATAAACTCATACGGACCGAGGTCGTAGATGTGCCAGCCCTCATTCACCTGCGCCTTAAATTGCAAGGTGTAGTGTCCGTCGCCATTCTCGACTACCGAGTGACTCCACTTCACACACTCATCCTGCGCCAATACAGTCATCGGCACAAGGCAGAGCAGTGTCAAAAATAAGTTTCGTAAAGTTTTCATAATTATTTAAGTTTAATTCTTTAATTTCTTAAATTCCAATGCTTGCCAAACATCGTTGGTGCGATGCTTTGCAAGTTTATAGCCTAACGACTCGGCCTTCTCGGTCAGGATTGCAACATCCTCTGCCAAGAAACCGCTCAAAACGAGGAGCCCTCCTGTTGTGAGAGTGTTGTTGTACGCCTCCATATCGGAGAGCAGGATATTGCGGTTGATGTTCGCCAACACAATGTCGAACTCTCTGCCTTCAATAGCCCTTGCATCACCACAAATCGACTCGACCTTTTCGACTACGCTGTTGAGTGCGATATTTTCACGGACACTCTCCTCGGCCATATCATCAATTTCGACTGCCAGCACACTCTCTGCGCCCAACTTTGCCGCTACGATAGCCAAAACGCCCGTTCCGCTACCCATATCGAGTACTCGCTTGCCTGCTACTTCGGCATCGAGCAACGCCTCAATCATTAACTGCGTAGTGCAGTGGTGTCCTGTGCCAAACGACATCTTTGGCTGTATGATAACCTCCATACCTCGGTAGTCGGGGCGCTCCTTGTGGAATGGCGCTCGGATAAGTACCTCTCCTCGCACCTCCACCTCCTCGAAGTCGCTCTCCCAAGTGGCGTTCCAATTCTGAACCTCAATATCCTCGAAGAAGTAGTTCGAAAAACCCTCCTCTTTGAGCATACTCTCTATCTCTGCACGGCACGCCTCCACCTCACTCGTCGGAATATATGCGCCCTGCACTCCGTTCTCAAAGTCAAAACTGTCGAACGGAAACTCCGAGAGGTAGGCGGCGAGAATTTCGCCCTGCTCCTCGGTGACATATATAGAGAGTTTGGTGTATGTTGCCATTATCTACTCTACATAAAGGACCAAACCCTTCAAATACTCACCCTCTGGGTGATAGATGTTGATAGGGTGGTCGGTTGGTTGTGTCAGTTGGTGCAGGATGCGCACTTTGCGTCCTGCGATAGCCGCTGCGGTAAATACGGTGGTGCGGAACAACTCCTTCGATACAGCCTGCGAGCAGGAGAAGGTGAAGAGAATACCGCCCGACTTAATCTGCGACAAGGCACGAGCATTCAGTCGCTTGTAGCCCTGCATTGCGTTGCCCAAAACCTTGTGGTGCTTGGCAAATGCAGGCGGGTCGAGGATAATCATATCGTACTTATCGCCAATATCCTTCAAATACTCCACAGCATCGCACGCCAATGATGTATGTGGTGCATCATCGCCGAAGTTTAACTTTATATTCTCATCAACAAGACGCACGGCACGCTCCGAAGCATCAATCGAGCACACCTCCTTTGCTCCACCTGCCAGGGCATAGACCGAGAAACCTCCCGTGTAGCAGAAGGTGTTCAGTACGGTGCGACCTTTGGCATACTGCTCTACAAGGTGGCGGTTAAATCGCTGGTCGATGAAGAAACCCGTCTTTTGTCCCTCCTCCCAATTGACGAGAAACTTATGTCCATTCTCCACCACGACATTGTCCTTTTCGGCCGAGCCGTAGAGATAGCCGTCAACGGCATTCAAATTTGCTTTGAAAGGTACGGTCTGTGCACTCTTGTCATAGATGGCGGTAATTTTGTCGCCATAGACTTCACGGATAGCCGTAGCAATATCGTTGCGTGAGAGGTACATACCCACCGAGTGGCACTGCACTACGGCTGTTGTACCATATACATCGACTACCAAGCCCGGCAATAAATCGCCCTCGCCGTGGATAAGGCGATAGCAGTTGGTCTGCGGATTGTCGGTCAGGTCGAGTGTGCGACGCACATCGAAAGCACTTGCGATACGCTGCTGCCACCACGCAGCATTGATCTCCTCCTTCTCGAAGGTGAGGATGCGTACGGCAATCGAGCCAATCTGGTAGTGGCCACGAGCGATATAGTCGCCACGCTGGGTGAATATGTCGACTAATGCGCCCTCGGGAATGTTCTCTCCCTCGCACTCAATACGCTCGATAGCACCCGAGAATACCCACGGGTGTCGGCGCTGCAAAGACTCCTCCTTGCCTCTGCGAAGATATATCTTAGGACTCTTCATATTCTCTATTCGTATGGCTCAACATAGAGCGTAAATACCAACGGTGTGTATGGCAAAATCTCGGTACTGATGGTGATTTTGGTTACTGTATCGCCCAAATCGTCGCCTGCACCATAGTCGTAGCCATAACCGTAGTAGTTATAGTCGTAGTAGTTGTAATACGGACTGTAATAGTTGTAGTACGAGTTGTAGTAGTTGTAGTAGTTCATTGCATTGTAGTAGCTCGATGAACCGGTAGTCGAGGTCTCAGTTGTGGTTGTACCCGACAAACCCGAAGCGCCGTAAGCATAGCCCGAAGTGGTGATAATCTGGCCGTATGCTCCGTGGTGCATCTTTGGAATGCAGTAGTACCACGCACCGATAGCCTTGCGCTCACTCTCGTTCTTGCCCTTGTCATCGGATGGACTGTAACTGAATACCTCGCAGGTTGGGGACGCCTCGCCAAAGATAAGAGTGCGAATTTCGGCAATGTTGGTATCCACCACAAATCCATCGAGGAAACGCAAAACATACCAAATTTTTGCGTGACCATCGTTTGCTACCAATGTTGGGGCATCGTCTGTGAGGTCCTTCACATCCAAACCCTTGCCGAAGCGCTCCAAGAGTATGTCGTTTATCTGCTGGTTGATGTCTGCCATTCTGCCATTCAGATACTTCTTGTTGTCGGTGTATGGGTTGTTGGTGTCGTTTATGTTCAACTCCGGCTTTATGTAGCGATAGTCGTAAACATCGTCGCTCTCCGGATTGAATGCAAGCGAATAGTACAGACCTTTGAGTTTAAGGTCATCGTCAGCATCGGTCTTTTCATCCTCGTTCTTTTGGGCCTGAGTCCAGTGGCTGCGACCTCGGATATATCGTGTAACCATATCCAATTCGTGATCCGACGGATTTTTGATTGCTCGCAAAACCTCTACATCGAGTACCAAAGGTCGTGATGAGTCGAGGGCATATTGTCCCTCGTAGCCGCCTTCGGTCTGCGAGCCGTTCTCGCCGTATGCAATAGTCGATGGGAGATAGAGGCGTACCTTTGAGCCTTTGTGCAACTTGTAGGTCGAGTCGCCAATCTTCAACTCGTTACGCATAGCGAGGTATGTTCCCTCCAAAAGTCCCATATTGGTGCTACCGCAGTAATTGAGGTAGGGTACATAGTGGGTGAGTTGAGAGAATGTTCCGCACATATCTGCCAATGCTCCGCTGCGTGTCATACACACCGAGCCGTTAATATCACGGCCGGTCATATTTGTGAAAACCCAGCAAGTGTCCTGATCCATAAGTGGCTCCGAGCCGAAATCGTTGCCATTTGCAGGCTCTCCGAGGTCTGTGTCGCCATCCAGAATCTCGACATAGTAGCCGCCATCCTCCTGGTAGTTGTTGAGGAGTTCGGGCTTGTTGAGTCTTATCCACGCTTCGAGCGAAATCTTCTCTCGCTCGCTGTTAGGTACATAATCCTCTGTTATACATGAAACTGTGGCAAACGCCATAGCGAGAGCCACAAATGCGAACTTTATATCTTTTACAAATCTCATATCCTTACTTTGTAACCTTTTCAATTCTTATGTACCACGCCACCATCGACATCTTTGGTACAACACCAATCAGATGTTTGCCGTATGCGAGGCTCGATGTCATATACACCTGCACCGAGTCGGCCTCGTGGCAACCGGGTAGCGCTCGCTCCAAGCCCTCGATAACATCGGTTGTGCCGAGTGTGATGTGTTGAGGCTCGGTACTCCAATCGAGTGTGTTGTCGCTCTTTTTGCCCAACGACTCTATAACATCCGGAACATTCGACCAGTAGATTGCACTTGTCGAAGGCTCGTTGCCTGTGAAGGTGTAGGCTATAAAGCGAATTTGCAACTTGTCGCCCCACTCCACAACAGGTCTGTCTTCTCGTCCCTCCTCGTAGTAGTTTACGATGTGGCGATATGCAAAACGACCAAAGGTCGAGAAGAATGCAGGCTCTGCCTCGATGATATCATCCCTATTCTCCTCGGCAACCATACGGCGATTTGATGTGAGATACTTCTCAATCTTATCACGCTCGGTGAGCAGGGTATCTTCGTTGTTGCAACTCGCCAAAAGCGGGAGCAAAAAGAGTATGGTGAAAAACTTTTTCATAGCCAATAAACGGACAAAGATACAAATTATTACTCAAAAACTATGTTTTTGTCCTCGAAAAGTTGTGTTATAACTGTTTTAAGGCGCTTCGGATGGCATCCTCCACACAGAGCGAAGCGTCTGCCTTGAATATCTTTTGCAGTACTTTCTCGGATGCCGCCTTTGCAAATCCGAGCATTACCAACGCAGCCAAAGCCTCTTCGAAAGCCTCCGAGCGTTGCGATACGGCGAGGGCATTTTCTGCTGCGGAGTGCGATGGCAGGTCTATCATCTTGCCGCTCAAATCGACTATGATTTTTTGTGCGGTCTTCAAGCCTAAACCCTTCACATTTTTGAGTAGTACGGCATTCCCCGTAGCGATGATGTTGCGCAACTCCGACGGAGAGTAGGTCGATTGTATCATTCGTGCGGTATTACCACCCACACCCGAAACGCTGATAAGCAGGCGGAAGAGGTCACGCTCCTCCTTTGATGCAAAGCCGTAGAGCATCTCTGCATCCTCACGCACGATGTGGTGCAAAAAGAGTTTTACCTGTTCGGCCTTCTCTATGGTCGAAAAGGTGTGGAGCGATATGTTGATGAAGTAGCCTATTCCGGCTGCATCTACCACCGCATAAGCGGGTGTTACCTCTGCAAGTGTTCCGTTTATATACTCGTACATACTCCTATGTGTGTCTATATTTCGTGCAAAAATAGGAAAAAGTGGGCAATTTCCGAAATTTTGCGATAGCAATGTTGCTGTTTTTGTCTAAAAATTGTAATTTTGTCGAGTAAAACGATTGATATGGGAAGTACATTGACCGTAATACTCATCGCCGTAGGCGCAGTTGCGTTTTTTGTTTTGGCGATGTCTTTGACGCTGATTTTTAAGGGGCATCATATCGACTCCGAAATCTCTACCAACAAAGATATGCAACGCCTCGGCATCAAGTGTGCCGTACAGGAGACTCGTGAGGATATGGCTGCCGAAGATTGCGACGATAACCCTTGTAGTGGTAACTGTGCAGGATGCGATATTGAACACTCCGTACGAGAAAAAGAGTAGTACAAAACGGCTGTTTTTGAGAATAATAGTCCAAATTTAAGGTGTCGTATTTTGTTTACGACACTTTTTTATTAACTTTGTGCGATTTTTATATCAATTTGGGGTATTATGACAACTTTGCAATCTATCGTGCTCGGAATCGTGCAGGGACTGACCGAGTTTTTGCCCGTTTCGAGTAGCGGACACCTCCAACTCGCAAAAGAACTTATGGGGGTAGAACTTCCCGAGAATCTAACATTCGATGTGGCTCTTCACGCAGCAACCGTGCTAAGCACGATTGTGATTTTGTGGAGCGAAATTTGGCGATTACTCAAAGGCGTATTCCGCTTTTCGGGGACTATAAACGAGGAGCAGTCCTATCTGTTGAAGATTGTTATCTCGATGGTTCCAATCGCTATTGTCGGCTTCTGTTTTAAGGATTTTATCGACGAAATGTCCAATAATATGTGGGTGGTGGGAGCAATGTTGTTGTGTACGGCTGCGCTACTCGCATTTGCCTACTTTGCGAAGCCTCGACAGAAGGAGAATATCTCCTATCGTGATGCTGCCATTATCGGTGTGGCTCAGGCATTTGCCTCTATGCCGGGACTCTCTCGCTCGGGCTCAACAATCGCTACCGGATTGTTGCTCGGCAACAAGAAGGAGAGTGTTGCTCAGTTCTCGTTTTTGATGGTGTTGCCTCCAATTCTCGGTAACGCTCTGCTCGATATTATAAAGGGCGATTTTGGTGGTGGCGTAGAGTTGCTGCCGTTGATGGCTGGCTTTGTGGCGGCATTCGTTACCGGCTGTTTGGCTTGCAAATTTATGATTGAGATTGTCAAGCGAGGAAAGTTGATTTGGTTTGCAGCCTACTGCGCTGTGGCAGGTGCGGTTGCAATGATGACAAACTTCATCTGATATGATAGATTTTAAGAATTTTAACCCGAAGGAGGAGGGCTATGTTGCGGTTATCGATAAACCGCTCGAATGGACCTCGTCGGATGTGGTGCGCAAGATAAAGTTCCGTCTGAATAAGATGGGACATCGCAAGATAAAGATTGGACACGCAGGTACGCTCGATCCGTTGGCTACGGGTATTCTGTTGGTCTGCATCGGCAAGGCTACCAAGCAGGTGGACGCTTTGCAGGCGGAACGCAAGGAGTATGTTGCGGAGTTGATGCTCGGCGCTACAACTCCGAGTTATGATATGGAGCACCCTGTGGATAAGACCTATCCGATAGAGCACATTACTCGTGAGAAGGTTGAGGCGGCATTGCTCTCGCTTACGGGCGAGCGCTTGCAGGCTCCTCCAATTTTCTCGGCAAAGAAGGTCGAAGGGTTGCGTGCTTACGAGTTGGCTCGTGCAGGCGAGGAGGTGGAGTTGCGCAAGGCGCTGATAAATATCTACTCTATAACGCTCGAAGAGTACGACTTACCAAAGGTGCGTATTCGTGTCGAGTGCAGCAAGGGTACATACATCCGTTCTTTGGCTCACGAGATTGGTCAGGCTCTCGATAGCGGAGCCTACTTGACATCGTTGCGTCGTACCCGAAACGGTAACTTTACGGAGGAAAATGCGGTGTCGTTGGAGGATTTTTTGAAAAATTTGCCTTTTGACGAAACAAAATAGCCGATTTTTCGTAGTACCTATGATTGCTTTGCATTTGTTTCCGCAGAGCAGAATGTGAAAAGGAGTTATAACACTTTTACAAATTATATGAAACTTTCAAACTATGGTTTCGATTTTAATCCGGAGTTGATTGCCAAATATCCGGAGCAAAATCGTGATGAGGCTCGCCTCTTGGTGCTCCATCGAGACACCGGTGAGATTGAACACAAACTTTTCAAGGACATTATCAACTATTTCGACGAGGGAGATGCTTTCGTACTTAACGATACGAAGGTTTTTCCTGCCCGCCTTTATGGTAACAAGGAGAAGACCGGTGCAGAGATTGAGGTATTCTTGTTGCGTGAGTTGAACGAGGAGTTGAAGTTGTGGGATGTGTTGGTAGACCCTGCCCGTAAAATCCGTATCGGCAACAAGTTATACTTTGGCGAGGATAACATCCTCGGAGCCGAGGTTATCGACAATACTACCTCTCGTGGCCGTACTTTGCGCTTCCTCTACGATGGTCCGCACGATGAGTTCAAGGAGTTGCTCTATCGCTTGGGCGAGACTCCGCTTCCATCGTGGGTGCGTGAGAAGGTAGAGCCGGAGGATGCCGAGAACTATCAGACTATCTTCGCTGCAAACGAGGGCGCTGTGGTTGCTCCGACTGCGGGTATGCACTTCTCAAAGCACTTGTTGAAGAGAATGGAGATTTTTGGTATCGAGCGAATCTTTGTAACCTTGCACGCAGGCTTGGGTAATTTCCGTACTGTGGATGTTGAGGATTTGTCTAAGCATAAGGTTGATTCTGAGCAGTTTGCTGTTACCAAGGAGGCTGCCGAGGCTATCAATAAGACAAAGCGTGATAACCACAAAATCGTGGCTATCGGTACAACCGTGATGCGTACACTCGAAACTGTGGCTTCAACTCACGGAATGGTTACTCCGCAGGAGGGCTGGACCAATAAGTTTATCTTCGCTCCATACGACTTCGCTGTGGCTGATGCTATGGTGTCGAACCTTCATATGCCGGGCTCTACGCAGTTGATGATGGTTGCTGCATTTGGTGGCTACAACGCTGTGATGAACGCCTACAAGGTGGCTATTGAAGAGGGCTATCGCTTCGGTACATACGGCGATGCAATGTTGATTTTGTAAGATAAGTTATAACCTTTGTAAAAATAGAGAAAGCAATGGCTCATAACAAGATATTATACATCTGTCAGCAGATTATGCCTTACCTCCCCGAGAACGAGGAGTCGCAACTTTGTCGTCAGCTCTCGCAGGCAATGCAGGAGCACGACAACGAAATTCGCACATTTATGCCTCGCTATGGCTGCATAAATGAAAGACGCAATCAGTTGCACGAGGTTATTCGCTTGTCGGGTATGAACCTTATCATCAACGATGATGACCATCAGTTGATTATTAAGGTGTCGTCAATCCCTTCGGCTCGTATTCAGATATACTTTATTGATAATGACGATTTCTTCTCTCGCAAGGCAGTATTGACCTCAGAGGAGGGTAAGGAGTTCGAGGATAACGACGAGAGAATGGTATTCTTTGCTCGTGGCGTACTCGAAACCGTCAAGAAGTTGCAGTGGCGCCCAAGTGTGGTGCACTGCCACGGATGGTTCTCGGCGATTGCACCGTTGTATTTGCGCAATATGTTCAAGGATGACCCTGTGCTCTGCGACTCGAAAATCGTGGTGTCGCTCTACGAGGACAACTTCACCACTCCGCTCGACGCAACCTTGCTCGAGAAGTTGTGCAATGAGGGAGTTCCTGCCGAGCAGCTCCAAAATTTGGGCGAACTATCATACGAAAATTTGATGCGCTTCGTTATTGATAATGCTGATGGCGTGGTGGCAGGTTCGGCAAGTGCCAACCAGGCTTTGCTCGACTATGCTCGTGAGCAGGGTAAGAAGGTGCTCGACTACCAGTCGCCAGAGGCGGAAGATTTTTATGATAACTACGATCGCTTCTATGAGGAACTCTTCTAACAGATTGTTCAAAACCATATATTTGTTGCTATTTGTCGTGGCAACCCTCTTTATCGGGGGCTGTACGATGACTGCGGATAATACTCTCGGCTCGAATATGATGCCCGAAGAGCAGGTTATGGTTATGCGTCATCTGAAATTTAAGGGTAACAACATCGTCAGCATAGGTAGCGACGGCTCGAACGAAACGGTAGCAAGCGGTAAGAACTTTATCGAAACACGCCTCTATCGTACCGATTCGTTGCTCGCTTCGAATACGGGTATGGGCTATATGGGTGTGCGCCGTAGCGATACACTCGGTATGCGTACCGCAGGTTTTGCCTCTACCATATTATATATGAATGCGATTGATGAGGAGAAGGGCTTTGGTTACAGACCTATCTTCGATACTATGCATATGATTCTTACCATAAATGATTATGGTGGCGATACACTTGTGCCTATTCGATACAAAGTTTACGAGTTGGAGAAGCCGTTGGTTGGAAATGTGTTGAAGTATGACGAGAATCGCAAGCAGGATTCTGTTGCATACATTAATTGCGAGTTGGGTGGAGTATATAACCCCGATAAACCGATTTTCGAGTTTACCTTCCCGAATAGTGAACTTGGCGAAGGCCCTGCTACACTGATGGTTCCAATGGAGAGAACTGCCTACTCGTGGGACTTTGTTCGCAGATTGATGCTTATACCTGACAACTATGCCGATGCAGGCAGCGATTGGGATGGTTATGGCCGTAGCGGAATCGAAGTCTATACCGACGACGAGAAGTGGGTGAATAAGTTCTACGGTTTGTATATCAAACCCGATGAGGAGGCTCTCTCGACCAATAAGCGAGGTGCTATGTATGCACTCGACCTCTCGGCTTCGGGTATTATGTTGCAGGGTAGAAGTCGTAATCCGAACGACCCTTCGATGATTAAGGATACCGTTGGTATGAACTACTACTTCCTTGATAGCGACTCGGAGTACAACGCCTCGGTAAATAGTGTAAAGCACGACTACAACAAGAGCCTTTCGGGTGGAGTGTCGGAACTTGGTAAGATTGAGATGGATGCCTCGAAATCTCGTGCAGAGCGTGCGAAGGTATCGACCTGCTATGTTGAGGGTATGGGTGGCCCTGCTACCGAGATATACCTCACAGACGACTTCCTGACCGAGTTGATAGCACTCGAAACAGTCGAGAGTAACAACTACTCACGAATGGGTATAAACCAGTGTTTGTTAACCCTTTATGTTGCGGGAGCTTCGTACGATTGGAATGTTACCCAGAGCCGAGCCGAGGAGCTTACTCCGATGTTGAATAGTTCGTTCACTCGCTTTGGTACATATACGAATTATGCAACCCTTTCGCCTGTAATTGACTATGACTATGTTTACGAGAGTCAGTACGATACCGAGGGTATCTATAACGGATACCTCGATCGTAGTCGAGGCTGCTATGTATTGAATATCACGGCACACATTCAGCGTCTGTTCAATAGTATGAGAACAGAGGAGGGTGGCTACGATGTCGGCAAGGCTGACGAGAAGTTGCGCACTATGTATGTGGGTGCAGAGGCGACATCGCCTTATGCTCTTACCGAGAGTCTGTTCCAAGGACAAGACGACGGTGACAACGAAGCACCGATACAGATTGATTTGACCTATACACTGATAAAATAGAGATGCAGAGCCTAAGTTGAAACTTGGGGTTTGCCACGAAAAAGATTTATATAACAATGCAAGAGAATTTAGTAATTGTAGAGTCCCCTGCGAAGGCGAAGACCATCGAGAAGTTTTTGGGCAAGGAGTTTGTCGTAAAATCGAGTTTCGGCCATATTCGTGACCTTCCGAAGAGGGAACTAAGCATTGATATTGCGAGTGGTTTTGTTCCGACATACGAAATACCGGGCGACAAGGTGAAACTTGTGTCAGAGTTGTCGAAGGCGGCTGCGGCAGCCAAGACAGTTTGGTTGGCAAGTGATGAGGACCGTGAGGGAGAGGCTATCGCTTGGCACTTGACAGAGGTATTGGGCTTGTCGGTAGAGAATACCAAGCGTATCGTATTCCACGAGATTACCAAGAATGCGATTTTGAACGCTATCGAGAACCCACGCAAGGTTGATATGAACCTTGTAAATGCACAGCAGGCTCGTCGTGTATTGGACCGTATCGTTGGTTTTGAGCTCTCGCCGATTTTGTGGAAGAAGGTGCGTCCGGCACTCTCGGCAGGTCGTGTGCAGAGCGTTGCTGTACGCCTTATCGTAGAGCGTGAGCGAGAGATTATCAACTTTAAGGATGTATCTTCGTATCGTGTTGTGGCACAGTTCTATCCGGTGGATGATGTAAATAAGACACTGTTCAAGGCGGAGTATTCGGAGCGCTTCGACACAAAGGAGGAGGCATTGGCGATGTTGGAGCGTTGCAAGGCTGCAACCTTCACCGTCGAGGGTAGCGAGATGAAGCCTTCAAAGCGTTATCCTGCACCTCCATTCACCACTTCGACCTTGCAGCAGGAGGCGGGTCGTAAGTTCTCGATGTCTGTGTCGCAGACTATGTCTGTTGCGCAGAAGTTGTATGAGCGAGGTCTTATTACCTATATGCGTACCGACTCGGTAAACCTCTCGGATTTGGCATTGAACTCGTGTAAGAAGGAGATTGCCGATATGTTTGGTGAGAACTACTCTTCACGCCGCAATTACACCACAAACAGCAAGGGCGCTCAGGAGGCTCACGAGGCTATCCGTCCTACCTATATGAATAATCACACCATCGAGGGTACTGCTGCCGAGAAGCGACTCTATGAGTTGATTTGGAAGCGTACTATCGCCTCGCAGATGGTTGCGGCAGATGTAAATCGTTCGACAATCACAATCAATATGTCGGGTAGTACCGAGAAGTTTGTTGCTTCGGGCGAGGTTGTAACTTTTGACGGCTTCTTGCGTCTCTACTCAGAGTCGCACGATGAAGAGCCTGCCGAGCAGAATGAAACGGCTATTTTGCCTGCTTTGGCTGATGGCACACCGCTCTTGGCTCACGCCATCACCGCTACCGAGCGTCACGCTGTTCCGCCTATGCGTTTCAGCGAGCCGTTGTTGGTTAAGCGATTGGAGGAGTTGGGTATTGGTCGTCCTTCGACTTACGCACCGACTATTTCGACAATTATCACTCGTGGATATGTAGAGAAGAGTAATAAACCGGCACAGAAGCGCCACTATACACAACTTACACTCAAAGGCTCGCACATTACCGAGAAGTTGGCAAGCGAGAACTATGGCACAGAGAAAAATCGCTTGGCTCCAACCGATATAGGTATGGTAGTAAATGACTACTTGGAGCAGAATTTCGGCATCGTTATGGACTACAACTTTACCGCCAAGGTCGAGAAGGAGTTTGACCGTATTGCCGATGGTGAGCAGGGTTGGAATACTATGATTGGCGAGTTCTACGGTTCGTTCCACGACCTTGTAGATAAGGCAATTACCACTCAGGTTGAGAAGAATTCGCAGGTGCGTATTTTGGGCGTAGACCCTGAAACCGGATATGTCGTAAGAGCCCGCATTGGTCGCTTCGGACCTATGGTCGAGATTGATGGTGGCGATGGCGAGAAACCACGCTTTGCATCGCTCAAAAAGGGACAGCTTATCGAGGCTATCACACTCGAAGAGGCGTTGTCGCTCTTTGCTCTGCCTCGCATACTCGGCATATACGAAGATGAGGATGTTGTGGTAGGTATCGGTAAGTTCGGCGCTTATGTCCGCTACGGAAAGAGTTTTGCTTCGTTGGCTAAGGGTGATGACCCATACACAATCACTTATGAGCGTGCTGTGGAGGTTATCGAGTCGCAGAAGCAGAGTGTTACTGCGGCTGCAACTCCGTTGAAGACCTTCGTCGAGGATGCCGAGATGCTTATCAAGAATGGTCGCTATGGCGCATATATCGCCTATAAGGGCAAGAACTATCGTATTCCTCGTGGCAAGAAGGTGGAGGCGTTGTCGTATGCCGATTGCCAGAATATCGTAAATTCGACAAAAAAATAGAGTTTGATATGAAGAGATTTATTACACTTTTCTGCTTGTGCGCAGCCCTCGTAGTGTCGGCTTCGGCGCAGGAGAAGAAGGGATATCAGTTTACCGATGTCAAGGTTATCAAGGGCACTTCGGTTAAAAATCAGTTCCGTAGCGGTACTTGCTGGTGCTTCTCGGCATTGTCGTTTATCGAGAACGAGATTATGCGTGCCGGAGGCGAGGAGATGGATCTCTCGGAGATGTGGATTGTCCGCAACATCTACTTCGAGAAGGCTGTAAAGTATGTTCGTTTGCACGGCCACCTCAATATGGCTGTTGGTGGAGCGTTTCACGATGTAACCAAGGGTATCGAGAAGTATGGTATCGTGCCGCAGGAGGTCTACGAAGGTCTTAACTATGGCACCGACAAGCCTGTATTTGGAGAGATTGATGCCATTTTGAAGGCCTATGTCGAGGCTGTTGTGCAGAATAAGAATAAGAAGCTTACTACCGCTTGGAAGGATGGCTTGAATGCAATTCTCGACACTTACTTCGGTAAGATGCCGGAGAAGTTTACCTACAAGGGCAAGGAGTATACTCCGCACTCATTTGCCGAGTCGTTGCCGGTGAAAATGTCTGATTTTGTGTTTGTTACATCGTACACTCACCATCCGTTCTACGAGCAGTATATCGTTGAAGTGCCGGATAACTGGATGTGGGAGAAGGCCTACAATGTTCCACTCGACGAGTTGATGCAGATTGTTGATAACGCCCTTGCAAACAACTACTCGGTTGGTTGGGCTGCCGATGTTTCGGAGAAGGGTTTCCATCGCACCAAGGCTATCGGTATTGTTCCTGAGGATAATATCGAGAGTATGAGCGGCACCGAGGCTGAGCGTTGGGGTCGTCTTTCGGCGCAGGAGCGTCAGCGAGAACTCTACTCGTTCGATAAGCCGGTGAAGGAGAAGAATATAACCCAGCAGATGCGTCAGGAGGCGTTCGATAACTACGAGAATACCGACGATCATGGTATGGTTATCGAGGGCTTGGCAGCTGACCAGCTCGGTAACCCATTCTACAAAGTTAAGAACTCTTGGGATGTTCGCCCGCCATACGAGGGATACTACTACTTCTCTCGTCCGTATGTCGAGTATAAGACTATGGAGATTATGGTGAATAAGAATGCCATTCCAAAGGCTATCCGCAAGAAGATGGGAATTTAATTTTAAGGGGCAACTACTGCGTTGCACTGCAATAATCCGCCTGCTCATTTACGCTTAGTAAACTGTGCGGCGGATTTTTTTGTGCGCCTTGTACTTACCTCCTTAAAATTAAATTCGGACAACTGAGTTGCTCACATACTACACCTAAAAAATTTTTGGCACTCTTTTTGCCTATTTTTAGGGCAAAGGGAGTGGTGGGAAAAGGTAATTATTCTTTATCTTTGATATGTTTACACATCTTTCTGTTATTTTCTGTTTGCACACATCCCACCCTCCTTTTTCTTACCATTAGTTGTTCCATTTTTCACGAAAATCGTTCTGATGAGTTCTTTTTGCACGAATCTTCGGATATTGAAATGCTCACATACGCCCAAGTATGCTCCGCTTTCGCTACCTCGCTTCGCACAAAAATAATCTCATCACCTCCGATTTTGAATAGATGGAGCGATTTTTAATTTTTAATTAAAAAATTCTCAACTCTCAACTCTTAACTCTCAACTTTTTTTGCTATCTTTGTGCGATATTGTGTATCTATGGCAGATTTTAAGAAGATAAACATCCGCAATAAGCGTGCGACTTTCGACTACGAGATACTCGAAGAGTATGTCGCAGGTGTTGTTTTGGTGGGTACGGAGATTAAGTCTATCCGCCTCGGCAAAGCCTCAATGGTCGATTGTTATTGTTACTTCGAGAAGAATGAGTTGTGGATCAGAGGAGTGAATATATCCGAGTATGCGTGGGGTACCTGCAACAACCATATCCCCAAGCGTGATCGTAAACTCCTGCTTAACCGCAAGGAGTTGAACAAACTCTCACGCTCATTACAGGATAAGGGCTTGACCATTGTAGGTCTGCGACTCTTCCTTAACGATAAGGGCTTTGCAAAGATTGCCATAGGTCTTGCACGAGGTCGCAAATCTTATGACAAGCGAGAGTACTTGAAGGCGAACGACGCAAAGCGTGAGATGGATAAGGCTCTCAAAACTTATAAGTAAAATCGTTCTGATTGGCTCTTTTTGCACAAATCGGCGGATAGCAAAATGCTCACATACGCCAAAGTATACTCCGCTTTTGCTACCTTGCTTTGTACAAAAATAGTCTAATCATCTCCGATTTTAGGGTTTGGCAAGAGAATAGAATTTTTAATTTTACATTTTTAATTCCCGAATGGCGCTGATTTTAGCAATAGAGACAGGTACCGATATCTGTTCGGTCGCATTGGTTCGTGATGGAGAACTTGTGGCTCTGCGTGAGAGCGACGAGGAGCGCAACCACGCCAAGAAGATTGGCGTATTCGTAGATGAGTTGCTCCGTGAGAGTAGCGTGGCGGCGGATGAGTTGGATGCAGTGGCTGTAAGCAAGGGCCCGGGTTCATATACTGGCTTGCGTATTGGCGTATCGTTCGCAAAGGGTTTGTGCTATGGCCAAAACATTCCGCTTGTGGCAGTAGGATCTCTCGACTCGCTTACCGAGGTGGCTCGTGAGGACTTCGAAGCGGGAATTATCGATGTGGATAATTGGAACGAGGTTACACTCTGCCCAATGATTGATGCTCGTCGTATGGAGGTATATACACAGCTCTTCAATGCGGATGGCGTAGCGCAGAGCGATGTCGAGGCGAAAATTATCGACGAGGAGAGTTTTGTTGCAGAGCGCACTTCGGGCAAGCCGTTTGTGATTTTTGGCAGTGGAGCAGCCAAGTGTGCCGAGGTGTTGCAGGGTGCAACACTTATCGAAGTAGTCCCTTCGGCACGAGGTATGGCACGCCTGGCCGAGCAGGCTTTCGCCGAGGGCAAGACTGAGAATGTGGCCTACTTCGAACCCTTCTACTTGAAGGATTTCGTTGTCGGCACAGCCAAAAAATCGTTGTTAGAACGAGTAATGAAATAAAATCGTTCTTATGAGTTCTTTTTGCACGAATCGGCGGATATCGAAATGCTCACATACGCCCAAGTATGCTCCGCTTTCGCTCCCTTGCTTCGCACAAAAATAATCTCATAATTTACGATTTTGAAGTGGTGGAAAAAATTTAACTAAAAAAAAGCCAATGGCTAAAAACTAAACGATATGAAACCGATAAAAGTAAGTAGCAAACCCGAGAAATGTCCAAAGTGTGGCGGTAAGGTATTAGACATATTATACGGTATGCCTATGGGCGAAGCCGTTGAGGCGTATGAGCGAGGTGAACTTGTACTAGGAGGTTGCTGTATTAGGGTTGATGATGAGGGTAATAGTTTGATGCCCGATTGGCAGTGCAAAAAGTGCAATACCCAATTTATCGAGGAATAAATTATCGCCCAAGCATTGATGGGTATCGAAAACGATACCTGCGGAATGGCTGGAATGAGCGAAGAATAAAAAGCCAATGGCTAATAGTCAATAGCTAATAGCTAAAAAAAGAAAACAATTAACAAAACAATAAAACACAATTATTATGGCAGAATTTATCTATCAGGAGCCGCTCCCAATCGAGCGTGACAACACTGAGTATCGTCTTGTGACGAAGGATTATGTAAAGGTGGTTGAGTGTGATGGCCGCAAGGTCCTCAAAGTTGATCCAAAGGGTATCGAACTCCTCGCAAAAGAGGCTTACACCGATGTATCGTTCTATCTTCGCTCGGCACACTTGCAGAAGTTGAACAATATCTTGAATGATTCGGAGGCTACCGACAACGACAAGTTCGTAGCATACACAATGTTGATGAACTCGTGCGTAGCAGCCGAGGGTGGGTTGCCAACTTGTCAGGATACTGGTACTGCAATCTGCGTGGCTCACAAGGGTGAGGATGTTTGGACCGGTGCAAACGATGCAGAGTATATCTCTCGTGGAGTTTACGAGACCTATAAGGAGCGTAATCTTCGCTACTCGCAGGTTGTGCCTATCACTATGACAGATGAGCACAACAGTGGCACAAACCTCCCTGCACAGATCGATATCTACGCAGGTCATCCGGGTATGGAGTACGACTTCCTCTTCCTTACCAAGGGTGGTGGTTCGGCAAATAAGACCTTCCTCTATCAGCAGACCAAGGCGTTGTTGAACGAGGAGTCGCTCGTTAAGTTCTTCAAGGAGCATATCAAGGACCTCGGCACTTCGGCTTGTCCTCCATATCACCTTGCAGTATGTATCGGTGGTACTTCGGCAGAGATGTGTCTTGCAACCGTAAAGAAGGCTTCGGCTGGCTACCTCGACGAACTCCCAACATCGGGTAATGAGGGTGGTCGTTGCTTCCGTGATTTGGAGTGGGAGGAGCGCATCCAGAAGATTTGTCAGGAGATGGGTATCGGCGCACAGTTCGGAGGTAAGTACCTCGTACACGATGTTCGTGTAATCCGTGCACCTCGTCACGCTGCTTCTTGCCCTGTTGCTATTGGCGTAAGTTGCTCGGCAGACCGTAACATCAAGGGTAAGATTACCCCTGAGGGTATCTTCGTAGAGCAGTTGGAGAAGAACCCTGCACGCTTCCTTCCTACCGAGGCACCGGCAATGACTCCTGCTGTTGATATTGACCTCGACGAGGGTATGGACAAGGTGCGTGAGATTCTTTCGAAATATCCGATCAAGACTCGCCTTAACTTGAAGGGTACTCTCATCGTGGCTCGTGATATCGCTCACGCACGCATCAAGCAGATGCTCGATAATGGCGAGCCTATGCCTGAATACTTCAAGAAGCACCCTGTATATTACGCAGGTCCTGCAAAGACTCCTGCCGGTTATGCATCAGGCTCATTCGGCCCAACTACCGCAGGTCGTATGGACTCTTATGTGGACCTCTTCCAAAAGGCCGGTGGATCTATGGTTATGGTAGCAAAGGGTAACCGCTCTAAGGCTGTTACCGACGCTTGCCAGGCTAATGGCGGTTTCTACCTCGGTTCTATCGGTGGCCCTGCTGCAATCCTCGCTAAAAACTCTATCAAGAGTGTTGAGGTTGTGGACTTCCCAGAGCTCGGTATGGAGGCTGTACGCAAGATTTATGTGGAGAACTTCCCTGCATTTATCATTGTAGATGACAAGGGTAATGACTTCTTCGCAGAGTTTGCTCATTAAAAATTGTTTTGAGCGGTGAATTTAGCACGAATCGTCGGATAGCGAGTTGCTCACATACGCTTTAGTATGCTGTGCACTCGCTACCTAGCTTCGCACTAAATTCCCTCGCTCATAAGCAATTTTAGGTGGTGGTTATTTAGTTAAACCATTGACGATTTTGAATGAGGGGAGGTCGCTACCTGGCTTCGCACAAAATCCCCTCGCTTATAAGCAATTTTCGGGGTTGGAGCTTTAAGCCTAACCACAATAAAATTGTCAATTGTCAACTTTCAATTGTCAATAACAACGAAGTAGAGGGCTGATTACCCTCTACTTCGGCAAAATAAAACCGCAAGTTTTGCGTTTGTTTTTACAGATAGATGAAAACAGCACTAAAAATAGTATTGGCGACGGTTGTTGCACTCTTCGGCCTCTTCTCGGTGCGTGGCGCCGAGGCGGTGTCGTTTTCGCTCAATGCTCCGATGATTGTTTCGGTGGGCGAGGCCTTCCGTGTGGAGTTCGAACTCAACGCCAAGCCCGACAGTGACACTTTTACCCCTCCGACATTCGAGAATTTTGATGTTGTGGCAGGCCCATCTGTGTCGCAGGGCTCGTCGGTGCAGATTATAAATGGCGAGATGACAAAGAGTGTATCCTACGCCATTACTTATGTACTTGTGCCTCAGAAGGCGGGTACTTTTGCCATTGCTCCTGCGACAATCTCGGTAAAGAAGAAGAGTTACTCCTCGCAGCGTACTATGATTGAGGTGCGTGATGGAGCGAAAGGTGGTGCATCTCACTCTGGCAATCAACAACAAAACGAGTCGTTGGAGAGCCGTGCAAATAATAAAATTCAGAAGGATGACCTATTGTTGCGCCTTGCACTCTCCAAAAAATCGGTCTATAAGGGAGAGCCTATTCGTGCGATATTAAAGTTGTATAGCCGTGCCAATATCGCAGGCTCGGAGGGTTCAAAGATGCCTGCGTTCAACGGCTTTTGGAGTCAGCAGGTCGATATTGAGCAGGGTCCGTTCCGTGAGACACTCAACGACAAGGTGTACGAGGTGTACAACATCGCAGAATATCTGCTCTATCCGCAACAAGGAGGTGTGCTCACTATCGAGCCGGCAGAACTTACCGTTGTGGCGCAAGTTATGGTTAAGTCTAATCGTGGTTTCGATCCATTCTTCGGTGGAGGACACGAGGTATATAATGTGCGCCGAGCGCTCAAAACATCGGAAGTAAAGGTGCAGGTCAAGGAGTTTCCTGCGGGTGCTCCCGCATCGTTCTCGGGTGCGGTAGGTCGCTATACGATGTCGCAAAACCTCTCATCAAACGAGGTGGCTGCCAATTCTGCCGTAACTCTGCAACTCACAATCTCGGGTACGGGAAATCTTAATTTTATACCTGCTCCGACACTCTCGTTGCCTACATCTTTTGAGCTGTACGATGTGAAGAGCGAGGAGAAGATTGAGAATAAACCTTCGGGAAGTGTCGGTTATCGCCGCTTTGACTATCCGTTTATCGTGCGTGCCGAGGGCGAGTACGACATTGCGCCGGTCGAGTTCTCCTACTTCGATTTGGAGAAGCGGAAGTATGTAACTCTCTCGACGCCGTCGATGCATATCTCGGTAACTCCCGACAAGAGTGCCGCTACACAGCAGCAAGTCGTAAGTTCGGGCGTTAAGCGTGAGGATGTGCGCCTCTTGGGCGAGGATATCCGCTTTATAAAACTTGGAAGTCCTGCTTTGCGTTCGGTTGTTGCTCCGTTTGTATTGTCGCCGCTCTATTGGTTGGTGTTGATGTTGCTGGTTGTGTCGGCTGTAATTGCCTATATCGTTGTACGCAAACATATCCACGACAGACGCAACGAGGTACTTGTAAAGGGTAAACGAGCAAATAAGATGGCAGTAAAGCGCCTTCGCATAGCCGAAAAGTATATGCGTGAGGGCGATCGTCGAGCCTTCTACGAGGAGATGCTCAGAGCCTTGTGGGGCTATTTGGGCGATAAGTTCAATATCCCGGTTGCGGACCTCACTCGTGAGGTTGTGCGTACCGAGTTATCACGCCGTGGAGCATCGGCGGAGGCTGAGAGTGTGATTGCTGTTATTGCTCGTTGCGAGGAGGCGCAGTATTCACCTTTGGCATCGGCAGAGATGAACGAACTCTATGAGGAGGGTGTAAATGCGGTGTCAAAGATTGAGTCGGCAATTAAAAAGTAGTGGCTATGAAGAGATTTTTGATATATAGTTTGTTGCTCCTTGCGTCGTTGTCGGCAAGTGCCTCTGTAACCCATTGGGAGGCGGGAAATAGAGCCTATATTGAGGGAAATTACGAGAAGGCGATCGAGGAGTACACCGCAATTATCGAGGGTGGAGAATACTCTATGGAGTTGTACTACAACCTCGCAAATGCATACTTCAAGCAGGGCGAGATCGGTAAGTCGATTTTGTACTACAATAAGGCTCTTCGCATAGCACCGTCGCAGGAGGATGTGCGTCATAACCTCGCTATTGCCGAGGCTCAAACCAAGGATAGAATTGCGGTTATTCCGGAGTTCTTCCTGCATCGTTGGTTGCGAATTGTGCGCAATGCAATGAGTTGTATGGCGTGGAGTGTCCTGTCAATAGTGGCGTTTGCTGCTCTCTTGACATTTGCTCTGCTCTTCTTGCTCGCCTCGAACATCAGGTGGCGTAAGGCGGGCTTCTACTGCGCATTGTGTAGTGCAGTGTTGTTTGTGGCAACACTCTCGTTTGCAGCCTCTTCTCGCAACGATATGCTCACTCACGATGAGGCGGTTGTAATGTCGTCAGCCATATCAATCAAGAGTTCACCTGATAACTCTGCAACCGATTTGTTCGTTCTGCACGAGGGTACAAAGGTGCGCATCGTGGCAGAGATGGATGAGTGGTGCGAGGTGGTGATTGCCGACGGAAAGAAGGGTTGGACCGAGAAGAAAAATATAGAGGAGATATAAGCGATGTCGAAGTTGCTGGATAATGTTGTTGGTGAGTTATCTCGCCTGCCCGGAATAGGCCGAAGAACTGCTTTGCGTCTGGCAATGCACATCTTGCGTATGGAGGAGCAGGATGTGGTGTCGATGGGCGAGAGTATGATTGACTTTCGCACCAAGATATGTCGCTGTGCCAAGTGTAACAACCTCTCCGATACCGAAATATGCGAGGTTTGTGCCGATGCATCACGAGATAGAAGTACGGTATGTGTTGTGGAGCAGGTGTCGGACTTGCTCTCCATCGAAAAGACACACCAATATCGTGGCGTGTATAGCGTTTTGGGAGGTGTTATATCGCCTATGCAGGGCATTGCACCGTCGGACTTGCGCATAGATTTGCTCCTTGACCGTATCGCTATGGGCGAGGTCAAAGAGGTTATTATTGCCATTTCGGCGTCGGTCGAGGGAGAAACGACAATGTTCTACCTGATGAACTGCCTTAAACGCTTCCCTCACCTGAAAATTACCACTATTGCACGAGGTATCGGCTTTGGCGATGAGTTGGAGTATGTAGATGAATTAACCATTACCCAGGCGATGATGAACCGCCGTGAGGTATCAAAATTTTAACACTATGAAGAAGTTACTTGCACTGTTGGTTGTGGCCTTGATGGTCGTAGGTTGTTGCTCATCGTGTCGTTGGCGCTACAAGAATGCAAAGCCGTTGGAAAGTACCGTTTGGCACCTTGTGAAGGTTGGTGGCGAGAGCCTGACACTCCCCCTCGATTCATTTAATATCATTTTGAACGATAATGGTTTAGGTGGTCGTGGAGCTTGCAATAGTCTGCTCGGTCAGTACGCTACGGGTGAGAAGTATGCCTTGCGCTTTTCGGCTCTCGGCTCTACAAAGATGCTCTGCCCTGAGAATGAGGAGTTGGAGATGAAGCTTATCCAGATTTTATCGCAGACCACTCACTACGACATTGACTACGATATGTTGATGTTGATGCAGGACGGGGTAGTGTTGGCAGTGTTCAAAGCACAATAGCAAAATAGTTTAATAAGGTATTGCCTGCGTTACGCTTTGGTTGTTGTAAAATATCTCTAACAACCCTAATAAAAAATAGCGACCAACTCGGTCGCTTTTTTTGTGGTACGGTTTGTGCGAGGGAGAAGAGGTGATGTTAAAACCTTAAAATTTTACAATATGAAAAAAGAGACAACTTGCACAACACACGATGCACACTGCACTTGTGCCGATGGTCGCCTTATGGCAGCGCCAACCGAGGTAATCCCACAACATCCGACCTCGCCCGAGGTGGCTTATAAGATGGTTAAGGATGAGACCTATCCACAGACTCAACCACGCCTTAACCTCGCCACATTCGTTACTACATATATGGATGACTATGCCACAAAGTTGATGAATGAGGCTGTGAATATCAACTATATCGATGAGACGGAGTATCCTCGTGTTGCGGTGATGTGTGGCCGTTGTATCAATATCATTGCCAACCTTTGGAATACGCCCGAGAAGGCGGAGTGGAAGGCCGGAGCTCTCGGTATCGGCTCATCAGAGGCGTGTATGCTTGGAGGTGTGGCTGCACTCTTGCGCTGGAAGGCTCGTAGAAAGAAGGAGGGTAAGTCGTGCGAGAAACCGAATATCGTTTTAAGTTCGGCATATCAGGTTGTTTGGGAGAAGTTTGCTCAACTCTGGGGTGTGGAGATGCGTGAGGTCCCTCTCTCGCTCGAATGTCCTTCGCTCGATCCAAAGAAGGCTGTGTCGATGTGCGACGAGAACACTATCTGCGTAGTGCCGATTGCGGGTGTTACCTGGACAGGCCTAAACGATGATATCGAGGCTCTTGATAAGGAACTCGACGCCTTCAATAAGAAGACCGGCTATGAGGTCGCTATTCACGTGGATGCTGCTTCGGGTGGATTTATCCTGCCATTCCTCAAACCGGATTTTAAGTGGGATTTCCGCTTGAAGTGGGTCTATTCGATTTCGACTTCGGGCCACAAGTATGGCTTGGTATATCCGGGCTTGGGCTGGGTTGTATGGCGTGATAAGAAGTGTCTTCCTGAGGAGATGGCATTCAGTGTGAACTATTTGGGTGCAAACATTACCCAAGTTGGTCTTAACTTCTCTCGCCCTGCGGCGCAGATTCTCGGTCAGTACTACAACTTTATCCGCTACGGATTTGAGGGCTACAAGCGCATTCAGCAGGAGTCTATGGATATTGCCTGCTATTGCCACGAGCAGATTGGAAAGATGAAGTGTTTCAAGAACTATGTTGACAAGTTGGATAATCCTCTCTTTATCTGGTATATGAACCCAGAGTACGACAAGACCGCAAAGTGGACTCTCTACGACTTGCAGGCGGTGTTGCAGCAGAGTGGTTGGATGATTCCTGCCTATACGATGCCGAAGAATATCGAGGATTTGGTTGTTATGCGAGTGGTTGTTCGTCAGGGACTTACACGAGATATGGCAGATATGCTTCTGACCGATATCCGCAATGCTGTTGCCGAGTTCGACAAGTTGAAGTATCCGACAACTTCACGACTTGCGTACGAGAACAGGGAAAAACAATTTGGAAAGGTATTTACTCACTAAAAATAAAGGCTCCGATGTTTCGGAGCCTTTATTGCGTTTAGATTTACTCTTCGGTAATTGTTATCGAGAAAATCAAATCACCCGGACGAATATCGTCAATCACATCTTCGCCCTCTACAACCTTGCCGAAGCAGGTGTGAACGCCGTCGAGGTGCTGGGTATTGCGGCGGTTGTGGCAGATGAAGAACTGCGAACCACCCGTATCCTTGCCTCGGTGTGCCATCGAGAGTACACCTCGATCGTGGTACTGACGCTCGGCATCGGTCTCGCACTTGATTGTCCAACCCGGACCACCTGCGCCGTTGCCAATAGGACAACCACCCTGAATTACAAACTCAGGAATAACACGGTGGAAGGTCAAACCGTCATAGAAGCGGGACTCTGCCAACTTTACAAAATTCTCAACTGTAATCGGAGTCTCCTTCTCGTATAACTCCACCTTCATATCGCCCTTTTCGGTCGAAATAATTGCGTACTTCATAGTGTTGTGTCTTTTGATAACATTAAATGACATTAAATGACAATCGGGCTTGCAGCCCTTAATGACAGTGAATGACAAAATTATTTTTGTTTTCTTCTCTCTTTTCGGGCGTTTGCTAACGACTCTCTAAACCCTCCTTCGTCAACAAAACTCTCAATCTGTTTTTTTATATGTTTACGAAGCAATACATCCTCTTGATGAAGTAATACGATAACCATATTGGCAATTACCTCATCATCTCGTTCTTCGGCAAGTCTGATGAATAAATCGGAGTCGCTATGTTCTATGCCAAGTTTCCGCATCGCTTGAACTTTTGCCGAATCGGTTTCCCAAATTCGTAGTTTGCGAGTTCGCAAATAGTCTTCAAAATCGACTAATAGCTCTTGGAAACTTGCTCTCGCAACATTTAGCAATTTGAGGTGTGTTTCAGCGGATGTCAGTGAAGCCGCTTTGCCCTCTACAATGTTTTGCTTACCAGAACGGGCTGCTTGAATCATTTGGCCTTTGGTGCGGTCGCCATAACCGATATACCTATTACAAAAATGATAGGTTAGGTCATATATTATCACCGCCTTCTGATATGCGGTGAAGCTGCGATACAAGTTGTTATTTTGGTGTGTTAAATCCATATCCAAAGATACGGAATAAACTTAATATAACCAAATAAATCAGTTGAAAATTACCATCGGAAATTGTCATTAAGCACCGTAGGTGCGTATGTTATTGATTGTCATTCCTTGTCATTGAATGTCATATTTAGAAAAATCTTTTTTGCTCTTTCGGAAATAAATTCTTAATTTTGTAGTGCAGTCTTCGGATTGCGGACATAAAACACGGAAAGTGTAAGCATATTCTTATTAAGTGAATGTAGGAAGTTCAATGCAGAGAGATTGCTGACATTCTTCGCTTCGTATCCATTCGGGTATGGGCGTGGAGTTGCATCTTATTTCATCTGCAAGGTCTCCTACAACCTACTTAATAGAAATAAGTTTTCAGCACCACGCTTTCTTTTTTGTATTATTCCATTAGGTGTTGGTGGACGATAAAAAACTTAAATAATATGAGTGAAGTACAAGTAAACAATGTGGTTGCGAAGAGTTCAAAGAGTTGGGTGGCAACGCTACTTCTATGTTTCTTCCTTGGCGGTCTTGGTGTGCATCGTTTCTATGTTGGTAAAACAGGAACAGGAGTGTTGCAGTTGCTTACATGTGGAGGCTTTGGACTTTGGGTGTTGATTGACTTTATAATGATTTTGGTCGGAGCATTTACTGATGCCGACGGTCAGAAAATTAGTGCTTAAACTTTTTATAATGGAAGAGATTAAATCGACAAATAATACACAGTTATCCCCACCAGATAATAATCTTGCATGGGCTATTGTTGTA
Organism: Alistipes sp.; assembly: GCA_045654385.1. Taxonomy (GTDB): domain Bacteria; phylum Bacteroidota; class Bacteroidia; order Bacteroidales; family Rikenellaceae; genus Alistipes. The sequence goes on from JAZONG010000029.1 coordinate 38,644, forward strand.
ACTTTGCTTTGTTGTTGGCCATTTGGTATTCCGGCTATTGTTTATGCTGCAAAGGTTGATAATCTATGGCGTGAGGGTTATCACGAGGCGGCGATTCAGGCTGCTGCTGATGCCAAGAAATGGACAAAGATTGCAGCGATTGTAGGTGGCGTATTTTGGGCATTATACATTCTATTTATTATTGTGTATGTCGTACTCGTTGGTGCTGGTGTTGCGTCAATGATGGATCTATAAAGTATGAAAAGATATGTAAAACCCACTATGATTTTTATTGTAGTGGGTTTGTGTTTATGTGCGGTATATTTCTTTGTAAATCCAGCAATATCTTATCTGATGCCGAAATGCATCTTCAAGATGTTGACGGGTTACGATTGTCCTTCCTGCGGTAGCCAGCGTGTGTTTCATATGCTACTGCATGGCAATATATCATCAGCGTTTTTGTTAAACCCTTTTCTCTTTATAGTTACTCCTTATTTGCTTGCTGTTGTTTACTCTTCTATATCAAAAAGTCGGTTTGCTATATGGTTAAAGCCCTATGTTAATCACTATATTACAATAAGCGTGTATCTCGTTATATATGTATTGTGGTGGGTCGTGCGAAATACAGAGTGGTGGAAGAGCTTATTATCGTAGTTGTATGCTATGGGCAAAATATAGCCTCGCAGATTTTTCTTCTGCGAGGCTATAACTTTAATTGTCAGTTAACTTATGACATTCGGGCTGCGCCCTTAATGACAAAGACAGCGTCATTAAAATTGTCATTCCTTGTCATTCAGCGAGCGAAAGTGAGCGATTGTCATTCTATGTCATTATTAAAAAGCTAAATGGCTAACAGCTAATGGCTATAATTTTCTAATTTCTGCAAACTCTTTGAGCTGTGCTACCAACTTCGGCAGACCAATCGCTGCACGCTCCTTCTTGTGGAAGATGCGGTTGCGCAAGAATGGAATCTTCGGCGTTGAGGGGTCCACAACATAAATTGGTACATCGTTGTTCTTAACCCAACCCACCAACGATGCCGCAGGATAGACTGCCAACGAGGTGCCTACGACAATCAATAAGTCGGCCTCCTTGACAATATCTCTCGCCTTGTCGAACATCGGCACAGCCTCGCCAAAGAATACGATATGAGGGCGCAACAACGAGCCGTCAGGGGCGGTTTCATCAAGCGTCTGCTCACGCAAACCAATATCGACAATGTGGCTGCTGTCATCGTTGCGCAACTTGGTCAATTCTCCGTGTAAGTGGGTGATTTTGGTCGAGCCGGCGAGTTCGTGTAGATTGTCTATGTTCTGCGTAACAATCTCTACATCAAAGTATTTATCCAACTCTGCCAACGCCTTATGGCCTGCATTTGGTTGCTTGCCCGCCATCTCCTTGCGACGCATATTGTAGAAGTTTACAACCTTTGCTCTATCTCGCTCCAAAGCCTCGGGAGTACACACCTCCTCAATCTTATAGTTTGCCCATAAACCATCGCTGCTGCGATAGGTCGGAATACCACTATCAGCACTGATGCCTGCTCCCGTCAATACAACTATCTTCATTACTTACTTCTTGAAATAGATGTCCAACAACTCTTTCGCTGCAATGAACGAACTCAACTTGGCACTCAAAACTCTCTCCTCGACATCGGCAATGCGCTCCTCGATTTCGGGATTGAGGTAGAAGTGGCTCTTCAACGCCTCGTTGATACTCTCGTACATCCAATACTTATTCTGTTCGTTGCGGTGGTGCTGGAAGTAGCCGTTTGCTTTGGTATGCTCCAAATACTCCTCGACACCCTTCCAAATCTCCTCCAATCCGACACCTTCGAGCGATGAACAGGTATAAACCTTCGCCTTCCAATCGCTCTCCGGGGTAGGGAAGAGGTGTAGTGCATTCTGGAATTGGCGACGGGCAACCTCGGCCTTCACTTTATTCTCGCCGTCGGCCTTTGTGATAACCATCAGGTCGGCCATCTCCATAATGCCTCGCTTGATACCCTGCAATTCGTCGCCTGCACCCGAAATCTGCAACAAGAGGAACATATCGACCATCGAATGAACGGCAGTTTCGGACTGACCTACACCGACCGTTTCGATGAAGATGACATCGAAGCCTGCTGCTTCGCACAAGACCACCGTTTCTCGGGTCTTGCGTGCCACACCTCCGAGTGAGCCTGCCGATGGCGAAGGGCGAATAAAGATATCGGGGTTATGGCAAATGGTCTCCATACGGGTTTTATCTCCGAGAATAGAGCCTCCGCTGCGCTCCGACGACGGGTCGATAGCCAAGACCGCCAACTTATGGTGCAACGATGTTACCATATTGCCCACAGCCTCAATCCAAGTCGATTTTCCCGCTCCCGGAACACCCGTAATACCGATACGCACCGACTTACCCGCATAAGGCAGGCAGCGCTCTATTATCTCCTGCGCTTGGGCATAGTTGTCGGGGTTGTTGCTCTCGATAAGGGTTATCGCCTGCGAGAGTATGGTGATATTGCCCGCCAAGATACCCTCGACAAACTCGTCAGTCGTAAGGCGACGACGACGCTTCTTTACGAAGTAGGGGTTAACAATAGGCTGGTCAGCAACTCCGTCCGTTACCGAGAGTGCGCTGTCGTGGTGCATATCTCGGTACTCGCCACGCTCGAAATGCTCTATTTTAGTGTATGCCATATATGTTGTGTTTTACTCAATCGTTCAACAAAACTTGCCAATTAATTACAAAGATAATAAAAATTATCTATCGGTGAGTCGAAAAATATATTATTTCATAAAGGCTGAAAAGATTTTGCCAAAGTGTTGTTTATTTTCTATGAAAATAGTATCTTTGTGGAGTTTATATGAATTGTTTTATGTAAACAGCAGAAACAGAGCAATTTTTTTCTTAACCAAATAAAACGAAAAAACTATGAAAGTATCTCACATTGAGCATCTCGGCATCGCAGTTAAGAGCCTTGATGAGGCGATTCCTTATTGGGAGGGCGCACTTGGATTGAAGTGCTACAAAATCGAGGAGGTTGCAGACCAGAAGGTTCGCACCGCATTCTTTATGCTTGGCCAGACCAAGATCGAGCTTTTGGAGGCAACTTCGGAGGATTCGACAATCGCTAAGTTTATCGAGAACAAGGGTATCGGTATCCACCA
>JAZONG010000030.1:0-46253 GCA_045654385.1 Alistipes sp.
ACTGCAAAGCAGGGCCGTGATCGTAACTTCCAGTCGATTATGCCGCTCCGTGGTAAGATCTTGAATGTGGAGAAGGCTCTCGAACACAAGATGTGGGATAACGAGGAGATTAAGAATATGTTTATCGCCTTGGGTGTTACAATCGGCACCGAGGAGGACTCGAAGGCATTGAATCTCGAGAAGTTGCGTTACGACAAGGTTATCATTATGACTGATGCCGATGTCGATGGTGCTCACATCTCGACACTTATGCTTACATTCTTCTTCCGTAAGATGAAGGAGTTGGTTGAGAACGGCCACGTCTATATCGCTACTCCACCATTGTATCGTGTTTACAAGGGTAACAAGGAGTTCTACTGCTGGACCGAGGAGGAGCGTGAGGGCCACATTGCAGAGCTCGGTAAGGGTGCACAGGTACAGCGCTACAAAGGTCTTGGTGAGATGAGCGAGCAGCAGTTGTGGGATACCACAATGAATCCGGAGACTCGTTTGCTCCGTCAGGTAACAATCGAGAATGCAGCCGAGGCTGATCGTATCTTCTCGATGTTGATGGGTGATGAGGTTGCTCCACGCCGTGAGTTCATCGAGGAGAACGCTTCGTACGCAAATATCGACGCATAATAAGCCCAAAATAGGCGGAGAGCGGGGAACGGAATACTATTCCGACACCACTCTCCGTTTTTTTTATAAATAAATTTACTGTCCCGCTATGAAGGATGTTGTAGTTATTGGTGTCGCAGGAGGCACAGGTTCAGGTAAAAGTACGCTTGTAAAGCGATTGCAGGAGGCATTCCGCAATGATGATGTTGCAACCATCTGCCACGACTTCTACTATAAGGCTCACCCTGAACTCAGTTACGAGGAGCGTACCAAACTCAACTACGACCATCCCGATGCTTTCGACACTTGGCTTATGGTCGAGCATATCAAGGCGTTGAAGGAGGGTAAAACAATCGAGTGTCCGACCTATTCGTTCGTAGAGCACAACCGTGCCGAGGAGACTCTTCCCGTAAAGCCGTCAAAGGTGGTAATAGTGGACGGTATTCTCATCTTCGAAAATGAGGAGTTACGCAACATTATGGATATTAAGGTCTATGTAGATACCGATGCAGACCTCCGCTTGGCACGCCGCATCTTGCGTGATGTGCGTGAGCGAGGTCGTTCGATGGAGTCGGTGATTTCGCAATACACCACCACCGTTAAGCCTATGCACGAACAGTTTGTAGAGCCTTCGAAGCGCTACGCTGATGTGATTATTCCGGAGGGAGGTTTTAACTCGGTTGCAGTATCGATGTTGATAGAGAATATCCGCTCTATTATCGACAAATAGGCTACATCTTTCCCCACTTAGGGCGAATACCCACAAATAATTCGAAATTTATTCCCGGCATCGGATGCGACAGCACCGAGATATACTCTTCGTTGAAGAGGTTGTTGATTGTGCCTTTCAGTGAGAGTTCTGCCCAGCGGAACGAGAACTGCTTCTCCAACTCTATATTATTCATAAAGTATGGCGGCAATTTACCTGTCAGTGACACATCGTTGCTCGACATTGTATAGCGCTCGCTATAATGATTCCACTTATAGAGCAACGACCACGAGCGATAGGTCAACCTTCCCGTAACCGACGCCGAGAAGCGTGGTGTATATGGCAACTGCTTTCCTATCGAGTTGTCGCCCGCAGAGATAGCCTCACCTACACTTATCGACGGAGTCCAAGCCGCCGAGCCGTTGAGTTCCAAGCGCCAATCCTTTGCTAAGCGTACCGCAAGTGAAGCCTTGGCCTCCACTCCACAGGAGTGGACCTTCTTGACATTGCGAGGAGAGAAGAATCCCTTATTTGTCGGCAGCCACATAATCCAATCGTCAATCCAGGACTCGAACCACGAAGCCGACACCTTTAATTTATATATGTCGCTACGACCCACCTCACTCGAAATACCCGCATCATAACTCCACCCCATCTCGTTACGGAGATTTGGATTACCTCCGGGACGGAAATAGAGGTCATTGAGTGAAGGTGCTCGATAGTTTCGGGATGCCGACGCTCGGAGCATCACATTTCCCTTTTGCGATACAACACCCTCAATCGCCACCATAGGTATCGGCAACGACCATCGTGTACCATAGACCTCTTCACGAAGTGTTGCTGCCACACCCAGACGCTCCATAGGTTGCCAACGAGCCGACACCACAGCCGAAAACTCTGCTCTATCTGCGACATAACCCTCCGTACCGTCGGACGAACACACAAAGTTTTCGTGCAGCGAGATATTACCAGAGAGTAACACCTTCGCCTCTTCGAACGAGTAGTTACCAGCTACCGAGCCATAGATAGTATTTATGGTACTGCGTGAACGGGTTGCCACAACTTTGTTATAACTGTAATCGTAGCCGAGCCAGGTATAGACATATCCCGCTCTTGCACCTACACGCCAATTTCGACGAATATGGTCGTAGCCCACTACCCCACGAAACGAATGTTCTCGCTGGTAGTTTTCGTAGTCGGGCGTAGAGCCGTAATCGGTCGTAAGTAGCGGCAACTCACGATAGGAGTCGGTGTACCACGCATTCAGCGAAAGGCGATCGCCCTGCTTGGTCTTGTAGTACAACTCTTGCAATATATGAGCATCACAAAATGCACCATTGCGGTTGCGCTCTACGGGATGATACTGCCCGATGATATTATTTTCGGAGTCGTAGATATTCTCCTTCTTGTCGTAGTTGCAGTAGCGATAATCATTTTTAGAGGTTGAGAATACCAATCGTGTAGAACTCTGCCAGCGTCCCTTGGCATAGGTCAAACGCAAGAAGTCGTCAAAAGTGGAGAACGATCCTATGCCCTGCACAAAGTGCAAGCCAAAGCCCTCTTGCATAATCGGCGCAGTAGCGAGTTTTATTGCACCACCCAAACCTCCTCCCGTTTCGGCCACCGAAGAGGAGCCGTGCACGATGGTTGCTTTATCGACCAAGAACGACGGTATCATCGAGAAATCGGTCATTCCGAGCATTGGCGAATTTATGCGCAAGCCATTCCACAGCACCTGCGTATGCGAGGAAGATGTGCCTCGGAAAGAGACGGTTGAGAGGGTTGCTCGACCGCTGTTTTTTACAAAAATCGAAGAGTTGAACGAGAGAATATCCGCCATCGAGAGCGATATGTTCTGTCGCAACATTGCGGAGTCTATTTTTGTCTGCTCCACACCTATATCACGCATCGGGCGCTGTGCCACCACCTCGACATCGGGAATTTCCAGACCATCACGCAGCCAATCACGCTCCGCCCTAACAGATAGAGTAGAAACAAGCATCAGCACTATGATTATCCCCTTGCGCATCATCTTTTCCAACAAAAATCTCCCGTAATTACACCCGTCGTGAAGCGATCCAAAAGTTCTCCACTACTCGAATAGCGATAGACAATGCTGCGCTGCTGATAGTCGAGTGCATCAGCCACATAGACCTCCTCCGTAGCAGGAGCAATACCCAAAGCATAGAACAGACTTCGTTGGCTACCCACAATCGGAGCAACAAACGGCTCTGTCGGTAACTCCTCGGCATCAATCTCCATTCTCCACACACCACCGTTAATCCAATAGAGAGTCTCGCCACTATCGTCAATTTTCAGGCGTGATGCCGAGCGTGTCGCATCGCCTGCGCTATTCAAGCCGAGTTCAAACACCCTCTCGACCTCCAAATTATCGGGGTTTAGGCGGCAGAGTTTTGCCGACTCGTAGCCTATCACATTATCTTCATAGCCACCATCGCTCACCACCCAAAGTTTGCCGTTTTTATCCGCAACGATGGATTTAGGTTGCAAGGCTATATCTGCATAATCTACCACCTCGTCAGTGCGAGTGTCGATTTTGAGTATTCGTTTTTGGTACGACCAACAAGCAACATAGAGATACTCCCCCAACAACACCATCTGCTCGGTTGAGCCAGTGCGATACTCGGTTGTCATAGGGCAGACTATCTCGCCCGTAACAGTAAAGGTTTTAGGGTTTACAATAATTATTCTGTCGCTGTCAATCTGCGAGATATAGGCCTTCTCGTCGGACACAAAGCAGATATAGCGAGGTGATGGCAGATTGGTTATGCGCCCCACCTCACGGAAAGTTTCTGTGTCAATAGCAAATACTACATGCGAGTTATTCACCACCACCCAACCTACGCCGTTACGCACGACCATAGACTGCGCCACATCGCCCAACTTCATAGCATTGGCACGATAGAATAGTTCGTTTTCGACACTCTTGATTGTGGGATCGTAGTATGAAAGTGTTGCTCCGCCATAGTTGAAATTGCCTTCATTCGTGATAAACACACCATCTGCCGTAGCATTGAACTGCTCCATAAGACCGTACTCCCACCGCATACACGAGGTGAGCAACAACGCAACAGCAACTATTATTTGGTGTAGGCAACGCATTACTCTTCGCTGTTATATGATACAAAATCACACACCTCGGTCGACACCTCGCCAATAGCCGAATGGATTACATTTGTTGCCGACTGCACCTTCACAAAGTCGATTTGGGGAAGGTTTGCCCTCTCGCCATTGGCAGTACAAGCATCGCTTATGCGGAAGCAATTTGCTCGGTCGGTTGTCATATCTACTACACTGTAATTATCGGCATAGCCCCACTCAAAGGCGTGCAATACCCACTCCCGATTCTTCTCGCTCCACTCGCTATTGTCGGGCAGAAGCGTTCCCGTAAGGGTGTATTCATTCTCGGCTATCCAAGCAGGGAAGTAGTCTTGCTGGTGCATCGTATTGCGTTCTATAACGCCGCTCTCACCCCCATTGTCGCGCCACGCAATCTCTGTTTCGACTGCGGTGCGTGAGTAAGTTATCGAGTAGTTTTGCAGAGTGCTATCCTTACCACTCTCCGAGCCACGCAACTCAAACCACTCATCATCGGCAATACCATTCTGATTTACATCTTGCGACACCCACACAATACCCGGCTCGGAACTACCGCTGAACGCATTGCTATAAATGCCAAAATCGTAGTCACCCTCCGAATTAACAATCGGAGTTTTGAATTTCACAACGATAAATCCGCCAAAACCGCCCAACGATACGAAATAGCGATTTCTGAAACGCCCCTCGGCATAGGCGCAAGCCTCCGCCATCGTTGTGGCAGAGTAACCTTCATTCACAAACTGACCAGGTGCAGGGAGGAACTCCACAACCTCGTACTCTAACTCTCTGGGCGGGGTATCTTCGCCACCTTCGCCACTTTCAAACGGTGCACAGCCACCCACTACCAATAGGGCTGCAACAAGTGCAAACTTAAAAAATTTGGACATAAAATGTAAGTTTTATAATCCGATTGCCTGCGGATTGTTAAACAAAAATGTCGAGGTAGGTCTTCTGACTTGTTCCGCAAGGCGCCTTCCCAATCTCTTAAAAGATCAGTGGCAAAGAGTGCCTTTTTACCCCTTTTGCGCAAAGTTGCATCTCTGCGACACAACCCTTACGCCCTCTGGGGCAGGAACTTACAGCAGCAGGTACTGTTTCGGATTTACACCGAATTCCGTTTTAATCCGTGCGAGCGTCGCTCCACACCGGAACCTCTGACGATGCAAAGGTAACAAAAAAAGTTGAAAGTTTAGATTAAAATGCTAAAAATTAGATAAAAAGATGGTTACTCGACTTATGGAATCTCGCCACACCGACCATCGTACCTCACACATAAAAAATCCCTACACCGCAAGGTATAGGGATATGGTTGCAGATTCCATAAGCCGAGTTCTGTTTTAGTTCATCATTTATCTAGGACGACAATCACTTGCCGTCTCGTGCGGTCTACCCCTCGGCATTGGGCGAGCAACCCTTAATTGCCGATATACATGACCTTGCAACCCGTGAGGCGTACTGACCAAGCGACATTGCTGCCCTTGCGGTGGGCTCTTACCCCGCCTTTTCACCCTTACCCCAAGCCGAAACCTGCGGCGGTTATTCTCTGTTACGCTACTATACCCTCTCGAACATCAAGCCGTTAACTTGCACGGTGCTCTATGTTGCTCGGACTTTCCTCCCCCTCCTTGCGGAGGCAGCGATGAACCGAATCTGCGTCGCAAAGATACAATTTTTTGAAAAAATCTGCCACTTTCGGCGCTAATTCGACTCTTTTTTTGTATCTTCGTGCAACACAAACCTTAAAAGTAGATAATCTATGAAGAAGTTATTGCTTATTTTAACTGCCCTTTTTGCCATTGAGGTAACTATCGGCACAGTCACCATCTCCGCAAACACGAATGGCAAGGCGATAAGAGTTTTCGTTACCCCCGACCACCAAGATTGGAACTATGAGTGTGGCGAAAGACCTGTTTTCAATGTATTGGTATTGAAGCACCACACCCCAATGCAGAATGTAGAGATTAGTTACATCATCTCGGAGGACAAGATGCCTGAACGCAAAAGTGGCACTCTGCTTCTCAAAGAGGGTTATGGCAAGATTAAACTTGGCACAATGCGAGATCCGGGCTTTTTGCGTTGCGAGGTAACTGTCAAAGATGGCGACTTCACATATACAGGTTATGCAGCCGCAGGATTCGAGCCGCAGAACATTAAGCCAACCGTAGAGATGCCAGAAGATTTCGACCTGTTCTGGATGAACGCATTGAGGGAGAGCGCACAGATTCCGTTGGAGCCTGTTCTCACACTTCAACCAGACCAGTGTACATACCACTACAATGTATACAATGTAAAGTTCCGCAACGGTGCAAAAGACTACTTCTATGGTGTTATGACAGTACCTACCAAACCGGGTAAGCACCCAGCAGTGTTGCAGGTACCAGGAGCAAATGTACGCTCTTACAAAATCGACAAGAATTTGGTTGATTTGAAGAGCGTGGTAACACTCATCGTTGGCATTCACGGCATTCCTATCGATATGAAGGGTGATGTGTACGAGAACTTGAAGCACGGCGCTTTGAAGGACTACCCTCGCATCAACATTCAGAATCGTGATAAGTACTACTACAAGCGAGTATATATTGGTTGTTCTCGTGCTGTGGATGTACTGGCAAGCCTCGACTTTGTAGATGCTTCTCGCATTGCAGTATGTGGCGGAAGCCAGGGTGGAGCACTCTCATTCACCACTGCATACCTCAACCCTAAGGTTAAATGTCTTTACGCATACTACCCTGCTCTCTCAGATTTGACCGGTTATCTTCACAAGCGTGGTGGAGGTTGGCCAAGCCTATTCCGCAGAAGCAGCGACGACTACTTGCGTAACAACAATGTTATGACTACTATCAAGTATTACGATGTGGTGAACTTTGCTCGCAAAATCAAAGTTCCAGCAAAGGTTGCTCTCGGTTACAACGACAGAATATGTTGTCCGACCTCGATGTTCTCGACCTACAACTCTATTCCAAGCGAGAAATCGTTACTTATCTGCAACGAGATTGGCCACTACACCTATGCCGAGATGCACCACGACCGCAACAAGTGGTTGCTCGAACATCTCAAATAGAAGCGATAAACAGTAGAAAGAGGTTGCCCGACGCAGAGTTAAGCAACCTCTTTTAATTAGAGCCCATACTTGGCTATATGTCCCAACTCCGCCTCTATACGCAACAAGCGATTATATTTTGAGGTGCGGTCGGTACGAGAGATAGAGCCACTCTTTATCTGTCCTGCATTTACGGCCACAGCAATATCGGCAATGGTGGTATCCTCGGTTTCACCAGAACGATGCGAAATAATGGTCTGCATACCTGCTCGGTGTGCCATCTCGACAGCCTCCAATGTTTCGGTCAAAGTGCCTATCTGATTAACCTTCACAAGCACCGCATTTCCGCAATGCTCCTCTATGCCTCGCTTGATAAAATCGGTATTGGTAACGAAGAGGTCATCGCCCACCAAGGCACATCTGTCGCCCAACTCTGCCGTCAGCATCTGCCAGCCCGACCAATCACTCTCGGCCATACCATCCTCGATAGAGTCTATCGGGTAGTCATTCACAAGTCGTCGCAGGTATGCCACCTGCTCGGCAGGCGAAAATTGCACACCCCCCGCACCCTCAAAGCGGGCATAATCGTAGTAGCCATTATTGTAGAACTCCGACGCTGCGCAGTCTAGCGCAAGCGACACCTCCCGAGGGTAGTTATAGCCGGCAAGAGTGATTGCCGAGAGGATAGTTTCGAGGGCATCCTCCGTACTCTTAAACTTTGGAGCAAAGCCTCCCTCATCGCCTACGGCGGTCGAAAGTCCTCGCTTTTTGAGTACCGAGTTTAGCGAATGGAATATCTCCGCACCCATCTGCATAGCCTCAGAGAAGGTCGAAGCCCCTTTTGGGCGTATCATAAACTCCTGAAAGGCTATCGGGGCATCGGAGTGGCGACCACCATTCACGATATTCATCATCGGCACGGGCAACACCCTTGCATCTACACCACCGATATAGCGGTAGAGTGGCAGATTGAGTGCCGCAGCCGCAGCTTTCGCCACCGCCAACGACACACCAAGTATGGCATTTGCTCCAAGTACCGACTTCGTGCGAGAGCCATCGAGAGCGCACATCGCCATATCAATCTCGGTCTGTGCCAGCACATCTCGCCCAAGAAGATTTGGGGCTATGGTGTGGCGGATACTCTCCAATGCCTTCAACACCCCCTTGCCGCCATAACGACTTTTATCACCATCTCGCAACTCTAATGCCTCATTCGCACCTGTCGATGCACCGCTTGGCACGGCAGCACGACCAACTGCACCACTTCTGGTTACAACATCCACCTCGACCGTAGGATTTCCACGAGAGTCGAGTATCTCACGAGCAACAATTTTTGTAATCTCCATAGTTCAAACAATTTTATAATCGGAAATTTCGCAAACTTCGCTCCACAATTATTGACTTTTTCGACAAAATGTATTATCTTTGGTAAAAATTCGGATATTATGGCAATTTTTAAGGTTGAAGGCGGTCGCCGCCTATCGGGCGAGATTACCCCACAGGGTGCAAAAAATGAGGCTTTGCAAATTCTCTGCGCCACACTCCTCACCGAGGAGAAAGTTGTGGTAAACAATGTCCCTCAGATTCTCGACATTATGCAACTCATTGACCTCTTGCAGGCGATGGGCGTTAAGGTTGAGCGTTTGGCCGAGGATAGTTACTCTTTCTGCGCCAAGGATATCAACCTCGACTACCTCGCAAGTGACGACTATCGCAGTCGTTGCGCTCGTTTGCGTGGCTCGGTAATGATTGTCGGCCCACTCTTGGCTCGTTTCGGTGTGGGTTATATTCCAAAGCCGGGTGGCGATAAAATTGGCCGTCGCCGTCTTGATACCCACTTTATCGGTTTCCAGAAGCTGGGTGCAGAGTTCGACTTCGACGCTGCGGAGTCCTTCTTCACCGTAAAGGCTAAGGAGTTGAAGGGTTGCTATATGTTGCTCGACGAGGCCTCGGTTACGGGTACCGCCAATATCGTTATGGCAGCGGTGCTTGCCAAGGGCAAGACTACCATATACAATGCTGCCTGCGAGCCATACTTGCAGCAGCTCTGTAAGATGCTTAACCGTATGGGTGCAAAGATTACGGGCGTAGGTTCGAACCTCCTCGAAATCGAAGGTGTAGAGTCGCTCGGAGGTACTTCGCACACAATGTTACCGGATATGATTGAGGTGGGTAGCTTTATCGGTATGGCAGCAATGAACCGCTCGGAACTCACAATCAAAGGAGTATCGTTCGAAAATCTCGGAATTATTCCGGCACAGTTTGCACGACTCGGTATTGCAATGGAGCGCCGAGGTGATGACCTCTATATTCCACAGCAGGACCACTACCGCATCGAGAGTTTTATCGATGGTTCGATTATGACTATTGCCGATGCTCCGTGGCCGGGTTTGACGCCTGACCTCCTCTCGATTTTCCTCGTAGTGGCAACACAAGCAAAAGGTACCGTTCTCATTCACCAAAAGATGTTCGAGAGCCGCTTATTCTTCGTGGATAAGTTGATAGATATGGGCGCACAGATTATCCTCTGCGATCCGCACCGTGCCGCCGTAATCGGTCAGGACCACCAGATGCAGTTGCGTGCGGCAAAGATGTCATCTCCGGATATTCGTGCCGGTGTGGCGTTGTTGATTGCAGCGATGAGTGCCGATGGAGTTAGCACAATTCAGAATATCGACCAGATTGACCGAGGTTATCGTGATATTGAAGGTCGCTTGAACGCCATCGGAGCAAACATCATACGCTTGGAGGAGTAGGCCGACAGCCTAACCTCTCGGGATTAGCCCCTCGGACTACTCGGCAAGGCGAGTAGTTTGAGGGGTTATTATTGAGTGGCGAGAGCGGAATGACGCAGGTGTAGTGTGGTAGCGCTGTTTGAAGAGTTTGATAAAGTGCGAGATATTCGAAAATCCGCACTCCGTGCCTATCTCCGACACGGTGCGAGAGGTCGAAGCAAGGAGTATCTTGGCACGATTGAGCCTCTGCTCGATAATCCAGCGATGGGGAGGCGCTCCAAACAGACGCTTAAACTCCTTCTTGAAGGCGGTAAGAGAGCGATTTGTCATACTCGCCAACATCTCAACCGATATATCGTTAAATATATTCTCGTGTATTACATTTACGAATTGCCCCGAAAGCACATCTGCCGAGCGCAACAACTTACGCTTGGTACACCCATCCTCGCCCGACAAAATCAGATATATAAGTTCATTTAGCTTGATGCGCTGACCGACATCGTTATGCAGCAGGCCTGAGTTGCGCAACGAGAGGTCAATGCCCAGGAAGAAATTGGCAAGCGGAGTATCTGCCTTGACCGATGTAAAGTTGTGAGTGTTGCAGTGGCGACAAGAGTGATGCGAGGAGAAGGAGAGCCCATAATTGATATTTAAACCAAATATGGCTTGCTGCAACCTCTCGGCCGACACAAAGAATGTGATTGATTCGAAGCGACCACTCTCGCCGATGCAATTCTCCTCGTAGTGTATTCCTGCGCCAAGCAGGAATATATCACCCTCACAAATCGAGGTGCAACAATCGCCATAGTGAAGATACTTCGTACCCGAAAGGATATAGCCTATGGCAATGCGGCTATTCGAGGAGGAGCGAACTCCCATATTTTCAGACTCAACAACTTTTACAACATCTGCCACCATATCCTTGGTGTGAGATTGCAGATTTTCTTCTCTCATAATAGTATAAATAATAAAAATAGTTCTTTAATTGCACCTCCACCCGCCTGCGAGATGTGGGGCGTATTATCATTGGCAAATGTATGTAAAACTTTATCACTCGAAAAGTTTTCCAACCAAACGGGTATAAAATAGGCCCAAAAACTACATTTTGGCATCAAACACCCTCGTTTATTGGCAAAATTTATGGGTGTTGTAAAATAGTTTTATTATATTTGTGGTGCGAAAAATGCTTTAATATGAAGGAGATAGAGATTGATTCACTCGATGGTTTGAAGGAGGTTGCCGAGGCTATCATCGAAGCACTCGATGGTCGCAATGTTGTTGCATTCTGCGGCTCGATGGGTGCCGGCAAGACCACACTTATCAGCGCAATTATGGAGTATCTCGACTCGACAGATACCGTAACAAGTCCGACCTTTGCCCTCGTGAACCAATACGCTACCGGCAGTGGTGAGCGTGTCTATCACTTCGACTTCTACCGCATCAACCGCATTGAGGAGGTATTCGATATGGGCTACGAGGAGTATTTCTATTCGGGCGACTTGTGCCTGATCGAGTGGCCGGAGTTAATCGAGGACCTTCTTCCGGAGGAGGCTATGGTCGTAAAAATTGATGTATTGTCGCCTACCTCACGCCGTTTCACCCTCGCCTAAACAGTTAGGCGCACCCTTACAATATGGATTTTCTGCTTGAACTCGGATATTTAGGGCTCTTCTTGGGCTCATTTTTGGCATCTACGGTAGTGCCATTTAGCGCCGATGTACTACTTATAGGTATGTTGGTAGCGGGTGGTTCACCTTGGATTGTCATAGGTGTGGCTACCGCAGGAAATTTTCTCGGAGGTTTAACCTCGTATGGAATAGGCAGAATTGGCAAGTGGGAGTGGATTGAGAAGTTGGGCGCCAACCCCGATAAGATTGCTCGCTACAAAGCCAAGATAGAGAGATACGGTGTGTGGATGGCACTTCTTACCTGGGTACCCTTCGTGGGAGATATTATCGCCATAGCCCTCGGCTTCTTCCGAGTAAAATTCCTCCCCTCGGCACTCTTTATGTTTATCGGTCGCTTCGGCCGCTTTGTTGCGTGGTATCTAATTTATGCCGCAATCTAATTGCCAATCCACACTCTACTTCCCCCAAAAAAATTGATTTTAAGGAGATGAGAGCAAGCTCCTCGGCAGAAGCGAATAGCAAGAGCTATTTTTTTGCCAAATGAAAAACCGAGTCCGCAGCATACTTAGCGTATGTGAGGAACTCGGTTATTGAAATGTGGTGAAAAAAGGGCCTTGCTATTCGCTTATGCCTCGTCGCCTGGTACAAGAATACGACCACAATACTCGCACACAATCAACTTCTTACCAAGGCGAATGTCAGCCTGGCGCTGTGGTGGGATACGGTTGAAGCAACCAGAGCAAGCATCACGCTTTACGGTTACAACAGCAAGGCCGTTGCGAACATTCGAGCGGATACGACCATAAGCCGAGAGAAGGCGCTCATCAATTTTAGCCTTTGCAACCTCAGCCTTAGCTGTAAGTTCCTTAACCTCGTCTGCTGTCTCGCTCTCGATAGAGTCGAGTTCCTGACGCTTAACATCGAGGTCAGCCTTGCGCTCTGCGAGTTCGGTCTCAGCAACCTCCGCAGCAGCCTTCTTGGTCTTGGTTGCAGCAGCATACTCCTTCAAGCGCTTCTCTGCAAGAGTGATTTCGAGCTCCTGATACTCAATCTCCTTACCCAAAGTCTCGAACTCACGGTTGTTGCGAACATTGTCCTGCTGTTCCTTGTAACGAGCGATAAGAGCATTAGCCTCCTCGATCTCACGCTGACGCTGCTTTGTGAGTGAAGCCAACTCCTCAACCTCGTTATTGATATTGTTGAGGCGTGTGTTGAGTCCCTCTACCGAGTCCTCCAAATCCGCAACCTCCAAAGGCAACTCACCCTTAACCTTGTTGATTTCGTCAATCTGAGAATCAATTTTCTGCAACTCATAGAGTGCAACAATCTTCTCATACATCGAGTAATCTACCTCTGCTGTCTTTTTCTTTGTAGCCATATATCTAAATTTTATTATTTTCTCTCTGTCGAAAATTGACTTTGAAAGCCTTAAACGCCTACACATCAACCCCTTACACGAAATAATGTACGGGATTTTTTGATTGAGCGCTCTTGTGGAGCGCAAAGTTAATAAAAATTTTTGATAAAATATCAAATAAAATCGCAATTGCGCAAAATTCGCTCTCAAAATGGCCCATATCGACAACCACAAAGTGAGAGTCCGGGGTGTAGAAATCGTTATATTTGAGGTCGGCCGTAAGATAAACATCGCAAGCAGAAGCCTTCGCCTCACGCATCAACGAAGCACCTGCTCCGGTACAGATTGCAACTCGCTTAACCTCATTGCCGAGCAGTGCGCTATGACGCAGAGCCTCAACCGAGAAGGTCTGCTTAACCTTATTCAAAAAGTCGATTTCGTCCATTGCCGATGGGAGTGTTCCCACAACACCAAAGCCTACATTCTCGGCTGTTGGTTGCAAAACCTCCATATCCTGCAAACCAAGCATCTCGCCCACACGCCAACTCATACCGCCCTTTGCCGAATCGAGATTGGTGTGGCAGGCATAGAGCGCAATGTTATTACGGATAGCCATCTCCACGCATCGCTCTACGACAGAGGCCGAATTAAGGCGCTTCAACGGGTGGAAAATTATAGGGTGATGAGTAATAATCAGACCACAACTCTTCTCTATTGCCTCGGCAATAACCTCCTCGGTAACATCTACCGCAAGCAACACTCCACCCTGCAACTCATCATCAAGACGACCTACGACCAAACCTGCGTTGTCGTAAGACTCCTGCAACGAAAGCGGTGCAAACTCCTCAATAGGAGCAATTATATCTCTGATTTTCATACTACTCAACACTTAAAAGAGAGTCTGCTCATAGAATGGGAAGAGAGGTCTTTCGACAACGCCCTCCTCGCCAATCAACTTGCGGCGTGGCGCACGCTTCTTCTTTGAAGTAGGCTCGCTCTGCACCTCCTCGACCACAGCCGGAGTTGCAACCTCCTCTACAACCTGCTCCTCAATAGGTTGCTCCTCACCAATGCACTCACGCATATCTACCAACATCGCACGAAGCGTCTGCAACTGCTCCAACAGTGCGATATCCGAGTCGTTCTGCTCCGCCTCGATAGCACGCTTGCGCATAGCTTTCTTTGCACCCTCGATAGTCATCTTCTTCTCTCGCAAGAGGTGATGAATACGCTTCAAACGCTCAATATCCTGCGGTGAGAATACTCGATTACCCTTCGAGTTGCGCTTTGGACTAAGGCAACTAAACTGAGAACACCAATAGCGAATGAGAGATGGTTCAACATCGAACATCTCGGTAACTTCGCCCATCGAATAGTAGAGTTTTTCAACCATATATATTTTGTTTTACATATTCATAATTTTCAGCGAGTTGGGATAGAGGTTATTACACCTTGCACCCACCTTCTTAGCAAATCCCAAAGCTCGGCCGTTGTGGGTTACGAGGTTCACACCCTCCTCCATATCACCCACGGCTATATCCTTTTTGCGGAGGTAATCCAAAGCCCTCGTCTCGTCCAACTCCTCCGTCGCTACCGCCTTGCGCTCCAAACAGACATACTGCGACAGCGCCCAATCGGGTTTAAGTTTGCCCTTAAAAATCTGTCCCATCGCCACACCCGAATAGATTGCTGTCAAGCCCTCGGATAATGCCTGCACCGCCTTAAACTGCTCGGTGCGATAGGTGTAAATCGTATCGGCAACCATCGCAAAAGTGTGTTGCTCGGCCTCTTGCAGCCATCGTGACAACTCCTTGCGTGAAACCTTATCCACCTCCTGCATAACTCTCTTACGAGCTTTTGGTGTGCGCTGTGTGGTCGGCTCCGACTTACGAGCCACCGCCACAAACAAGCCCTCGCTATCGGTATTATGAGGGAAAAAGCGAAAGGTCTGGAAAGCGCCAACCTCACCCCTGACAATACCCCACTCAGGCGCTATATCAATCTGCTGCGACGGCTCAAATACATCGCCCATCTCCTCGATAAAGGCTTGCAGAACACCCTCATCCTCCTCATCATTGAAGGTGCAGGTGCTATATATAAACAATCCGCCATCTTTGAGCGACTGCCACGCCTCACGCACAATTGACATCTGTCGCTGTGCGCACATCTTTACCGCCTCGTCGCTCCAATCCTCACGGGCGACCTCCTCCTTGCGGAACATTCCCTCGCCCGAACACGGTGCATCGACTGCCACCAAATCAAACCATCCCTCGAACTGCGCAATATGCTCCGGTGCATTATTGGTAACAAGAACATTGCCCATACCCCACTTGCGCATATTGTCAGCCAAGATATTTGCTCGTGAGCGGACATATTCGTTCGCCACAACCAAACCATCCAAGCCCACTGCGGTCGAGTAGATGGTGGTTTTACCTCCGGGAGCAGAGCACATATCCAGAACTCGCTTGCCCTGCAACTTCTCGCCCGAGATTACATAGTCTATAAACTGCGATGCCGCCTCCTGAACATAGTACGCTCCGGCGTGAAATGCGGTATCGAGTGTAAATGATGGTCGCTCCTTCAACTTACGACCATTCTTGCTCCACCCTATCGCCTCGCCGTCGCTCCATACACCCTCCTCGCCGCACTTGGCAGGATTAAGACGCACAGCTACGGGCGACACACCATCGAGTGCAGCAAAAAGGCGATCCGCCTCCTCTGCACCCAACTGCTTGCGCATACGCTCCGTAAAGGCAACAGGTAGTGCTATCATTCTACTTCTTCGATGCTTTGATTGCGTCAAGGCGCTCGTACAACGCCTCCAACACCTTGGCATTCTCCACAAAGTCGTGGTTATCCTTATCGATAACAAAGACCTCGCCCTTGTAGTTATTCTCAATCCAATCGTTATAGCGATCGTTCAATCTTTCGAGGTATTCAACCTCGATATTCTGCTCGTACTCACGACCACGCTTACGAATCTGCTTCACCAAAGTTGGCACACTCGCCTTCAAGTAGATAAGCAAATCAGGCTGCGGAATAAGGTTTGTCGAGATGTCGAACAACTTCATATAGGTGCCAAAATCTCGTGATGACATCGAACCCATCTGGTGCAGGTTACCTGCAAAGATGTGAGCGTCCTCATAGATGGTACGATCCTGGAAGATATCCGCCGAGCCATCCGACAACATATCCATAGTCTGGCGGATACGGCTCGCAAGGAAGTGAACCTGAAACTGGAACGCCCAGCGATTCATATCCTCGTAGAAGTGGTTGGTATAAGGATTGTCAATATCCTCATAATAAGGCTTTGCACCATAGTGCTTGGTCAAAATTTCAGTCAGCGTAGTCTTACCGCTACCGATATTTCCTGCAATTGCTATATACATATATATAATAAGTTTATTTCTCTCCTAATTGAAGTAGTAACCCACCTTCGAAATTGCCGAAGGCATAGCGAAGACAACTACACGGTCGTAGGCAGCAATCTCGGTCTTGCCCGAAGCGATAAAGACCTTGTCGCCACGCACAATACCACCGATAGTAACATCGCTCGGCAAGTCCAAATCCTTAATTGCCGCCTTTGTAGCCGGCGAGTTTGGCTTGACGATAAACTCCAAAACCTCGGCATCACTACCTGTCAGACACTTAATTGCCAACACATCGGTGGACATTGTAAAGCGGAAGATATTCGATGCCGAAACCATCTTCTTATTGATGATAGTATCGACACCCACACTATCGGCAAGGTTTATATAGTTGAGATTCTCCACCTCGGCGATAACCTTCTTCACACCCATACGCTTTGCCAACATCGCTGTAAGGATATTTGTTTCGCTACGGCCGGTAACTGCAACAAAGGCATCCATATTGGCGAGTCCCTCCTCCATCATAGCCTCGGTATTGCGACCATCCTCGTTAATGATAAGAGTCTTTTCGAGCTGCTCTGCCAAGCGATAGGCCTTCTCGGCGCTATAATCAATGAGTTTGATGTTTACATCCTCCTGCATAGCCTGTGCAATCTGCACACCGATGCGGGAGCCACCCAAAATCATCATATTGTTAATTTCGACATTGCCCTGTCCCGACAACGCCATAATATCGCCCACAGAGCTATGACGAGCGATGATATAGACCATATCGCCCACCATATAGGAGTCTGTGCCGTGCGGAATCAGTGTCTTGCCATCACGAGAGATTGCCACTGTACGATATGCAGCATCCTCATCAACCGAGAAACTCGACAACTCACGACCTACAAGCGGAGAGGTTGGCTCCAAACGGAAAACCACCAACGAGAGGCGACCTCCCGAGAAATCGACAAACTCGGTGGTCGAAGTGTGTCCGAGCAGAGTAATAACCTCCTCGGCGGCAATCTTCTCAGGGTAGAACATATAGTCGATACCCATATTGATAAACATCTCCTTGTTGTTTGGTTCGAGATACTCGTTATTGTCGATGCGAGCGATAGACTTCTTTGCGCCGAGCTGCTTGGCCATAATGGCCGAGAGGATATTTGTATTCTCCACAGGATGCACAGCAATAAAGAGGTCGCACTTACGCACCGAAGCCTTACGCAGCACCGCAAAGACGGTAGAATCGCCCTCCACAGTAATCACATCGGCAAGGCTTGCCACCTCTGCCAACGCCTTTGGATCGGCATCAATAACGGTAATATCGTGGCCATTTCCGCTAAGCATCTTAGCCAAATGGCTACCCATCTCTCCAACTCCGGCAATTACAATCTTCATAATATCATCTGTATATGCGCACTATTCACGCAATTTAATTTACAAATATAGAGAAAATAATTGATAATTGACAACTGATAATTGATAATTATCAGAATTTTACATCGTTTTACCTCAAAACAAGCCTTCCAAGCAAAAAAAAATTGAGGGTGACGCCATTTCGGCATCACCCTCATATTTCGTTATCGGCAACTCTTAGAAGTAACGAACTGTTCCGTCAACAACATTTGCCTGCTCCTGTACTGCCCACATTGCACGGCGGTCAGCCTGAGCCTCAGCCTCGGCCTGAGCCTTTACTCGCTCAGCCTCAACGCTCTGCTTCTCCTCTACTGCAACCTCGTCAACAACTACGGCATAAACACCGCTGTTACCCTCAACAAGTGGAAGAAGTGCGCCGGTAGCCTCTGCATTAACTGCTGCGATAGCTCCCAATACTCGTGGCTCAACGCCCAAGCCCTTAACATAGTATGCCGAAGACTTAGCATCCGAGAACTCCTCAACCTTAGCCTCTGCATTTGCTGCAACCTCCTCCAAGGTTGCACCCTGCATCTTCTCCTTCAACAACGCAGCCTTCTTCTGACGGAGCAATGCGTTCTTAATCTGCGAAGATACCTTGTCGAGCGACTTGTACTCACTCTTATCTACACCTGCGAGAGTCGCTACAACATAGCCATCATCAAGTTTGATAATATCCGAAACATCACCAACCTTTGCGTCGCTTGCCCAACGAACAACCTCCAACGAGTTTGCCAAGCCAGGAACATTACGGCTATCGTTGTTTACACTCATAGTCGAAACATAGGTCGAGTGGCTATTTGCAACCTCGTCAAACTTCTTGTCCGACTCCTTTGCATCAACTGCAAAGAGACTTGCATTCTTGTGTACGGCACGCTTAGTCTCCTGCGAAGCCTCAACCGGATAGGTCAAAGTGGCAAGACGGTAGTGGCGAGTTACAGAGCCTGTACCCAACACCTTGAAAATCTGAATTGCGTTGCCGAAAGCAACCTTCACAACATCGCCCTTGCGAACCGATACAAATGCGTCAGCCAACTCAGGAGCCAATGTCGAATATGCAACCTTACCAAGCACACCACCCTCGGCAGCAGTATCAGCAACCGAGTGCTTCGAAGCCAAAGCAGCGAAATCAGCACCCTTCTTACGAGCAACGGTGTAAAGGCTGTCTGCCAACTCCGAATCTGCGTAAGATACAACAATGTGCTGCAAGTTCAACGAATCAGGCACATTGCGTACCTCGGCAACACGAGAAGCGTACCACTCATCACCCTGCAACTCAGGACCATAGGTCTTACCTGCACGAAGAGCCTTAGCCTCGTCAGACGAGAGCGAGCTTGCTGTAACATAGTTACCTGCCAACGCTGCGTGAGCCTCCTCACGAACATACTGCTTCAAGTTCTTTGCCTTTGCAAACTCTGCACCTGCCTTCTTTGCCAAAGCCTCAATAGCCTTCTTGTCGGCATCGGTAGCCTCCACCTCGAAGTGAACATAGCTAACAGTGCGGTAAGGCGACTGCTTATACTGAGCCTTATGAGCCTTGTAGTACTTCTTAATCTCACGAGGTGAGACCTTCACGAGTGAATCTGCAACCGAAGAGTACTTGCAAGATACGAAGTGTCCCTTGTAAGTGTTGTTCTCGGCAACAACGCCCTTGTTCAAAGTGAGAGCGTTTGCATACGTACCTCGGCGAACCAAAGTCGAGTACTTGTTCATAGCACGCTCGATACGAGCCTGCTTGTCGATCAAATTCCAAACACGCTGCATCTCGATGTTACCCTCTGCCTGAGCAAGGAACTCTGTTACAGCCGCAACATCGTAAACGCCGGTACGAGGATCAGCAAATACGCTGCTGAATACGCCCGATGCGAGCGCACCCTGCAACATTGCCTTACGCTCTGCCGGAGCAACTGCCAAACCGAGTTTCTCAAATCCCGGAACAAACACACGGTCTGTCAAGAGCGACTGCCAAGTCATCGATACAGCCTGAGCCGACTGGTTGTAATCGAAGTTATCGCCACCCATCTGAGTCTTAACATCCTCATAAGCAGCAAGGAACTCCGAGTAGTGAACTTCATCGCCATTGATTTCTCCAACCTCTGGATCATTTCCAGAAAATCCCATCTCTGTCTTCAACGAGAGAATGAACGCCAACAAGGCTCCGCCGATAACAACCGACAAAACCACACCGAATTGGGTTCTTAAAGTGTTCAAACTTAACATATTACTATTGTTTTTAATTATTTAATTGTCGTTTAACTTTCAAAGATAGTTATTTTATTCCGATTTATACCACTTTTTTATCACTTTTTCGTGCAAATGGCTATTTTTTTATCATTAACTCCACCTTTGCTATCTCAATACGAGAGCGGGTGGTGCTCATAATCTTTATACGCAGGCCGTCAAACTCCATCACCGTACCCGCAGCAGGCAACTCCTCGTAACGAGAGATAATATAACCCGCCAAGGTGTCGTATTCGTCGCTCTCGGGAATATCGAGATTGTATTTCTCATTCAGATACTCTACCTCCAAACGACACGAGAAGACAAACTCTCGCTCCGAAATTCGTTTCTCCACCATATCAGGCTTATCGTGTTCGTCCTCAATCTCGCCGAAAATCTGCTCCAAGACATCCTCCAACGAGATAATTCCCGCCGTACCGCCAAACTCATCGATAACGACTGCGATGCTGCTCTTATTCTTGGTAAACTGCGTCAGCAAATCCTGCAACGGGAGTGTTTCTGCCACATAATCAACCTTCATTAACGCCTCGTTGATACTCTTCGGACACTCGAACAACGACTTCGAATTGACATAACCGATAATGTTATCTATCGAGCCCTGCCAAACGAAAATTCGAGAATACATCGTCTCGACAAACTTGGCCGTAAGCTCATCCATCGTGCAGTCGTCAACATCCACAGCCTCGACATCCACACGAGATACCATTGCATCACGCACTCTCAAATCGGCAAAGTCAAGCGCATTTTGAAACATCTTTATATCGTTGTCCGCCTCCGAGGACATATCTGCCGAGTTGTTATTTTCGAGCAGGCGTTCCAAATCGCTACGGTCGAACTCCATTGGTCGCTCCACACCATTTGTCTTGCGACCTACAAGGCGTAACAAGCCATACGATAACAAGGTCGTTAGGCGAGTTATCGGATAGAGTACGATATAGAAGAAGTACATCACCGGCGAGAGGTAGCGATAGAAGAAGTTGGCATTGCTTCTAAACACCGACTTTGGAAGATACTCACCAAGGAAAATGATTATAATGGTCGGAATAATCGTCTCAATAAGAATCGAACCCTCCTGCACCGACACCCAGCCCAACAGGCGTGCAATCTCTCGCAGCACCACCGACAAGCACATCGAATAGACCACGAGTGCGATATTGTTTCCGACAAGGATAGTTGTGATATATTGACCCTGATGATGCGAGAAGAGCCCTGCAATATAGTCGAACATTCGGCTCTGCTTACGGTCAATCTCCAATCGTAAACGATTATTATTCAAGAAGGCAATCTCCATACCTGAGAAGAATGCCGACAAGATAAGCGTTACAAGCGCCAATAATAGCGATAAATAGACATTACTCATATCGTACCCTCCCGTCTATTTTTTATCGCTTGTGGTATTCGACTTTGGCGCACCATTCAACTTCATTGGTTGCACAGGTCGTCTTCGCTCAATAAGAGGCAACTCTGGACGAGGTCTGCTCGGTGCCTGCGAAACAGCAGGGGCTGGTTTCGGCTCCACTTTTTGAGGTGCAGCAGTCGAAGCACTCTCCTTATCCTCCTCCGAAGAGTTGTTGCGCAACTGCTCGGTATCAACCTGCATCTTACCCTTCCATCTGCGGAAGCGAGGTTCGTTCATCTCCTCATCCGACTCGAAGCCCTCGCCGATAACCTCATCCGTATCGGTTACAAGTCTTGTATCGACATTCGAATAGATGCGCTTGGTGATGGAGTTCCAGAATATCTGCTGTGTATAAAGGCGAGTACCATCGTGCTTTGTAATCACTACATCACCCTTTGCCTCCCACAACTTGCGGTTCTCGTAATAGATGGCATAGTTCGCCACCAACACCGAATTTACCGTAGTCAGCGAGTCATCCTGATAGGTCGTTATCGAGATACCCTTACGGAATTCTCGATATGGATCACGCCCCAACATATAACCTTCGAGCAGAGGCGTAGAGAAGAGATAGGACTTGCGTCCATTCTCCGACATTATGATTGTGAGGTTCTCGCTCTCCTCCGTCTTGATGGCGTCGAGCGACTCCTCGGTTGCAGCAGACTTTGTCTTGCACGAGAATAGCACGATAGCACTTCCCAAAACGAGAAGTGCTACCATAGCCACTCTATGTACTCTTTTTATCATAGCCTGACGCCGCAACTATATTATTGGGCACGGAAGCGCACCTGTGTAGTCAAGCCCTTAGCCAAACCGCAGTTTACGGTGTAGGTCGAGCCCTCCTTCAACTCTGCAAAGAAGCACTCCTCAGCAGTTGGGAACACCGAGCGGTAGCTGTTTGCCAAGTTCTTTGCATTGGCAGCAACGGCAGCGTCGGTTACCTCCAACAATGGAAGAGCCTTCTGGATACAGTCGTAAGCCACCCAATATACCGAGTGCTTTGCCAACTCTGTCGAGCAATCCTTCGCACCTGCAACATAGCACTGTGCCAAGAAGTAGAGTGCCAAACCGTCGTCATCGCTCTCGTCGATGTTAATCGACTCGGTCAAAGCCTTAACCGCTACATCGTAGTTGTTTGCGGTCATTTCGAGAATACCGATACGAACCAACAACTTCTCACGCTCCTCGGCAATGCTCTCGTTGAGCAACGCCTCACGGAGATATTGCTTAGCCTTCGCAAAGTCCTTCTTGTTCTGGAACAACTGAGCCAACAACATTGCGGTGCTGGTCTGAGGCTTGGCAGCGTAGAACAACTCACCTACCGAGAGGTAGTAGTCGCTCTCGCAGTTAGCCTTGGTCATCAACTGGAACACATGCGACAAGAGCGCCTCGTTAGTAGGCTCTGCTGCGATTTTAGGCTCGAAAATCTTCTGCAAGTTCTCGCACGAAGCAGCACCACTTGCACCAAAGCAGGTCTCGAACTGCTTCTTGAACTCCAACTGAGTCTCGTCG
Source organism: Alistipes sp. (assembly GCA_045654385.1). Classification (GTDB taxonomy): domain Bacteria; phylum Bacteroidota; class Bacteroidia; order Bacteroidales; family Rikenellaceae; genus Alistipes. Next base: position 23,105 of record JAZONG010000030.1, read on the forward strand.
ATATTTGCAAAATACTTTGAGTTTGCCTCGTATGCATTAACGATTGTCATTGCATCCACGATGTCGTTCTGATAGTCGTCACACAAGTTCTTGAAGTAGATAGCCACCAACTCAGGATTTGCAGTGCCGTTAGCCTCAACCTGCGCAGCAATAGCAGCCTCGAATGCACTGCGAACACCCTCACGGTCGCCCTCACGATAGGTCAAGTGCTCACGAGCCTTGCGCTCGAGGAGGTACACCTTACCACGCTTTGGATGTGCGCCGAAGTACTCCAAACGAATATCGTAGAGGAGCAACAACGAGTCTACATATACATTCTTCTCTGCCAACGACTTTGCACGATTAATCTTGTGTTTGTAGAGACTGATACCGTTAGCGAAGGTATTCTCCGAAGCACCCGGACAACGCTGCAACAACTGCTGCAAATACATTGCTGCCTGATTGAAGTTTCGGGCTGCAAGTTCATCCTTCAAGAAGTTGCTTGCCGAAATGTTTTCCTTACGCTGCTCTACTGTCTCACCCCACTTAGCGAACTGCGGACCGCTGAAATCCTGTGCCGAAGCACTGCCTGCGATAACCGCAAATGCCAATCCAATAAATAACTTTACTGCTTTCATAACCTTTTTACTCTTATTATTATTTTTTTGTTTTTCCGATTAATCATACTTTGGTCTTACGAACCAATAGTCCTCACCAAAGAGCGAGAAGCCGAGTCCGACCTTGAAGTAGTCCTGTCTGATCATTCCAACCTTTGGAGCACTATTCATCAACGAATTGAGTGCGCCTCGCACGCCATACTCCAAGCAGACATCTATGCTCGATGTTCCCATAAACTTCAATGGGAAGCCAAAGCCTGCCGTAACTGCGTACTGGTGCAAATCGCAACCGTTATACTGCTGGTAGTAGTTGCTGTAACGGAAGCCGGCACGATAGGCAATTCGCTTAAAGTAGTTACGCACATCGAAGCGATTTGGCGTGTACGAAAAACCCAACTTTGCGGCGTGAGTATCCACATACTTCACCACCATATTATTATTCATTTTCTCCTCGAAGCGACCATTGTTACCATTGCCCCACGCCTGGAACTCGTACTCGGCAGTTGCAGAGATTTTCGAGTTCTGGTACATTGCTCCAATCTTCACGCTGTGCGGCAACTGCATCTGCGACACGGCTGACTCGTAGAACACCTCTGTCTCGTAGGTATTGTTCAACACAAGGCTCTTTGTAACCTTCGGACGCAAACCTCCACCATAGTCGTAGGTTGCACCAAAAGTGAGGATATTCTTCTCGGTAAGGATGGCATTCCACTGCAAGCCCACCTGAAACTTAAAGTTCGAGATTGCATACTCATTTTCGCCAATTATCGACAAGTAGTCGCCATTGCCGACGATATTGTTCTCTACGGCCGAGGTGTAGTTGTGAACTATTCTACCCCAATAGTACTTTGCCGCAATACCAATCGAGAAGTTCTTGAATGGCTCCCAGCCTATGCCGAGTTTCACCTCGGTAACATCACCATCACCCGAATAGGTATAGGATGAAGCACCCACATTTCCTGCCACCTCATCGCTCTGGTCGAGGAACGACATCTTGTAGCCGACACTGCTATACGGCATCAGACTCAAACCCATTCCCAAGCCCTTAACCAACGGAAACTGAACCGCTATCTCGTGGATATTTACAGAGTTCTTGCCATTCTTCGCAATTCCGGTGTATGTATCGCCGCTATACTGCTTCTGTCTATTCTGCAAGAAGTTGCCCTCCAAGCCGACATTGAACAAGAAACTCTTTGGCGATGTTGCGCTGTAACCCGCAGGATTGACGATATTTGGAGCCATAGTAGAGCGCCAAGCAACACCTGCGCCACCCATAGCACGCATCTGGGCAGTACCGATGGTCTGCAACTCTCCGATGCCGAACATTGTATATGGCGAATATGCCGTAACGGCAGCACCACCCTGCGCCGAGAGTTGATTTACACCCAACACGACACAAGCCACTGCAAGAAGTGCAATGCGCAAAGATTTATATATTGTTTTTCGATACATTATACTCTAAAATCAGGTTCAAACCCGTAAACATAAGTTTACGAGGTGCAAATATCGCATTTTTAATTCGATTAACAAAACTTTCTGCGTCACCACCGCAAAAAATTATGCTATTTTTCTCATTTTTCTGCAAAACACGCTCCGCATACCCCTCTATTTCATAGAGTACACCCTGCATCACGCCCTGTTCGATCGCCTCGACGGTCGAATTTCCGAAGGCTCCGTTAGGCTCGGTCGCCTCGCACAACGGCAATGCTGCGGTAAATTGGTTTAGCGCCTTAAAGCGCATCGCTACACCAAGCGAGATATTACCACCTTTGAATATCCCGTTCTCAACCATATCAAAGGTTATGGCGCTGCCCATATCCACAATTAAGGCGTTTTGGACACCCATCTCGCAGACTACGCCGACAGCCACTGCAATACGGTCTGTGCCAAGTGTTTGGCGAGAAGAGTACTCTATTTCGATTGGCACTTCGGTAAGCGAAGTAAAGTGCAAAACCTTTGCGAGTGTCGTGCGCAGTTTATCGCAAATATGCTCTGCCCCGCCACGAGTCGAAGCAACAATAGCCTGCGACACCTTGTAGCGCTCGATAACCTCCGCAACCTGCTCCATATCGAACTCCGGTACCACCACCTCGCAGAGCACCTCGCTTTTATCCATAACGGCAACCTTACACAAAGTATTGCCCTCGTCAATCACTAAATTTGCCATAACTTTTACAATTTTTTAAGCACCTCGACAGCCTCAGCGATGCTCTCGACTCGTCGTACCGTCATCTGCAATCTGCCATCACGCTGTTTCAGCACAAAGCGGTCAGGCTGTGCCGTAATTTTACGCAACAACTCCATAAAGACCTCGCTACGATAATATGGCGAGTTGTCGTCGCCTACAAAGCGAACTATCATCAAACCATTCTTGACCTTCACTCGCTCCATGCCAAGTCGCATAGCCTCCCAGCGCAAACGCACCGCATTCATCAACTCCTGCGCCTGTTGCGGCATCTTGCCGAAGCGGTCCTCCAACTCCGACTCCAACTTTACGAGCGACACCTCATCGGTCATAGCATCAATTCGGCGATAGAGTTTCAATCGCTCCGCCTGCTGACGCACATACGACTCCGGCAATTCCGCCTCGACATCGAGTTCGAGCGTTACATCATCCACATAGCGCATCTCCTCGACAACACTCTGCTCCTCGTTGCTCAAACCTGCAACATCCAAGCCCTCGGCCCTCAACTCGGCAATCGCCTCGTTCAAAATCTTTTGATAGGTCTCGAAGCCTATATTTGCAATAAAACCGCTCTGCTCCGCTCCGAGCAGATTGCCCGCACCTCGAATATCCAAATCCTGCATCGCAATGTTGAAGCCCGAGCCCAAGTCCGAGAACTCCTCAATAGCCCTCAATCGGCGTCTTGCATCGCTCGACAACATCTCGTCAGGACGAGAGAGGAGATAGCAGTAGGCCTTTCTGTCGCTACGACCTACACGACCTCTCAACTGATGAAGGTTGCTCAATCCGAAACGGTCGGCATTATTGATGATAATCGTATTTACATTCGGAATATCCACACCACTCTCCACAATCGAGGTTGCAACCAAGATGTCGAAGTCGTGGTAGATAAAGTCCATAATAGTCTTTTCTAACTCGGCAGGTCGCATCTGTCCGTGCGCCACCGCCACACGAGCCTCCGGGCACAAGCGCATCAACATACCCTTGATAGTCATCAAATCCTCCACGCAGTTGTGGATGAAATAGACCTGACCATCCCTCTGCAACTCCGCCTCGACAACCTCCTTGACAAGCTCCTCCGAGAAGGTGTGCGACTCGGTCTGAATAGGTCGGCGGTTTGGTGGCGGAGTCGATATAATCGACAAATCACGAGAGCCCATCAACGAGAACTGCAAAGTTCTCGGAATTGGCGTTGCCGTAAGTGTCAAGGTATCGACACTCACTCGCAACTGCGTCAACTTCTCCTTTGCCGCTACTCCAAAGCGCTGCTCCTCATCGATAATAAGCAAGCCGAGGTCGTTAAACTCCACATCCTTGCCGAGCATCTTGTGAGTACCTATCAGGATGTCTATTTTACCCGAGCGCAACTCCTCCATTATGCGGGCGCTCTCCTTCGCACTCTTGGTGCGGTTGAGATACTCCACCGTAACCGGGAACTCTCGCAGACGACTCTTAAATGAACGATAGTGTTGGAGTGCCAAAATCGTTGTAGGCACCAATACTGCCACCTGCTTGCCATCGGTCGCAGCCTTGAATGCTGCACGGATTGCCACCTCGGTCTTGCCGAAGCCGACATCTCCGCAGAGCAATCTATCCATCGGGCGCTCCGACTCCATATCCCTCTTTACAGCCTCTGCCGCCTTCAACTGGTCGGGTGTATCCTCCCACTCGAACGAAGCCTCCAACGCCTGTTGTAGGTAGGTATCCGGCGAGAAAGCAAAGCCCTCGCTCGCCTTACGCTTAGCGTATAGAGCAATAAGCTCCCTCGAAATATCTTTGACTGCCTTCTTAGCGGCATTTTTAATCTTCTGCCACGCTCCGCTACCGAGTTTATGTACCTTTGGAGCCTCCTCCTCGCCACTCTTGTAGCGAGCAATGCGGTGCAACGAGTGGACATTTACGAACAATACATCGCCATCACGATAGACCAACTTTATAGCCTCGTGCATCTTGCCACCCTCATCAATTTTGACCAGACCGCCAAAGCGGCCCACTCCGTGGTCAATATGGGTTACATAGTCGCCCACCTGCAACGAGTTCAACTCGGCAATGGTCATCTGCTCGTCACGCTTAATCTGACCGTTTATCTTGTAGCGGCGATAGCGTTCAAAGAGGCGATGCTCGGCATAGAGCGATATCTTCAAGTCGTGGTCGGTGAAGCCGTCGTGGAGTGTAAGCCGTGCAAGTTCAAACTTTGCATCCGCACGCCCCGTAGCGTGAAGCAGGCTCTCTAATCGCTCCGCCTGCGCCCTATTCTCCGACATCAGGAAAGTGCGATATCCCGTCTCGTGTCGTGCAACGAGTTCATCGGCCAGAACCTCGAAGTTCTTGTTAAATCGGTTTTGTGGCGATGTATGGAACAACACCGTCTGCGCAGCAGGACGCTCGATCAAGGTGTTGCGAGTCAAGACCACGCACGCCTCCTCCATCTTATCGAGTAACTCCTTGCGAGAGGTCAGCTTTTCGGCCATCTCGGCAGGCTCTTCCGACTCCTGCAACGCCTTGCAACGCACATCATCGACCTTGCCCAATACATAATCGGCATCTTGGAACCAATAGGTCGCCTCACCCGCAAACTCTGCCAACGACACCCTACCAACCTCGGCACGATTGATATTCGAGATTACATCTATCGCCTCCAATCTATCGCTCGAAAGCTGGCTCGAAAGTTCAAATCTGCGAATAGACTCTATCTCGCAGTCGAAGAAGTCCAAACGATATGGCTTACTCTCCGAGTAGGAGAATATATCGAAAATTCCTCCTCGCACCGAGTATTGCCCCGGCTCATAGACAAAATCGACCTTATTAAAGCCTAACGCCTGAACACGCTCCTCTAAATCCGACACCTCGATACACATACCTCGTTCGAGATGGAGCGACTCCGCAGCCAAACCCTCAACATCGGCAACTCGCTCCGCCAACGCCTCGGGGTAGGTCGCAACGACCAAAAACTCCCCCTTGCGATTTTGGAGCGCATTGAGAACTGCGGTACGCATAACAACACTTTCGGCCTCCTCCGCACCATAAACAACCGAGCGTTTATAGGCCGATGGGAAGAACAATACTGCCTCCTCGCCCAATAGGGCGTAGAGGTCGTTCAGGGCGTATGCTGCGGCATCTTTATCCTCGCAAACAAGGATATGAGCACCACCCTTGCGAGCGATGGTTGCCGCCATATAAAATAAAAAAGCACCGCCGACCATCTCGTTGAGAAGGACGGTGCTGCCTTTTTTCTCTAACACTTTGCCGAGTTGCTCTACTTGTGGCGAGCGCTCGGCAAATCTCAGTATTTCGTGCATAATGCGAACTCTTCGCTACCTACGCTTCGACTTTTCGACCTTTTTGCCTTTCAGGATATCGTTACCCTCCTTATCCTCGTAGCGCACCTCAATCATTCCGACACTCTGGTCGGCTACGACCTCAATCTTGGTATGGTAACGCCAAGCCCACTGGCGACGCAACGACCAAAATCCCTTTTTGAGGAATGCTGCAACATAAGGGCTTACTACAAGGCGAATATATTTGTGTCCACGCTCCATAGTAAGCAGCGATATCTGATTTTCAATCTTGCGATCGAGAAGTATCGTAGGCTCAACCTTTCCTGTACCTCCACAAGCCGGGCAGACATCCTGCGTATTGCTTACTGCCACAGGGCGAATACGCTGGCGAGTAATCTGCATCAATCCGAACTTCGAAAGTGGAAGTATCGTATGCTTTGCCTTATCCGATGCCATAAGTCGCTGCATCTCATCATAAATGAGTTGTCTGCTCTGCGACTTGTGCATATCGATAAAATCGATAATTATCAGACCACCCCAATCACGCAGACGAATTTGGCGTGCAATCTCTGCCGCAGCAGCCAGATTGACCTCTGTGGCGGTCTGCTCCTGATTATCCTCAGCCTTAGTGCGATTTCCCGAATTGACATCTATCACATGCATCGCCTCGGTGGACTCCATAATGAGGTAGGCTCCTCGTTTGAGCGATACATATTTCGCAAACAGAGATTTAATCTGTCTTGAAATATCGAAGTTGTCGAAAATCGGCACTGTGCCACGATATAGCTTCACGATAGACTCCTTCTCGGCATCCACGGCACGAATGTAGGAGCGTATCTCATTATACATCGCCTCGTCATCAACACAAATCTGAGAGAACGAGCCGTCGAGCGTATCACGAATAATCGTATTTGCTCGGCTCAACTCTCCCATCAAGAGTGATGGAGCGGTGCGTTTGCGAATTTGCTGGCAAGTCTTGCGCCACTTCTCTACCGCAGCCAAGATATCCTGCTCGACATCGAGGTCGGAGGCATTGACCGCAGCCGTGCGGATAATAACGCCGAAGTTCTTCGGCAATACACCTGCTGCAACTCGCTTCAATCGTTTTTTCTCCTCGTTGGAACGAATCTTCTGCGAGATAAGCACCTTCGAGGTAAAAGGTAAGAGAACGATATTTCTTCCCGCAAGCGATATGTCGGCAGTCAAACGAGGTCCTTTGGTCGAGATTGCCTCCTTGACAATCTGCACCATAACCAACTGCCCCACCTGCAAATAGGATGATATTTTACCATCCTTCTCAACCTCTGCTGCACCATCGAGTTTCATCGTATCAAGACGAAGACCTCGATTGCCGGGCTGATAACTCTTCACGATTTTGCAGAGCGAAGGGAAGTGTGTTCCCAAATCCTGATAGTGGATAAAGGCATCACGCTCGTGACCGATATTCACGAACGCTGCATTGAGTCCGGGCATAATCTTATGCACCTTACCGAGATAGATGTCGCCAACCGCAAAGCCCGTATGGGCAACCTCACGGCTCAACTCCGCCAAGACCTTATCCTCGCACAAGGCGATATTAATCTCGGTGGATGTTACATTTACAACTAATTCTCTATTCATCGTTAGTGCTTTGATTATTTGGCTATTAGCCATTGGCCATTAGCCATTAGTGTTTTTATTCGCCGATAGCCGATAACTAATGGCTCATAAATAGGTAACGCAAAGGGGCTCTATGCACCCTTTGCGTTAAAACCTATGAGAAGTCTCTACTACTTCTTCTTGTGACGGTCCTTACGCAAACGCTTCTTACGCTTGTGAGTAGCCATCTTGTGACGCTTATGCTTCTTTCCGTTTGGCATAGTTATAATAATTTTGATGGTTTATATTACTTAATCTGTGATGCAAACGACTTCGCTGGCTTGAATGCAGGGATGTTGTGTGCAGGGATTGTGATAGTTGTATTCTTCGAGATGTTACGAGCAACCTTCTCAGCACGCTTCTTGATGATGAACGAGCCAAAACCACGAAGATATACATTCTCCTCCTTTGCGAGTGAGCCCTTAACCTCCTCCATGAAAGCCTCAACAATTGTCTGGATCTGGTTCTTCTCTACACCAGTCTTCTTTGCGATTTCGTTTACGATATCTGCCTTTGTCATAACTATTAGAAATTTAATAAATAGTAAATTTGTATTCTTTCATTTTTTTGCGGTTGCAAATATACATTTAATTTGCCAACCGAGCAAAATTTTTTCGGTATTTTTTACAAAATTAGGCAATTAGCCACTTTTTCGACCAACTCGGACATCCGTTTTCGGATTAAATCCTGTTGAATGCCGCTGCCAGCCCCTCAACCGCCTGGTCGAGTCCCGCCTGCAACTTTTTGCCAAGCATCATTCGCATCATCATATTCAACTCGGCGTGCAGCACCAAACGAACTCGGGTATCGCCCTCCGAAACCTGATGAAGCTGAATCCAAAAAGCAAAATCCATAGGCACTGTTCCGCCATCACTCGTAATCTTCACATGCTTACCCTCAACCTTCTCCTCGAAGCGCAATGCTACGGTAAAGCCCTTCACCTTGAACGAGCAGTTATCCTCGGTAGCCTGCCACTCCTCCACCTTGTCGGCAACGGCGGGTGTCAGCAGCGAGAAGTTCGACAAAAGCGGAAAAATCTGTGCCGCAGAGCGGAAAATCTGTTGTTGTTTCGAAATATACTCTTGCATCGTACCTAACTCTAAATCATCGGCAAAGATACTATTTTTATATTAAAAACCGACAAGCAGACCGACAAAGTGTATTTTTTTAACTAATTTTCCATATATTTGTAGAGTTTTTGCATCGAATAGGAGTGATAACCATTTAATTCTCATATTATGAAAAAGTGTTTAATACTACTAATGGCTGTTATGATTGGTATTTCGGCATCGGCACAATACAAAGCGCCAAAGATTATTGCACACCGAGGTTTTCACGCTTCGGAGGGGGCTGCAAAGAACTCGCTCAACGCATTGAAGGCGGCACAAGAGGCTGGCTTCTGGGGCTCGGAGTGCGACCTCCAACTCACCAAGGACGGCGAGGTTCTGGTAGTTCACGGTCCTTGGCACCCTGGCACAAAGGGGGCAAGACCTGTTGTACACATCCATCGCAGCACAAAAGAGAAGGTGCAGGCCATCCCTCTCGCAAGTGGCGAGAAAGTATCTACTCTCGATGAATATCTACAGCAAGTTGCAAGTGCAAAGGGCACAAAGCTCATCATCGAAATCAAGGACCAACCTACCCCACAGCTCGAAACCGAGATTGTAGAGAAGACCATCAAGGCTGTTGCAAAGTATGGATTGGAGAACGAGGTTGAGTACATCGCATTCCGCCCATTCGTATGCTGGGAGCTTGCACGCCTTGCTCCCAAGGGAACAAACATCGCATATCTCAACGGCGACTACTCGCCACACTACTGCCGTTCGATGGGCTGTAAGGGTATCGACTACAAATACACCGTATTAAAGAGGAAAAAGTGGATGATTGAGAATGCCCACAAGCTCGGTATGTATGTGAATACTTGGACAGTAAACAAGGAGGATGATATCCGTTGGTGTATCGAGAACGGAGTTGACTACATCACCACTGACAACCCAATGCTTGTTCGTCAAATCATCGCAGAGATGTGCAAATAAAACTATAACGACTTATATATATGAAAAAACTATTTTTAGCAGTTCTGGCAGCCGTAGCGGTATCTACCGTATCGGCACAATATAAGGCTCCGCAGATTATCGCCAACGGTGGTTATCACAACCACCCTTCGAGTGGAGTGAAGAACACAATAAGCGCCCTCAAAGCCTCTCAAAAGGCGAAAGTTTACGGTTCGGAGTGCGATATAAACCTCACAAAGGATGAGGTGTTACTAATGATACATAGCCATTGGCACCCTCACCACAAGGCGTCACCAAGGGCAAGAGTTCAGGACTCCTCGTTGAAGAAGATGCAAGAGATTCCATTCTCTAATGGCGAATACATTAGCACCGTGGAGGCATTCCTCAAATTGGCGGCAAAAAAGCCTGCTACAAAACTCATTCTCGAGCCAAAGCCACAAGACAGCCAAGAGCGAGAGACAATACTCGTAGAGAAGATGCTTAGAGCAGTAGAGGCTTTCGGTATGCAAAAAAATGTAGAGTACATCTCTTTCAGCCCTTGGATCTGCTTCGAGCTTGCAAAGAAGGCCCCAAAGGGCACCTCTATCGCCTATTTGGCGGGCAACTACGCCCCCGAGTACTGCAAGGGTATGGGCTGTACCGGCATCGACTACCACATCAACACCCTTCGCAAGAGAGTGAAGTGGATTAAGGAGGCTCACGAGTTGGGACTCACCGTCAATGTGTGGACAGTAAACAAGGAGGAGGACATCCGCTGGTGTATCGAAAACGGAGTCGATTTCATCACTACCGACAATCCACTCCTCGTTCAGCAGATTATCAACGAGATGTGCAAATAATCTCTTTAACACCAAACTCAAATAGATGGATTTTAAGTTCAAAGTTGATGACAAACCGGGCTTTGGAGCGATGTTGCTCTACGGTTTGCAGTGGTTGATGATATGTATCCCCGTAGTGCTCACGAGTACCTTCGTAGCACCTGCGGGCGAGGTTGTATTCTTCACCCAGAAACTCTTTGTGCTGTGCGGTCTGACCATCATCGTACAGGTACTCGCAGGCCACCGTCTGCCACTTGTTGCAGGACCTGCCGCAGTGCTGTTGATGGGCGTAATAGCCGCAGCATCGCAAGGACATAGTGCCTCAACAATCTATCCTTCGATGATTATCGGAGGTGCGCTCGTTACGATTTTGGCGCTGGTTGGCGCAATGAAGTATATACAGCGAATCTTCACTACCCGTATCGTAGCCGCAATCGTTCTGCTTATCTCTTTCACGCTTATAAAGCCTATTATCGGACTTATCTTTGCCGATCAGGCACACGCAGGTTTGGCTCTCGTATCCACAATCGTAGGTCTGGCAATTATGGCGTGGGCAAATAAGGTTTTACGAGGCATCTGGAAGTCGATGGTAGTAATCGCCGCTATGATTTTGGGCGCTCTCTTCTACTATGCCGTAGCAGGATTTCCGAAGGAGTTCGTAAGCGACAGCGTAGCGCCACAACTCTTTATTCAAGAGATGCACTTTGACGCAGGCGTCGTTATTGCATTTATATTCTGTTACATAGCACTACTCATAAACCAAGTAGGCTCGGTGCAGGCACTCGGAGAGTTTGTCGGAGCAGAGGGTATGACCAAGCGCCAAAAGCAAGGATTGCTTATTACCGGAATTATGAATATGGTAAGTGGCGCAACGGGCGTTCTCGGCCCTGTCGATTACTCGCTCTCTCCGGGCGTCGTAGCCTCTACTTCGTGCGCCTCACGCTACACCATTCTACCAGCCGCAGTAGCGATGGTAGTTTTGGCACTCTTCCCACAGGCCGTATCGTTATTATTAACCATTCCACAGACTGTTATGGGCATTGTTTTGCTCTTCCTTATGGCTACACAAGTTGCAGCAGGCCTGGAAATTATCCAATCTACAAAGGCGGTGTCGTCATTCCGTGACGGTCTTGTGTTGGGTATTCCGATTGTGCTCACTATGGTTATCTCATTTACCCCCGACGAAGTGATGGCTGTGGTGCCGACTCTTCTCCGTCCGATTGTCAGCAATGGCTTTGTGATGGGTATCATCGTAGTACTCCTGCTCGACCACATTATTTTGAGGGATTCAAAAAAACAATAAATACCGTTTTTTATATAAATATCACATATTTTTCAATAAAATTTGCATAAACCTATTGCTTAATTCGGACAAAATAGCTACATTTGCACTAAGAAAATAGTAGAAAGATTGCTACTTTAAGTTATTAATTCAAAAAGTTATGCGTATGAAAAAGATTTTTCTTGTTTTGGTCGCTATGCTTTGCGTAGCAACAGTTTCAGCTCAGGGCTTCAAGAAGGCAGTTGATACTGTAGCATCTCAGAAGTGGTCGGTCGGTCTCCGTGCAACCTACGGTGTTCAGGCTGTTGCAGAGTGCTTCTATGCAGGTGATAAGTATGTTGAGGGTCGTCTCGGTATTTATGGCGGTGCTTGTGCAGACTTCACAGTTCTCCACAACTGGAACTGCTGCAACTGGGATTGGACTCCAAAGGCAGGTAAGTGGTTCCTCGATGCAGGTGTTGGTGCAAGCATTGGTGGTGCAGCTCATGTAGTAACCGCAGGTGTTGTAGGTGATGTTAAGTTCGGTATCAAGTTCAACAAGGTGCCAATCCGTTTGGCCGTTGATTACTCTCCTCAAATCGGCATCTACGGTTTGTATCCTGCAAAGTACTTCGGCCACGCAGTTGGATTCAACACATCAGGTTTCTACAACTTTGCGCTTTCAGCAACTTACTGCTTCTAATTTAGCACAAGCCAAATAAAAAGCTCCTCCGAAATTCGGGGGAGTTTTTTTTGTGAGTAGTGATGTGTTTTCAATAAGGCTCGAGTTGTTCCTGTAACACGCTGTGTGCCAACACAGCCCGATTTTACGCCTATGGTCTAGTTATGGTCGAGTAAATTTGCCGCATAAATACGACAATCATACGACAAACCACGACATAAAATACCCTTTGAGTGTAGTTACAGCGGAATAGAGGGTAACTTTCTGATATGCAACAAAAAAAGAGAAGAACTCTCGTTCTTCTCTTCTGTACCCCCTCAGGGGCTCGACTGCGCTACTTGCAGTAGGCAGTCGTGTGCTCATTTTATTTACACCCTCCCATCCTCCCTGAAAGGGAGGCGACTTCAGGGTTCTCGCTCCCTGAGGGGGGGGGTACAAAAAAAACGAGAAACTTTCGTTTCTCGCTTTCTGTACCCCCTCAGGGGCTCGAACCCTGGACCCCAACATTAAGAGTGTCGTGCTCTACCAACTGAGCTAAAGAGGCATTTCCGCTCTCGGTTTTACCCGATTGCGAGTGCAAAGATAAGGCAAAAAATCTTTTCCACAAAACTTTTTTCAAAAAAAATGTTCAAATCACCCATTTTTTCTGCAAAACGGTGCAAAATAGAGAGGTTTTGAGGGCAATTAGGTTTTTATATAGACCTGCGATATTCATTCGACATAGGCGGAGAAGTGGCACAAATTTTGCCCCACAAGGAGTGGTAAGCATTGGATAAATTCCCGAGAAACACTCTAAAAATTCTTAATATGCACAAAATGAAAAGTATCAAAGGAACTCGTACCGAGCAGAATCTACTCAAAGCATTTGCCGGCGAGTCGCAGGCACGCAACCGTTACACATTTTTTGCTAAGCGTGCCCGCAAAGAGGGTTACGAGCAGATTGCTGCGGTATTTGATGAGACTGCGGCGCAGGAGCAGGAGCACGCCGAGCTCTTTTTTAAGGCGCTCGAAGGTGGCAAGGCGACAATTATAGATGCCACCTACCCTGCCGGTCGCATAAGTTCGACTACCGAAAATCTTCTTGCCGCAGCCGAGGGTGAGCGTGAGGAGTGGGATACCCTATACCCCACCTTTGCCATCGTAGCCGAGGAGGAAGATCTGCCCGAGATAGCATCGTTGTTCCGATTGGTTTCGACCGTCGAGGTGGAGCACGAGAGTCGTTTTCTCGCCCTGCTATCACGCATCACCGACGGTAACTTCTTCCATCGAGGTAAGGAGATTTGGTGGCAGTGTCGCAACTGTGGTTTTGCCTGCCGAGCAAAGGATGCACCAAAGATCTGTCCTGTATGCACCCATCCACAGGCATACTTCGAGCCGAAAAAGGAGAATTATTAATATGGCATAGAGACATAAATCGTAAATGATTGAGTAAATTTTGTGCATCGCAAGGCGACAAATCCGCAGCATAGTAGACCTATGTGAGGAATTTAGCTACCGCAGCAAAGTGCAAAATTTACTCAATCAGAACGATTTTTTACTTGGAGTGAAGCACCATCTCACTATGCAACAACTCGCCTTCGGCAGTGATACCCTCGATAAGAACTCGATAATCGGATTGACGGTCGGCAGTCCAGAAGGAGATTGAGGCGTCGCCGAGAGAGTTACTTTGGAGGGCTGGAACCCAGGCAATAGTGGTACGATTATCCTTCTTGGTACGGTCGTTTTTAACGGAGTAGTCCGGGGCATAGAACTCCATAGGTGCAGCATAACCAGGCACGAGCACCTCTGCCATAGAGTTTATGAGGAACTTCTCACGGGCGTTAATATCCTTAACATGGAGGATGATTGCACCCGTTTCGGAACTCATACCTGCCGCCATAGACTCGAATTTATCGAGGTAAGACACACTGATAACCTCGCTCATAGGATAGGCATCCACAAGTGCTATATCCATAGGTGTACCATTGACATAGAGAGCCGGCATAAGGTCGGTTTTCTCCTCCATATCAATCTCGACAGCGCCGATATTCTGCTCGACATTACCCAATTCATTACTATCATCAACAGTCAAGGTACTCTGCTCTTCCGACACTGCCGACTTTGCGAGTTTTGGCGATGCCACATAGATATTTGTACCATCGACAACGAGCTTGCGGAAGCGTTGCAAGGCGTCGTAAATCGACACAAAGCGAGTCATATCTCCACTTACGGTATTGAAGTCGTTGAGCGACGATGAGTAGTCGTAAGTCTCCGAGCGCTTTGCCACAATCTCCACCGCATCAATATCAATTACCGGCATACCGCCATCCTCGAAATAGGACTGCTTCGAGCGCATCATATACTCCTCGGTAAGCGATGTTTCGCTCTTCTTATGGAATACCTCACGAGATATTATCGGCGTAACAGGATAGATTTGAGGATCGACCTTTATACGCACACGGTCGCTGCTGCCATTGCGGTTGAGCGCCTGCAAGAGGTAGAGTGTCGTGTCGGGCGAATCCACACCGGTGATGAAGAAGCGACTCGAACTATTCAGGTCGTGCACTCCGAGGTACTCGTTACGATTTCGGAAGATCATCACGCTTGTATTTCGGCTCTTGCCGATGACCGCCTTTACACCTCCCGAAATGCTCTGTTCTGCCTCAAAGCGCTGCGTTATAAACGGCTTTTTGCCGGCGAGAATGGTGTTTATGTTATATCTGCGCCAGCCGTGAGTAAGCATCACAAGGTCGAGATGTTCGTTGCGTTTTGCATCATCACCCTCGAAATAGTAGGTCGGATTTTCGATGTATCCCTTCAACTCGGAGTTGAGGAACATATAGGAGAAGATGTTATCTGCCGACTTATCCTCTTTGAGCAGATCGGCATCTGTAACCGACACTACAAAATCGCCCTTAACGGCTACACCAGCACTATTTTTTACTGCGAAGTCGAGTTGCACCCTCTCACGAGGCGAGAACTTATTGACACTCGAAGTGATTGTTGCATTGGCAACCTTGCCACGCACGAAGAAGAGTCGCTGTGCCACAACCGTGCGACTATTTTTGTTAATAATCGACACCTGCGCCACTCCGCTGCGTAACTTTTCGAGCGGAATACGAAGCGGATGCGACAAATCCTCGACTACATAGTTCACAATACCTCGGGACTGCACCACAGCTACGAGTTGTCCTCGTGGGTAGTCGGAGGTTGTAAAGACACGCAACAACGCTCGTTTATCATCCTCAGGAGTGAGACTTACGACACAACCCGACAATAGTGCCGTAGGCAGAGAGAAAGAGCGAGATACGCCCGACTTGGTCGTGAGTGTTGCAATATACACCTCCTCGGGTTGAGCCTCCAAGAGGAACTTACCCATACCGTCGTGCTCGGTGCGAATGGTGCAGACCTCCTCACCCGTCTTTGTGCGCACGACACCCGTAACCTCAACCGAATGGCCATCCACGCCCACAGCCTTGAAGGCTATGACCTGCTTGATGCCAGCAACCAAATTTCCACCCTCGGGCAGGAACTTCGCCGAGAAATCATCCTCGAACGAAGGCAACTGCATCTTTCTATCCAACTTACGGCCATTGGCGTTGATATTCAAACGAATACAGTCGGTCATATTGGCACTTGGACGGAACGAAAAACGAAAATATCCATCTCTGTCAGTCTTTGTCATATGGCGGGTTGTACGGCCATCAATCGAGAGCGAGTACTCCACCGCATTATTTACGATAGGGGCATAGAGGTTATTTGTAACCTCAACCGAAGCTACAACCTTGCCCGAATTATCGAACTCATACTTGATGTTTGTATGTACGGCATCATCAATATAGTTACCTATCTGTATTTGTCGTGAGTAAAGCAACTCCTTATCGAAGTTGGTCTGCCACTTTGTATAGGCACGCAATGTATATCGTCCTGCGGTCAATTTCGCCGAAAGAGGTATGGCATTATGGAAGCGTCCCTCGGAGCCCATTACTCTCATACGAGAAACAACGCCACCCATTGCATCAATCAACTCCACATATATAAATTTGGAGTCTGTGGTACGATCGAAGTAGATGGAATTGACGAGAAATACACTAAAATAGATTGTATCACCCGCACTATAATATGGTTTGTCGGTTACGAGATACAACTTCTCCTGCACGCCACCCGTAGTGTAGTAGTTTATGAAACTACTTGTTACAAAATCGGTGAAGTTTATAGGCTCGGGATTAGCCTTGCTCAACGCCTGCGCCGACACAATCATCGGAGCAATAATCGCAACAAACAACAATGCTATTTTTTGAACTATTCTCATATAGTTAACAGTTATCGTAGTTATTCAAAATTCTCGAAGCGCACTCTATCACCTCATCCATATCGTAACCTCGTGAGGCGGCAAAGCGGATAAGTTTTGTCTTGGCTTCATAGACCGAGGAGTATTTCAGCGTGCGCATCTTGCGCTGCATAATATCCTCCAATCGCTCCTTCATATCGGTAGCCTCAATCATCGGAGCAACCACCTCCTCTATAATCTCCTTCGCCACACCCTTGGCTCTAAGAGCCATCTTTATTTTGTAGGCACCCCAGCCGCTAAGGTTGAGTTTATCTCGTACAAAAGCCTCGGCAAATCGGGCATCATCGATAAAGCGGTCTGCCTGCAACTGTGAGAGTACCTTTCTCGCATCTACATCTGCCACACCCCAACGCTTCATAAGTCGCAGAGCATCGCCCGAGGAGCGTTCCGAGCGGGCGCACATTCGCATCAGCGAGTGCAACGCCTGTTGTGGCGTCTTATCCCTCTTTACTCGTGTTATCTTCTGCTCCATACCATTCGAGGTTTAAGGTTTGCATCCTCAATCAGTTCAGTCTGCGAAAAACCCTTTGTGCGCAACATTGCACAGAGTTCATCGCCCGCCTTCTCATATATCTCGAACCACAACGAGCCACCCTCTCGCAACATCTTCTGCGCATTGTCGGCCGTAGCTACATAGAATTTCAAAATATCATTATCAGGAACGAACAACGCCGTATGGGGTTCGAAATCGACCACATTTTTGCGCATATCCACAATGTCGCTATGCGGAATATAGGGTGGATTCGACACTATAATATCAAACTCACCCAAGTGGCTCAAATCGCCCAATGCATCAGCCTTGACGAACTCCACCTCTGCACCAAGTCGCTCGGCATTTTGTTTTGCGATATCCAACGCCTCCGTCGAGATATCTATTGCCACAACCTCCGACTCCTTGACCAACTTCGCAAGCGAGATTGCTATCGCTCCGCTACCTGTTCCTATATCGAGGATGCGAGCCCCTCGCTTGGCCGTTTCGGCTATGCGATAGACCAACTCTTCGGTCTCAGGGCGAGGTATAAGCACGCCCTCGGCAACTACAAAAACAAAGTCGCAGAACTCTGCCCTACCCAGCACATACTGTACGGGGCGACCACTCTGCAACTCTCCGATTATACTCTCTATATTTTTGATTTCGCACTCGTCGTCGTAGTGGGCTACGAGTTGCGAAAAGTTATATGACAATTTGTCGCCAACAACCATACGGGCAATCGTTTCGGCCTCTCGCTCGTCATAAAGCGATACGATAGCATCACGAATAAGGTGTATGGTGCTTCGTATAGTCATATCCTATTGCAACGATAACTCTGCCAATGCAATCGCCACCACCGACTCCACAACAACTGCTGCACGCAGCACAATACAGGCGTCGTGGCGACCTTTAATCACAAGTGGAGCAACCTCTCCCAATGCCTTATTGTAGGTCATCTGCTCACGAGCAATGCTCGGCGTAGGCTTTATCGCTACACGCACCACCAAATCGTTACCATTGGTGATACCGCCATTTATACCGCCCTCGTTATTTGTTGCGGTGTGTCCCTCGCCATCCACAAAGCAATCGTTACGCTCCGAACCACGAAGTTTCACACCCTCAAAGCCGCTGCCGAACTCCACACCCTTAACCGCAGGCACAGAGAAGAGCAGATGGGCAATAATACTCTCGACCGAGTCGAAGAAAGGCTCTCCCAGGCCCACCTCAACGCCACTTGCACGGCACTCGACCACACCTCCAACCGAATCACAATCGGCAACCGCCGATGCTACAATATCCGAGAACTCGGCTCTGTTGCGAGAACCGCCAATCTCTACGATTTCGGTGTTATAATCTACTCTCTGCACCAACTTCTTGGCTACGACACCTGCTGCAACAAGCAGCACTGTCATACGCCCCGAGAATTGACCGCTACCACGCAAATCAACCTCCAAACCATACTTGGCACGAGCCGTAAAATCTATGTGTGAAGGACGATTGTGGCTCTCGAACTGCGAATAGTCCGAAGAGCGGGTATCTCCATTCTGAAATACAATCTCTATCGCCTCGCCCGTAGTTACGCCATCCGTAACACCGGCACGAAATTGCGGAATATCCTTCTCGTGGCGAGCAGTCGTTCCCTTGGCCGAGGCTCTACGGCGTGATAAGTCCGCCTCGAAGTCCGCCTCCGACAGAGCGATACCCTGCGGAACGCCCTCGATGCGCACACCAATCTCCGAGGTATGCGATGCTCCCCAAATCTCCAACCTAAACTTCGAACCGAACGAATTATGCCACATAACTATTCAGACTCTCTTAATGACTCCAATACTGCAAAGAAGTCGGGATAACTCTTTGCCACACACTCCGAATTGCGAATTGTAATCTCGCCATCCGAGCGCAAAGCCGACACCGCCAATGACATAGCGATACGGTGGTCGTGATGGCTCTCACACTCTGCCGAGTGAATTTCGCCACCCTTGATATACATTGCATCGCCCTCCAAACGCACCTCAATACCGAGTTTCGAGTACTCGCTTGCGATGGTTTCGGCACGGTTAGACTCCTTATGCTCCAAGCGATGTGTGCCATATATCACACTCTCGCCCTCGGCCGCAGCTGCCAATGCTGCCAATGCAGGGAAGAGAACAGGACACTGCGTAGCATCAAACTCGAATGCCACCAAATCACGATGCTCGGCAGTAATAGAGTTCGGCTCACTTGTAACCGAGGCTCCGGCACGCACCAAGGCGTCGCAGATTGCCACATCTGCCTGCTTAGACAACATCGATACATTTGTCAAGGTTACCTCACCGGCAATAGCACCCGCCACAAGCAACATCGCCGCAGCACTCCAATCGCCCTCAATAACCAAATCGGTCGCCTCATACTTCTGACCGCCCTCAACATAGAACTCCTCGTAGTCGTTATGCTGGATGTTTACGCCAAACTTCGAAGCAAGGTCTATCGTCATATCGAGATATGGCTTCGATACGGCATTTGCCACTGCTATTGTGGTATCCTCCTCCGCCATAGGCAAAGCCATAAGCAAACCTGTCAAGAACTGCGACGACACCGAGCCATCAACCTCAATCTCACCACCCTGCATAGGTCCGCATACCTCGACCGGCAGACGGCCACCGCCATCACGCACATCGACACCGAGTTTGCGCAACGGCTCAATCATCATATGCATCGGACGATAGAGAAGTGTTCCTTCACCCTGCACGGTGATAGGCGTGTTGCAGAGCGATGCAATCGGCGTAAACATTCGTGTAGCCAATCCCGACTCGCCGACATTCAGCGTGTCGCTCTTTGGCGCAAGGCCACCACGCACCTTTACAGTGCGCTCGTCAAGACGCTCCACCTCGGCGCCGAGAGTTTCGATAACTCGGATAGCCGACAATGTGTCATCACAGAAATCGAGATTGCGCAAGATGGTTTCGCCCTCGGCTAACAAAGCTGCTGCCAAGGCTCGCTGCGCATAACTTTTAGAACAAGGTGGAGTTGCCACACCTGCGATTTGCCCTCGGGGGACGGAAGTATCCATACTTAATTGATAATTGACAATTATATATTGTTGTTCATTGCATTGTTAAGCCCTCCAAAATCGGAGATGATTAGATTATTTTGTGCGTTGCAAGGCGACAAATCCGCAGCATAGTCGGCCTATGTAAGGAATTTGGCGACCGCAGCAAGGTGCAAAATTTACCAATCAGAACGATTTTTTTTACTCTTGTGGAAGCTCAAACTTATGATTCTTCTTCAACTCAAAGTTTTTGCCGAGATAAACTCGTCGAACCATTTCATCATTTGCCAACTCCTCGGCAGTACCTGTTTTGAGGATTTTACCCTCGTAAAGCAGGTAGGTACGGTCAGTGATGGCGAGTGTCTCATCAACATTGTGGTCGGTGATAATAACACCGATGTTTTTGTTTTTGAGCGTTGCAACGATGCTCTGGATGTCCTCCACCGCAATAGGGTCCACACCCGCAAACGGCTCATCGAGAAGAACGAACGAAGGGTTGATGGCGATTGCTCGTGCAATCTCGGTACGACGACGCTCACCTCCCGAAAGCTGATTACCATAACTTTTACGCACCTTCTGCAAACGGAACTCCTCGATAAGAGACTCTGTACGCTCACGCTGATACTCCTTGGTGTAGTTGGTCATTTCGAGCACCGAGCGGATATTATCCTCTACGGTGAGATGACGGAACACCGAAGCCTCCTGCGCAAGGTAGCTAACGCCCAACTGCGCACGCTTATACACCGGCAAATTGGTGAGTTCGTCCACATGTCCGTTGTCGTGTTCTAGGAAGATGCGTCCCTCGTTCGGTTTGATAAGTCCTACAATCATATAGAACGATGTTGTCTTACCCGCTCCGTTAGGTCCGAGCAGGCCGACAATTTCGCCCTGTTGCACATCTATCGACACATGATTTACGACCGTGCGTGCCTTATATTTTTTGACAAGGTCAGTAGTGTAAAGCCTCATACAACAAAAATTTTTTCTGTAAAATTTCAGACAAAGTTACTTTTTTTTCCGAAATAATTTTTATCTTTGATTGGAAATTTGGTTAAAAATAGTGTTTTAGAGCAAAAATCATCATGTCACAACAGTTGATAGACAGAAATTTACTTCGAGAGAAGTTAAAAGAGTACTTCGGATTTACCTCTTTCAAGGGAAATCAGGAGGAGGTCATCTTGAACCTTCTCACCGGTCGTGACACTTTTGTGTTGATGCCTACGGGTGGAGGAAAATCGCTCTGCTATCAGTTACCGGCTTTGATGATGGATGGTGTGGCTATTATCATATCTCCACTTATCGCTCTGATGAAGAATCAGGTAGATGCTATGCGTACCTTCTCGGATAATTCGGGTATTGCGCACTTCCTCAACTCCTCGTTGAGTCGTGCTGCGGTACAGCAGGTGCGTGACGAGGTGTTAGCAGGAAAGACCAAATTGCTCTATTTCGCTCCTGAATCACTCACCAAGGAGGATAATATCGCCTTCTTGCGCAAGATTAAAATTTCGTTCTACGCCATCGACGAGGCACACTGTATCTCGGAGTGGGGACACGACTTCCGCCCTGAGTACCGTCGTATTCGCCCTATCATAAACGATATAGGTCAAGCACCTCTCATCACTCTTACCGCAACCGCTACACCAAAGGTGCAGATGGATATTCAGAAGAACCTCGGTATGAGCGATGCCGTAGTATTCAAATCTTCGTTCAACCGTCCTAACCTCCACTACGAGTTGCGACCAAAGAACGACCCCGATCGTGATATTATCCGTTACATCAAGCAGAACGAGGGCAAGAGCGGTATCATCTACTGCCTCAGCCGTAAGAAGGTTGAGGAGTTGGCAGAGTTGCTCGTAGCAAACGGCATTAAGGCTCGTGCCTACCACGCAGGTATGGATGCGCAGACTCGTGCCGACAACCAAGATGCATTCTTGATGGAGGGAATCGATGTTATTGTGGCGACTATCGCCTTCGGAATGGGTATAGACAAACCGGATGTGCGATTTGTCATCCACTACGATATTCCCAAGTCGCTCGAAGGCTACTATCAGGAGACCGGCCGTGCAGGTCGTGATGGTGGCGAGGGACACTGCCTTACCTTTTATAATTATAAGGATATTCAGAAACTCGAAAAGTTTATGCAGGGTAAGCCCGTTGCCGAGCAGGAGATTGGAAAGTTGCTCCTTCTCGAAACGGAATCTTATGCCGAGAGTGCAATGTGCCGCCGCAAGACTCTTCTACACTACTTCGGCGAGGAGTACAACGAGGATAACTGCGGTGCGTGCGACAACTGTTGCAACCCACGACCACAGGTCGATGCTACACACGACCTTGTCAAGGCGTTGCAGGCATTGCGTGCTATTGGCGACAAGTTCAAGATGGAGCACCTCGTATCGTTGCTCGTAGGCAAGACCACCGCAGCGATAAAGAGTTTCGGCCACGCCAAGTTGGAGTGGTTCGGTATTGGCAAGAGCAAGGGCGACCGCCACTGGTCGGCAGTTGTGCGCCAAGGCCTTATTATGGGACTTATCGACAAGAATATCGAGAACTACGGACTTATATCTATCAATGAGGCGGGCGAGGCCTTCATTACCAAGCCTACCAAGGTTATGGTGGCACAAGATCGTGATTACGATGAGGAGGAGCGTGAAGCAGCCGAGGCATCCGTACCTAAGGGTGGTGGTGTGGCCGATGAGCAACTCTTCTCGATGTTGAAGGATTTGCGTCGCAAGGTGGCTCAGAAGCACGACCTTCCTCCGTTTGTTATCTTCCAGGATCCGTCATTGCAGGATATGGCTATTCAGTATCCTATTACTATCGAGGAGATGCAGAATATATCGGGTGTA
>JAZONG010000031.1:0-4408 GCA_045654385.1 Alistipes sp.
TGTTTGGAAGAAAAAGTATTTAACTGACGATTTCGGTAGAATCATCTACGACATGGTAGAAGAGTTTGATACCGAGATTGACCCTGCGACCAATGAGGAGGTCCAAGTCTCTGCTGGATTTTTCCCTCATCCCAGAATTAACCCTGACTTTGATTCAAACCTTGTCTATATTTCACGGGAAGAAAGACAGGAGTGGGATAAGGTCGGTATGCTCGGTAAACTGTATGTTCGGGATGATGGCACTTGCGTTGCCAACGGATATGGTTGCGCGGGCGAAAACGGGGTGCTAACACACAGCGAGACACCTACAAATATTCGAGTGATGAAGCGCACCAGCGACAACATCGTCCTGGTGCTGATGAAATAAGAGTGAAATAAGGTTTTTAGCCTGCGGCGTTATTCTGCGTCGGAGGCTAAATTTATATCATAATCGAAATCCTATGGCGGACTATGCGTGGCTCCGGCCAAACACATTGGACTATGTTCATCTTGGGCGGGCTATGCTTCCTGCTCATTGGAGCGATTAACGAATACCTACCGTGGGACCCATTTGGTTGCAGGCCGTCATTGGCGCCATCAGTGTGCTTGTGCTCGAATTCATTTTTGGGTGCATCTTAAGTGGCCGAAACTCAATGTATGGGACTACTCAAATTAGCCTTTCAATATTCTCGGTCAGGTATGCCTGCCGTTTGCATTTGAATAGACAGCGTTGTCCGTAGCAGGAATTGTCTTAGACGATTATCTGCGGTATTGGCTGTTCAGCGAGGAAAAACCTAAATATCGGATGTAAACGAGAAGCCGCTAGTGCAAACTAGCGGCTAAAATTATGAACTTTAAGGAGGAAAGATATGGCTTACACAGCATCTAAGCTTTTGGAAATTGCCCGTGCTGAACTTGGCTACAAGGAAAAGGAAACCAACTCTCAGTTGGACAACCCTGCCGCCAACGCCGGCGACGGCAACTGGACTAAGTATGCCCGAGACCTACACTCTGCTGGCTATTACCAAGCAGCCAAGAACGGATACGCCTGGTGCGATATGTTCGTTGACTGGTGCTTCTGGAAACTGGGCGGCGGAAAGGAGAAGGGCGAATGGTTGGAATGCCAAACTGGCTTGTACGGCGCCGGTTGCGAATGGTCTTCTGACTGCTATCGTCGTGCCGGACGATTCGATAAGAATCCTAAGCCTGGCGACCAGATTTTCTTCGGTAAGACCGACGCAGAGGAACACACTGGTATTGTCGAAAAGATTGAGGGCGACAAGGTGCATACCATCGAAGGTAATGCTTCCAATATGGTTAAGCGTTGCACTTACTCCCTAACCAGCTCCTACATCGTTGGCTATGGACATCCTCGTTTTGATACGGAGACTGCAGTCGAAGAAGAAAAGCCTGCTGTTACTGGTTCTCCCAGCACTGGCTCTGCCGCAAACGAGAAGGCCATTTGGAATTTCCTGATGGTGCATATCGACAACGAATACGGTGTCGCTGGCCTGATGGGTAACCTGAATGCCGAATCTGCGCTGCGGTCTAACAACTTGCAGCAAACCTATGAGACGAAGCTCGGTTATAATGACACCACATATACTGCGGCTGTCGACAATGGCACATACACCAACTTCGTCAAAGACTCGGCCGGCTACGGCCTGGCTCAATGGACTCACTGGAGCCGAAAGGAGCAAATGCTGAAATTCCATCAGTCTAAGAATAAGTCTATTGGCGACCTGCAGACTCAGTTGGAGTTCCTGATTAAGGAACTGAGCGAGTCCTACAAGGGCGTATGGTCTGACCTGAAAAATGCAACCAGTGTTCTGGAAGCATCCAACAGTGTTCTGACCAAGTTTGAGCGACCTGCAGATATGGGCGAGTCTGTGCAGAAGAAGCGTGCTGAGTACGGTCAGCGGTACTACGACAAGTATGCTGATAAGCCCACTGCGTCTACGCCGGTGGCTCCCGCTACTCCTGCTCCCGCAGAACTGCAGTTCAAGGTTGGCGATATTGTGAACTTCAATGGCACAAATCACTATGCCTCCGCTAATGCCACAACCGGCCCCAAGGTTAATTCTAGCAAGGCTAAGATTACTGCGGTGCATAAAGGCGGCAAACATCCTTACCATTGTCGTGCTGTCAATGATGCAGGCGCATTTATTGGCGGCGTGTACGGCTGGGTCGATGCTACCGACCTGACTGCAATCGTTGTGGAGCAGCCTAAGCCTGTTGTTCCCACCACTCCTTCAACCCCCGCCAAGACGACCATTAAGAAGGGCGATGTGGTATCTATCGCAAAGAATGCTACTTACTACAATGGCAAGGATATGCCCGATTGGGTCGTCGCAAAGCAGTGGATTGTTTCTGCTAACCCAGTTGGAGACCGTGTGGTAATTAACAAGTCTGTTGACGGCCAGAATGCCATCAGCAGCCCCATTAACGCAAAGTATCTGACCGTGGTTAAGGTGGACGAGCCTTGGACTCCCAAGGTTGGCGACATCGTGATTTACAATGGTAATAAGCACTATGTCAATGCCAACGCCGCAAATAGTTCTACCTGCAAGGGTGGACAAGCAAAGATTACAAACATCTATCAGCTCGGCAAGAGCAAGCACCCCTACCATCTGGTTCGTGTGTCCGGCAAGGGCGCAACCGTGTGGGGCTGGGTCGACGAAGGTACTTTCACGAAAGCGTGATTTTATATGGTTGCAATTCTGAATGTCGCTGTGTTTGTGGTCGTGGCTTGCCTGGTCGTGTGGGTGGTCTGGGCAAACACGAAACCTGTCCCGGATGAACCGTGCGACCTGAAAGAATGCGATACTTGCTCGTTCCCGTGTGAACGGCATAAAAACAAAAAGGGTAGCCTGTAATGGGCTACCCAACATAAGGAGGAGTTATGGGAAAAACAAAGAAGAAGTTTGAGTTCTCCAAGCTCATCTTGTTTGTGTTTGGACTAATCGAGGTCGGTGTAGTTCTATTCACCTGCTATATGGTGCATCTGACTTGCGACCTGACTCCTTTGGCCTACCTCATTCCGTCTACAGCTATTGTCGGCGCAACGATGGTAAAGAACTACTATGAGAAGGCTAAGAGAGAAAATGTCATTAAGCTGAAGAAGCAATATGGCGTGTCTCTGTCACAAGAAGATTTCACTGGAGAAACATATTAAATAACCGAAAGGAGACCAAGCAATGAATGTAATCAATTTCGTTCTTGAACACTGGGACATCATCACTCTGGTGACTGCCGCAGTTATTTGCATTGTGTATGCGGTCTTCAAAGGCAACAAGTCTGTCGTTATGAATATGCTCTTCTCTCTCGTTACCGAGGCTGAGAAGAACTTTGGCGCAGGCACTGGTGCATTGAAACTGGCTTCCGTTATCGAACAGGTCTATCCGAAGCTCCCCACTATCATCAAGACCTTCATCACCTCCGAAACCCTCGTTAAGTGGGTTGAAGAAGCACTGGTATTGGCTAAGAAGAAGTGGGAGGAGAACCTGAACCTTCAGGCTTATATCGCTCCTGAACTTCCTGCCGGAGAAAACACAGAAAGCTAAATAAGTCAACGATATGCTAGGCTACATTGAGTATCTGAAGTTGCCTGCTACCGTTGCAGGCATCATCGTTGGCATAATCCTTGTGGCTAATCTGGTTGGGGAACTGTTGGAGCTCAAGGGTAAAGTAGTGCCGGAATTTATGAAAATCCGGAAATACTTTAAGCGTAAAAGGGAAGAAAAAAGAGAGCAGGCTGAAACTCTTAAAGAGGTAAAGAAGCTACTCGCCGATGTTAACGGCCACTATTCTGCTGATAACATCTCTAAGCGTGATGCTTGGATGGGCTGGGTTAACTCAAGAGCTGAAGTCTATGATAACTCTATTATAGAGATTAAGGACAAACTGGCTCTGGTTACTGCGGCCTTGCAAGATAACTCCAAGCTAACCGAAGAACTGTTTGTACAAAGCAGCCGTGACCGCATTATCGATTTCGGTATACTCGTAGCCGATGGAGAAAAGATTGTTTCTCGTGAGCAATTCCACCGTATTTTCAAAGTCCACGAAGACTATGAAAAGTTCTTGAAGAAGCGTGGCTTGACAAACGGTGAAACCGATATTGCTATGCGTGTCATTAACGAGTCTTACGCAACACATATGCGTGAGCACACATTCCTTGAGGATGTGCGTGGCTATAATGCCTAACAAATAAATCTGTACCCGACCTGTGGGTGTGTCGGGTATGGTGCAAAAATATTAAAATAGCGGACTGTCGTATGATAGTCCGCTTCTTTTTACCACAGCGCCTGGCAGGCTAAGGCAGGCGTTGATTTCCGAGTCATCCCTTATCAGTTGTTGGGTCGAAATACAGGCTAACAGAGGGCTTCTGAGAGCCTCCTGCGAGGTCTGTGTTTTATTAACATTTAGCCGG
>JAZONG010000032.1:0-4828 GCA_045654385.1 Alistipes sp.
CGCCAGCCGAAGTTCAAATCGGTCAAAACATCCTCCGAAGGCTTAACCTCAGTTACGCACATATCGGCAACAACCTCCTTGGTAGTGGTGTCGAGGTGCTGAACGAGCAGACCGCCATTCACGCTAATGTACTGATTTTGAACCTCGTCGGTGCGAGTCATATCCACCTTCAAGAGGCGCAAGTTCTTCTTTGCAGAGAGGATTTCGAGTGCCTCAGCCGAGAACGACGGAGCCATAACAATCTCCAAGAAGATAGGCTTCATACCGAGTGCTACCTCTGCGGTAACCTCACGGTTCAATGCCACGATTCCACCGAAGATACTCTTTGTATCGGCCTCGTAAGCACGAGTCCAAGCCTCCAACGCATCTGCACCGATTGCAGCACCACAAGGGTTCATATGCTTCAATGCCACGCAGAATGGCTCGTCGAACTCACGAACGATATTCAATGCTGCATTTGCATCCTGGATATTGTTGTACGACAACTCCTTACCGTTCAACTGCTCGGCATAAGCCAACGAGAAGTGTGTGGTAGAGTTATCACGATAGAAGGTTGCCGATTGGTGAGGATTCTCGCCATAACGCAACGACTGCTGTACATCGAACTCCAAGAACAACTTCTCCGGCAAACCTGCCTGCTTGCGCATATAGGTTGCAATGCACGAGTCATACTGTGCTGTGTGGGTATAAGCCTTTGCAGAGAGTTGCAAACGAGTCTCAACCTTGGTGTTACCCTCAGCCTTAATCTCGTCGAGAATCTGCGCATAGTCCGAAGGATCGCAAACTACGGTTACATCCTTGTAGTTCTTTGCTGCCGAACGCAACATCGAAGGACCACCGATGTCGATATTCTCGATAGCCTCTGCCATCTCTACGCCCTCCTTTGCGATTGTCTGACGGAATGGGTAGAGGTTTACGCAGACCATATCGATAAACTCGATACCGTTCTCACGCAACGCCTCCAAGTGGCTCTCCAAATCACGACGAGCCAACAAACCGCCGTGAACTTTTGGGTGCAAGGTCTTAACACGACCGTCGCAAATCTCCGGGAAGCCCGTTACATCGCTGATACCGATAGTCTTAACGCCATTCTTCTCCAAAAGGCTCTGGGTACCGCCCGTAGCGATAATCTCCCAACCAAGCGACTGCAAACCGCTTACAAACTCAACCAAACCGGTCTTGTCGCTTACACTTACTAATGCTCTCATCTCTTATATCTATACTTATATATTATTACTCTTTGCTATTAGCCATTGGCTTTTTTATTAGAGACGTTAGTAGCGTTAGCGTTCAACTACTCTCTACTAACTCCTCACTACTCTCTATTCGATAACTACGCCCTCGTTAGCAGTTACATAACCGATAACAGACGCCTTCTCGCCGGCAGCAGCCAAGATATCGAGTGCCTTCTGTGCCTCGCTCTCGTCGAGTGCGATAACCATACCTACACCCATATTAAAGATGTTAAACATCTCACGATGAGGAATCTGGCCATACTTTTCGAGCAACTTAAACACGCCCAAAATCTCCCACGAGCCCTCATTGATGTGCAAGCCCTGACCGTCGTGTAAGATGCGTGGGATGTTCTCGTCGAAGCCACCACCTGTGATGTGGCAGATACCGTGAACATCGCAGTTGCGAACTACCTCCAACACCTGCTTAACATAGATGCGGGTAGGGCAGAGCAACGCCTCACCCAAAGTGCGGTCACCCAACTCCTCGTACTTTGCATTCAAGTCCAAGTTGTTATCAGCCAAAACCTTGCGCACAAGTGAGAAACCATTCGAGTGAACACCGCTCGATGCGATACCCACCAAAACATCGCCAACCTTAACCTTCGAGCCATCGATGAGTTGCGACTTCTCGACAACACCACAAGTGAAACCTGCGATATCGTACTCGCCATCCTCGTACATACCAGGCATCTCGGCTGTCTCGCCACCAATCAAGGCGCAACCTGCCTGACGGCAACCCTCAGCAACACCTGCAACGATAGCCTCGACCTTCTCAGGGATGTTGTGGCCGAGAGCCACATAATCCAAGAAGAACAAAGGCTCGGCGCCCTGTGCCAACACATCGTTCACGCACATTGCGACTGCGTCGATACCGATAGTATCGTGCTTATCCATTGCGAAGGCCAACTTCAACTTTGTACCTACGCCGTCTGTACCGCTAACCAATACAGGCTCCTTAACATTCAATGCTGCGAGGTCGAACATACCTCCAAATGCACCGATATTACCCATTGTACCCAAGCGGTTAGTCGATGCCACGTGCTGTTTGATACGGCGAACAACCTCATATCCTGCTTCGAGGTTTACGCCTGCTTTTTCGTAATTTACTGCCATAGTTTTATCTATTTTTTCTTGTTAATATCCTTAATATCGTGTGTCATAGGTGTAGGGTATTTGCCGTCGAAACAAGCGAAGCACATCTTCTCGCACTTGCCGTTCGACGAAGCCAAACACTCCTCGACCGACATAAATGCCAACGAGTCAGCGCCAATAATCTTGCAAGTCTCCTCCACAGAGTGTTTTGCGCTAATCAACTCATCCAAGGTTGTAGTATCCACGCCATAGCAGCAAGGGTACTTCATCGTAGGGCTCACAATACGCACATGTACCTCGGTAGCACCCGCCTCACGCAACATATTAACGATGCGCTTGGAGGTTGTACCTCGTACAATCGAGTCGTCAATCAACGCAATGCGCTTGCCTTCGACAATCGAGCGAATAGCCGACAACTTCATCTTCACGCCCTTCTCACGCAACGCCTGCGAAGGCTGGATGAAGGTTCGACCGATATACTTATTTTTAATAAGTCCCATCTCGTATGGCAAACCACTCGCCTCGGCATAGCCCATTGCAGCCGAGAGAGAAGAGTCGGGTACTCCGACTACAATATCCGCCTCGGCAGGTGCTTCACGCCACAAACGACGGCCTGACTCCTTGCGAAATGCGTGTACATTGCAACCGTCGATATCACTATCGGGACGAGCGAAGTAGATATACTCCATAGCGCACATATTGTGCTCACTCGTAAGCGAATACTTGCGGCTGCGCAAGCCCTTATCGTCGATTGTAACAATCTCTCCCGGCTCGACATCTCGCACGAACTCCGCACCCATAACATCGAATGCGCAACTCTCGCTCGATACTACCCAGCCATCGCCCAACTTACCGATTGCCAATGGGCGAATACCATACTTATCACGGCAGGCGTAAAGGCGGTTTTGCGTCATAATAACAAACGCAAATGAGCCCTCCAACAAGTCCAACGCCTCCATAATGGTGAAGATGCGTGGCTCATCGGCCTCCTTCTTGATGAGGTGTGCCAACAACTCGGCATTTGTATTCGACTGGAAGAGGCTTCCCTTCGACTCCAAGAAATCTCGTATCTGGTTGGCATTTACGATATTGCCATTGTGCGCAATCGCAAATGAACCTGTATTGTGCAAGAACGACAACGGCTCGATATTGTCGATGCTACGACCATTTGCCGTAGTATATAACACATGGCCGAGGCACATTCTGCCATCCAACTCCGTAAGTTTGCCCTCGTTGAACACCTCCTGCACAAGTCCGTGACCACGATGACGATGCATACGATTCTCCGAATCTACACTCACCATACCGCAACCCTCTTGGCCTCTATGCTGCATCGAATGCAAGCCATAGTAGACCAACGACGAAGCGTGCTCAACACCATAAACTCCTAAAACACTCATATATTTTTACTTTGTAAAGTATGCTACTGCGTTTGCAAATATGTTCTGACGCTTCTCGCCTGCGATGTTCTTGAACAGGCAATCGTCATAACGCTCGGTATGTCCCATCTTACCGAGTATCTGACCATTCTTCGAAATGATACCCTCGATACCGTAAGACGAGCCGTTAGGGTTGTGTGGCGCATCGGTAGTAGCGTTGCCCTCCATATCGGCATATTGGAACGCCACCTGACCATTTGCGAACAACTCCTCGGCCATCTCCTCGCTAACCACGAACTTACCCTCACCGTGGCTCACTGCAATCGAGTGCAAATCGCCCACCTGGAACGACGACAACCAAGGCGAAGCCGTAGTGCCGACACGGGTCGAAACAATCTGCGAGATGTGGCGGTGAATATCGTTGTGGAACAATGTAGGCGACTCTGTGGTCATCATACCGAGTTTTCCGTATGGCAACAAGCCCGACTTAACGAGTGCCTGGAAACCGTTACAGATACCCAAAATCAAACCACCACGCTCAATCAAGGCGTGTACAGCCTTTGTTACGGTTGCATTGTTCAACACGCTTGCGATGAACTTACCGCTACCATCCGGCTCATCACCCAACGAGAAACCACCACTCAATACGAGGATATGGCACTCGTCGATAGCCTTCGCCATCGCCTCAATCGACTGCAACACATCCTCAGGGGTGAGGTTGCGGAATACGCCGATATGAGTCTCGGCACCCTCACGCTCAAATGCTCGTGCGGTGTCGTAGTCGCAGTTTGTACCCGGGAATACAGGGAGATAAACCTGCACCTTCTCCACCTTCTCGCCCTTATATGCAGGCGCTGTGGCGGTGTGGTTGCTCTCACGGCACTTCTCGCCCGACTTACCCTTGGCAGGGTAGATCTTCTCGAACTTCGCTGTATTTGCGGTGTAGAGCTCCTCCAACGAGAACTTCTCGCCCAAAACCTCTACGCACTTCTCTGCGGTGGTCTTACCTACGAGTACTGCACCCTCGAATGACTCCTTCGCCTCGACCAAAATCGAACCGTAAGCGTAGTCGAACAAGGTTGCCTCATCGCAAGTCAAGGTTGCACCAATCTCGTTACCGAA
>JAZONG010000033.1:0-14159 GCA_045654385.1 Alistipes sp.
GTTGGCGAATGTATGGGAGTCGGCTCTCTCGTGCGAAGCGTACCATCCAAAAACTCGTGCAGTGTCGCTTGTAAAATTGGCAGTAATAGCATTTGACGCTGACGCAGCTAGCGGAGTTGTTACAGTCGGAGTTTCGGGCGAGGGCTTATCAGATGAGTTTTTCGCTGGCATACATGAAGCGAAGATTGCGCTTGTAATTTCTGACGGCAACAACCAAATTGTTTCGGATTATGCAGATGCTTATGGTTGCGAGAGTGCAGAGGTGATTTTGTACACTTCGTCAGATGGCAAAGTTGTTACACCAAACGGCACCGATATATTTGGTGCAAACATCGTATCTAATACCTACGAAAATGGCGAAGGTTTAATCAAATTTGATGGAGATGTTACTTCGATTGGAAGTGCAGCATTCTATAATTGCAGTCGTTTGACAAGTGTAACAATTCCAAATAGTGTTACTTCGATTGGAGATTATGCATTCGCTGATTGCAGTCGTTTGACAAGTGTAACAATATGTAGTGGCGTTACTTCGATTGGAGAGTCTGCATTCGAAAGTTGCACCTCGCTGACAAGTGTAACAATTGGCAACAGCGTTACTTCGATTGGATATTATGCATTCTATAATTGCAGTAGTTTGACAAGTGTAACAATTCCGAATAGTGTTACTTCGATTGAAGATTATGCATTCTATGGTTGCAGTGGTTTGACAAGTGTCTATTGCAAGTCAACTACTCCGCCAAGTGGAGGTGTTTATATGTTCTCATATTATGATAGTGGATATAAGCCTATCGGCTGCAAGATTTATGTGCCACGCAATTCGGTAGAAGCGTATAAGTCGGCAAATTATTGGATCGGATATGCCGATTACATCGAAGGTTACGACTTTTAAACGGAAAACGGAAAACGGAAAACTATTTTTACAACCTCGCAGAAATGCGGGGTTGTTTTTTGCCGACAAGATTTTGTAAGGGCGATTAAAGATTATTAATGTGCGGCTTTTCTTTAACAGCCTTTAATAGCCCTTAACTGCTGTTAATAACCTTTACTATTTTAGCCGACATCCTCCCTCGTGGGTACGATTTTTCGTACCCGGCAAAGAACGGGAGTTGTTCCACTGCCCTCCCGGGTATCGAAAACGATACCCATCCCACTGGAAGTACTCCCCACCACTCTCGTAGGTATCGAAAACGATACCCTTGTACACTCGGAGTACTTCCACTGCACTTGTGGGTATCGAAAACGATACCCATCTCTTTTTTGCGCTTTAATTTTTTGCTTTTAATTTGAAAAGTCTATCACTTTTATTATCTTTGCGAGTATTTTATACTCGTGTGTAGAAAACATTACAATTTAACAACAATAAAAACTTTAAGATTATGGTAAAACCTACACTTTTGGTGTTGGCCGCAGGTATGGGCTCACGCTACGGATCGTTGAAGCAGATGGACGGAGTTGGTCCTAACGGAGAGGCAATTATCGACTACTCGATTTATGATGCAATCCGTGCAGGATTTGGTAAGGTGGTATTTGTTATCCGCCACACCTTCGAGAAGGAGTTTAAGGAGATGTTCTCGCCAGAGCGTTTTGGCGGTCGCATCGAGGTAGACTTCGTATTCCAGGAGTTGGACTACTTGCCTGAGGGTTTCAGCGTACCTGAGGGCCGTGAGAAGCCTTGGGGCACTAACCACGCAGTAATGCAGGGCGTATCGGCTGTAAACGAGCCATTTGCAGTTATCAACTCTGACGACTTCTACGGCACTGATGCATACCGTGTAATGGGCGAGTACCTCTCGCAGCTCGGTGGTGCAACAGGCGAGTACGCAATGATTGGTTACGAGGTAAACAAGACATTGTCGGAGAATGGTACTGTTTCTCGTGGTGTTTGCACCGTTGATGAGAACCGCTTCCTCACATCGATGGTAGAGCGCACAAAGATTGAGCGCAACGCAGAGGGTACTATCGTATTCCACGACCTCGGCACTGACGAGGCTCTCGCAGAGGATACTCCTGTTTCGATGAACTTCTTCGGCTTTACACCTGACTACTTCGCACACTCGGAGGCTGGTTTCAAGGAGTTCCTCGCATCGGAGGATGTTAAGACCAACCTCAAAGCAGAGTTCTTCATCCCATTGATGGTGAACAAGCTCGTGGCTTCGGGCGATGCTCGTTTGAAGGTGCTCTCGACTACTGCACAGTGGTTCGGTGTAACCTACAAGGAGGATAAGCCTGCGTTGATGGCTAAGATCGAGCAGTTGATTGAGGCAGGTGTTTACCCTCGCAATTTGTGGGAGTAAAAAATCATTTTGATTGGCTCTTTTTGCTCATCTCTGCGGTTGCCAAATTGCTCACATACGCCAAGTATGCTCCGCATTTGTTGCCTTGCGATGCACAAAAATAGCTCAATCAATTCTGATTTTTTGAATAGAAATAATTTTGCATTCTGCATTCTGAAATTTGAATTATGAAAGAAGTAAGAGTTCGCTTTGCGCCGAGCCCAACAGGCCCACTCCACATCGGAGGTGTGCGTACTGCGTTGTATAACTACCTTTTTGCTCGTCGTCACGGCGGTAAGATGATTTTGCGTATTGAGGATACCGATTCGCAGCGCTTTGTGCCTGGCGCCGAGGATTATATTATCGAGTCGCTCAAATGGTGCGGTATCGAGATTGACGAGGGTGTAGGCGTGGGAGGTCCTCACGCTCCATATCGTCAGAGCGAGCGCCGTGAGTTGTACTTGAAGTATGCTACACAGCTTGTTGAGGCGGGTTGGGCATACTACGCATTCGACACAGCCGAGGAGTTGGATGTATTGCGCAAGCAGTACGAGGAGCGTGGCGAGACCTTCGCCTATAACTTCAAGGTGCGCACAACCCTTCCAACATCGCTCTCGTTGTCGAAGGAGGAGGTTGAGGAGCGTATCGCTCGTGGCGACATCTGGGTTATCCGCTTTAAGATGCCTGAGAATGAGGTTGTGAAGATGCACGACCTTATTCGTGGTGATGTTGAGGTTAATACCTCGACACTCGACGATAAGGTGCTCTATAAGTCGGTTGATGCGTTGCCAACTTACCACTTGGCAAATATCGTAGACGACCACTTGATGGAGATTTCGCACGTTATTCGTGGCGAGGAGTGGTTACCATCGTTGCCTTTGCACTACTTGTTGTATCGTGCATTTGGTTGGACCGACTCGCAGCCTGAGTTCGCTCACCTTCCACTTTTGTTGAAACCTACGGGCGGTGGTAAGTTGTCGAAGCGTGATGGCGACAAGATGGGCTTCCCTGTATTCCCGTTGCATTGGGTATCGCCAACAACAGGCGAGACTGCTCGTGGCTACCGTGAGGATGGTT
The DNA here is from genome assembly GCA_045654385.1 of Alistipes sp. GTDB lineage: Bacteria > Bacteroidota > Bacteroidia > Bacteroidales > Rikenellaceae > Alistipes. Next base: position 3,351 of record JAZONG010000033.1, read on the forward strand.
ACTTTGCCGAGGCATTTATCAATATGTTGGCCCTCTTGGGTTGGAATCCGGGTACCGAGCAGGAGATTTTCTCTATGCAGGAGTTGGTGGATGCATTCTCGCTCGACCGTGTGTCGAAGGCGGGCGCACGCTTCCAGCCGGATAAGGCAAAGTGGTTCAATGCGCAGTATATGCACCGTAAGTCGGCCGAGGAGTTGAGCGCTGTTTATCAGCCAATTTTGCGTGAGCACGGCATCGAGGTTTCGGACGAAATCGCAGGCAAGGCAGCCTTCATTATGAAGGAGCGTGCAACATTTGTAAGCGATTTGTGGGATTTGACCTCATATTTCTTCATCGCTCCGACCGAGTACGAGGAGAAGCAGTTGAAGAAGTATTGGAAGGGCGAGAACCCTGCTCGCTTGGCAGAGTTGCGTGAGGTTTTGGCTTCGATTGACGACTTCTCGTTGGAGAATACCGAGCAGATTGTTCACTCTTGGATTACCGAGAAGGAGTACGGTATGGGCCAGATTATGAATACCTTGCGTTTGGCTTTGGTTGGTGCAGGTAAGGGTCCGGGTATGTACGATGTAACTTCGTTTATCGGTAAGGAGGAGTGTTTGAAGCGCATCGACTACCTTTTGGCAAATGTTCAACCGCTCGAATAAAACTTCAAAACTAAACTACTATGACTATTGAACAGAATGTTTGGGGTGTAACCCCCGAGGGTGAGGCTATAATCATCTACACATTGAAAAATGCACTCGGTAGCGAGGTGCAGCTCACAAATGTGGGTGCAGCAATCGTATCGGTGAAGTATGCTGATCGCAACGGCAATATCGACGATGTGGTGCTTGGCTACAAGGATCCGATGAGCTACTTCGGTGATGGTGCAGCAAGCGGTAAGACGGTGGGCCGTGTGGCAAACCGTATTGCAGGCGGAAAGATGACCATCGAGGGAGTGGAGTACCGCCTCGAAGTGAATAATGGTCCTAATCACCTCCACGGAGGTACAAAGGGCTATGCCAACAAGTTGTGGGAGTCACGAGTGGAGACCAATCGAGTAGTATTCTCGTTGGTGTCGGAGGATGGCGATCAGGGCTATCCGCACGAATTGACCGTAGAGGCTATCTACGACTTTGATGACGAGAATAACCTCGAAGTTACCTACCTTGCAAAGAGCGATGGTACAACCCCGGTAAACCTCACTAACCATGTCTATTGGAACTTGGCAGGTGAGGCGAGTGGCGAGACTATCTTCGATCACGAGTTGAAACTCAATGCAAAGTATGTGTTGGAGGCTAACGAGGTGCAGATTCCTACGGGCAAACTCCTTCCGATGAAGGGCTCGGCTCAGGATTTTACCGATTGGAATCGCTTGGGTAAGGATATCGGCTCGATTTTCAACCATATCGACTTGTTCCGAGGCCACGACCACTTCTTTGTAGTGGAGGGTTGGAAGAAGAATATCTTGGGCGAGGTTGGCGAGTTGCGCTGCGAGAAGACCGGCCGTTTGGTTAGGGTGTTGTCGTCGCAGCCGGGCTGTATGGTCTATACCGGCAACTGGCTCTCGGGTGGCTGTCCCGTAACAAAGTCGGGCGGTCGCTATGAGGACTATGCAGGTGTGGCAATCGAGTGTCAGGTACATCCTGACGCAGTTAATCAACCCGACTTCCCGTCAATTCTCTTGCACGAGGGTGAGTTGTACTGCAACAAAATTGTATTCCAATTGAGAACCTACTAAAAGCGTAGTATAAAAGAGTAGAGCGGAGAGGTGTCAAAATCTCTCCGCTCTATTTTTGTGTCAGGCGGTTTAGTGTGTTGCCTTATACCACGCAGTCTGCTGCCAGATGGTAGAGTAGTGCTCTACCATTGCCGAGGTTGAAATACCGCTGTAATAGTTTATGTCGTGGTAGTATTTGTTGTCTGTACCATAACCCGAATAGAATTGGTCGGTATGGTAGCGAGAGGTTACGGTCTTGTCGAGTTGAGCCTTGAATGCTGCGGCAACTTCCGCATTGGCGCACGACTGCTCGACCATATCGCCCAAGTCGTAGAACGAGTGAACGGCTTGTCCCTCGTAGTACTGCACATTGTCTAACGAGAATCCCTCTTTTACTCCCGCCTCGTTTACCGCCTTCATCGCCACAGCCAAAGGCTCCAACTCGGCAGTAGCGGTAACGGCTACGCAGGCCGAATTTGTGCCGGCAGAGGTGCGGTAGTGATTTACATATTCGCTACAAATTTTGTCGAGGTTGTAGGATGTACCCCCATCGGTCAGCATATAAGGGGTAATCTTTGCATATGGAAATCCTGCGCCCAAAATTTCGCAAGGAGAGCCGATGATGTAGTCGGTGCTGTTGCGCAACTCGTAGGCGCTCTCCACATTACCCATAAAGCAGGCATCGAACAATATGTAGTCGAACTTAACATTGTTGGCCTGTATAGCCTCGACAATCTCGGTGATGTCGTATTGGGTAGTGTTGCTATCTCCAATATGGCGGGTTATCTCTGCATTCTTGTTGCGCTTCCACAACTCCGATGGAGTTATGCCCATACGCCACATACGCTGCGAACTCGACGCATTGCTACTCTTTGGTATCCAAGCCAAACCGTGTGAGCCTACTACGAGGGCATATCTCTCGGCAGGAGCAAATGCTAATGCCTTACGCAGATTATCCTCGAAGAGTACCGCATTGTAAGGTGTTGGTAATGATAATTTTGCAACCATCTCCTGTACCGCCTTACCGAGTGTGCTGTCGTAGCGCAACTCGTAGAGTGTGGCATTGTTTGTAGAGTCGGTTGTGATGGCTAAAACTTGCGCATCTCCCTGGATATCGGCATTTAGAGCCTCTAATATCTTTGTTGTGTTAAGGTCGAAGTAGTATTGTAGTGCTGTGCCGACAAAGTGAACGATGATGGTCTGCGAGGCCTTTGCTTTGCGCTGATGCACCTCGATATTGCTCTTGCAATCGGGCGAATCTACCAGGGTAACGCATATCTCTCCAAGGCTGCGCTCTGTTGCGGTAGTGTTATCAGCAAGCGCTGTAATCTTAAACTGCTTTGTATGAAGCTTAGATGACACCAACTCAATCGAAAATAGGTCAGACTCTTTCGTTGCTTCGATATCAAAATCGCTCCTAACCTCCAACATATTACTCTCGCCTGCCTTGCCCGGCAACATTACTACATTACGGTCGAAAAGAATGGCAGACTGCTGTATGACCTCGATTTTACTTCCTTGCTTGACTCCGTCAATTTCGAACTCGACAGTTCCAATTTTGCGAGATTCGGTATTATTGTTGTCGCAGTTGGCTACGACGGTTATACTGAACTCATCTTTGGAGTTTTTCTCGCCAATGGTGGCAGAGATATCGCCCGATACGACAAGGTCTATATCATCAGCCTTCGATACAATCAGGCTGGAACTCTTTGAGCCCGTTACGGCATTTACAATTACCTGATTGCCGTTTTTGAGGCATACTTGCGGTAACTGATAGGCCGAAATACCAACAAAACGAGTGTTTAGCAACTTGAAATTTAAGTCGCTCAGGCGTATCGTATCGGCAGAGTTGTTCGATTGCAAGGCGGTTGCCGTAATGGTTACGGGAGAACTCGCCTCGGTCTTGCTGCCGCTTGACGGGTAGCAACTGAAATGGCGATAGTCTATAATTTGCCAGTCGTAGTTGGCTATGATATAGAAAGTCTTACTGCAACCCTCTCTACCATCAAGGACAAGACGACGATCGGTGATACCTCCTATATAGAGGTCGTTCACGGTTGCCCTCTCGGCATTGATGCAGGCGGTAAGGAGCGAAGTGAGAGCTACTATTATGGTTAGAAATCTCTTCATATACTCTATTTGTACTCTCTTGGTTTGAGGTTGTTGAACTGCCAGGTGCGCTCACGCTGGAATGTATAGTTGTCAGGCTTGTTCCAATATACTCGGCTGTAATCGAAGTAGTAACCCTTGACTTTGCCCTTAGGCACTACGAAAGGCACAAACTCTACCGTGCGACTTATGATGCTACTCTTTTTGTAGGCTACACCTTTCGAGGCGAGGTAGTCCAAACCGTGCGAAAACATAATTATATGCATAGGGCTCTTCTCCTTCAAACCGTCGCCCGACTGCTCTATACATTTCAAAATACCTCGCATATGTTCCGAATAGGCCAACTCACGCACTTTATCGCCCGATGCTCCGTAGGCATAGACCAAAATGTTGAGCAGAGTAGGCGATAGCGGATCGTGCTCCATCGCTGCAATGCCTGCGGCTATCAACTCGTCAATATCGTGTACCGAAGGGGTGTCGAGCGATATTCGAGCCATAATCTCCTGCACACGAGTCATTGCGGGGTTTACTTCGAGTGGCTTGTATGCGGGCTGAAAGGCGTAGCCGTAGTAGAGGTGGTGATACTCCTCCTCGGACATAGGCTTGCCCTCCTTGTATCGCAACATAAGATTTGGATAGTAGAATGGAGAATTAACATCGTTAATGGCGGCAAATATGCGGTCATTGTCGGGTGTTACGGCAGATGCCGACACCACAACAAAGAGTAGAAGTAGGGTTGTAACAAATCGCTTCATAGTAGACCTTTTTCGACCAATAACGAGCGAAAAGTTAATTTTCGTACTCTGCAACCAAAGTTTCGAACTTCTCCAGGAGGCTGTCGCTACCCGATACAAGTGGCAGACGCATCGTGTTGGAACATACACCATTGGCATAGAGAAGCGTCTTTATGCCCACAGGGTTGCCCTCCTCGAAGAGTGCCGATACGATGTCGTCAAAGGCGTGTAATTTCTCGTCAGCCTTATCAAACTCACCCTCCAAAGCCAAATCTACAAACTCCTTTGTCTGGGCAGGGTAGGCGTTTGCCAATACCGAGATTACTCCATCGCCACCGAGTTTTACAATCTCGACGGTCAGGCCGTCATCGCCCGATATGAGTAGGAAGTCGCTTGGAAGCAACTCCTTGATTTTTGCCATCTGTGCCAAATCGCCCGAAGCCTCCTTTACGCCAATCACATTCTCGCAGGTTGCGGCAATGCGTGCGATTGTTTCGGGAGTCATATTGACACCTGTTCTGCCCGGAATGTTGTAGAGCATAATCGGCAGTGGCGATGCCTCGGCAATCGCTTTGAAGTGCTGATACAACCCCTCCTGATTAGGCTTGTTATAGTATGGATTTACACTCAATACAGCATCGTAGCCCGATAAATCCCAAGTGCGGAGTGTTGTGATTACATCGTGGGTGCAGTTGCCGCCTACACCTACCATAAGGTGTACTCGACCTGCCACTCGCTCACGCACAAAACGGATAAGTGCCTTGCGCTCATCTTTGGTGAGGGTTGGTGTCTCGCCCGTAGTGCCGAGTACGAGGATATAATCCACGTCACCCTCTACGAGGTTATCGACAATGCGTGCCACAGCTGCAAAGTCCACTGCGCCATTCTCCATAAACGGAGTTACGAGTGCTACGCCTAATCCCTTAAAAATATCTCTATTCATAGTCTATTCTCTAAAACAGGCTTCCCTGTATAACAGTTTCTTCATTCTTCTCCTCCGTAGTAGTAACGGTTGGCTGTGTGTTATTATTTTGGCTTGTATCGCCAATAAGCGCAATAAAATCGCTCTCCGAGAGTATCTTTACGCCCAACTTCTCGGCCTTTTGCAACTTGGCAGGTCCCATATTTTCGCCCGCCACAATAAAGTCTGTGTTGGCCGATACGCCCGATTGGTTCTTTCCTCCGTGCAACTCGATTAACTCCTTCAACTCATCACGAGTATGGTCGAGGAACTTTCCCGATATAACAACATTCTTGCCCTCTAAGCAGTTTGAGTGCAACACCTTTGCCTCCTCCTCGAACTGCAAGCCTGCCGCACGCAATCGCTCCACAATAGTGATATTCTTCTCATCGGCAAAGTACTCCAAAATTGCATCGGCAATTTTATCGCCCACCTCCTCGGCTTCGAGCAACTGCTCCTTATCGGCCGACATTACGGCGTCAAGTGTCTTGAAGTGAGCCGCCAGATATTTTGCCGTTGTTTCGCCAACGAAGCGAATACCCAGACCGAATAAAACACGGGTAAATGGCACATTTTTCGATGCATTGATACTGCGGATGATGTTGTCTGCCGACTTTTCGCCAAGACGAGGTAAAACTGCCAAATCTACCGCCTTTAAGTCATAGATATCGGCGATGTTGTTCAATAAACCGCTCTCGTGTAACAACTCCACTGTCTCGCTGCCTAAACCGTCAATGTCGAGTGCTTTGCGGCGGATAAAGTGAACAATACGACCGAGAATTTGAGGTCGGCAACCACCTTGGTTAGGGCAGTAGTGCTTTGCCTCACCCTCGTAGCGCACAAGCTCCGCACCGCACTCCGGGCAATTGGTGATATACTTGAAAGGTTCGCTTTCGGCTTTGCGCTCCGAAAGTTCTACCTCTGTGATTTTAGGAATAATCTCACCGCCCTTCTCCACATAGACAAAATCTCCTAAACGAATATCGAGCAGCTCAATCTGCTCGGCATTGTGGAGCGTTGCTCGCTTGACAATAGTACCCGCCAATAATACCGGTTCGAGGTTTGCAACCGGGGTTATTGCGCCCGTGCGACCAACCTGAAAATCTACGCTTATAAGGCGAGTTAAAGCCTGCTCCGCCTTGAATTTGTATGCCACAGCCCAACGAGGCGACTTGCTTGTGAATCCCAAACGACGACGCTTGGCAAAGTCGTTCACCTTTATAACTATTCCGTCTGTCGGGTAAGGCAACTCTTTGCGAGCGCTATCCCAATACTCGATAAACTCCTTAATCTCCTCGGCAGAGTGGCAAATATGAGCGTGTTTAGATATCTTAAATCCCCAACTGCGAGCCGCCTCTAATGCCTCCCAATGGGTTGAAAATGGAAGTTCTCGTGATGCTATCTGATAGAGCGTGCAGTCCAAACCTCGCTTTGCCACAATCGAAGATTGTTGCTGTTTGAGTGTTCCTGCCGCTGCATTTCGAGGGTTGGCAAAAAGTTGCTCACCTGCCGCCTCTCGCTCGGCATTCAAACGGTCGAACGAGGCGTAAGGCATAAATATCTCGCCTCTAATCTCGAACTCGGCAGGGTAGTTTCCTGTTAAGGTTAAAGGAATTGAACCGATGGTACGGACATTGGCGGTTACATCGTCGCCGCTCTCGCCGTCGCCACGGGTTACGGCACGCACAAGGCGACCATCCTCGTAGGTAAGTGATATGGCTGTTCCGTCAAACTTTAATTCGCAGACAAATTCTGTTTCGCCCTCCTCTTTCTCGATACGATTGATAAACTCGCTCAGCTCCTCCATCGAGTATGTGTTTGAGAGCGAGAGCATCGGGTAACGATGCTTTACATTCTGGAACTCGGAGGTCTTGTCGCTACCCACTCGCATAGTTGGTGAATTGTCATCTGCGAACTCCGGATGAGCCTGCTCCAACTCGATAAGACGATGCATCATCTGGTCGAACTCGAAGTCCGAAATCTCGGGTGAGTTCTCCACATAATACTTGCGATTATGGTGGTGTAGAGCCTCTCGCAAGGCGATTATTTCATCGTGTATCGATAAAGTCATACCTACATCTATATATTATTGCGTAAAGGTACGACTAATTTTTGAATTGTTGAAAAAAAAGATTGAGAAAATTTGCCACACTCATTTCCTTGCCATATATTTGCGCCAAGTTTAATGTAAAACCAAACAGAGAAAATATATGGCACCAAGCACTAAAAAGAGATTAGTTGCAAGTTTTAATAATTTGGCTCCCGAGTTGCAGGATGCAGTAAAGGCTGCATACCCACTCGGCTATACCGATTATATGATGCGTATCGACAAACCAAATGGAGATTTCTTCTTTGCTGTACCTTTCGAGACAGAGGAGATTAGTTACCTCGTAAAGATTGATGTTAAGATCGACGATATCTCGGGCGAAGAGGAGGATAAGGATTATTACGATGACGATTTGAAGGGCGCAGACGAGTTGGTAAACGATGACTCTGATGACGAGCCGGCCGACGATAGCTCGGACTTTGATATGTAATAATCTAATACGAGATGAGAAAGACGGAAAACGAGAGTTTTTCCGTCTTTTTTTTGTGCAAAAAAAAGGTGGAGAATTTTTCCACCCTTGACTGATTATAGATATTTGCTTGCTATTGGTATGCTTTTTATGGTTTTTTGCATACACCATGATGCTGAAAAACTTATGATTATGGTTAATGTAAAAATGATGAATCCATATGTAATAGGGGTATAATGATTTGGCACGATTCGCAATAAAAATTGAAATACAAGAGGGTGTGTTAGGTATATAAACATCGATAGTTTGCCTAAATGCTGAAACCAATTCAAACACTTTTTGCCAAATTCAATTATGCTCCACAATGCTAAGAATGCAATATATGGCATAAATGGTCGAACAAAACCCTTTGTTGCATCAATAAACATCAAAACACTGCACACTGCAAAAATCGCAACGATTACCCATCTATATAGATTTTTCTTTGGCAAAGATAATAGAGATGCAGTAATACCTAACGCAGCAAAGAATATACCTTGAACTATTGCGATATAGTCGGTATAGGCGTGGAATGCAAAAAATGCTACGATACCGATTGATGCGATAATCATTGCTATTCTGCTTGGCTTATTGGCGATGGTATAGACATCTCGAACAAGCATAGAGAAGAAGAATGCCGGCATAAACCACAAATACATATAGCCTGTAACGCCTTTCAGTAGGGTATGTCCGCCGAGGAAGAATGCTTTGAGTGTTTCGCAAAACGAGAATGTTGTATCGAAAAGCAGGTTGTAGAAGACTACCTGAACAACGAAAAATGCAAGATACCAAAACCAGATTTTGCCACTACGCTTGGCTATTTTTGCAATGGTGGGAGGCTCTGCTGTATAGAACCAAGGAAGAATAAAGAAGATAAGAACATGGAATGAGTATAGGTAGTCGTATAGCCCTGCGATATTATGTGTTAGGATAGAGTTGTGTCCCAGAATAATTAATAGTGCAAGGATGCCCTTCATAATATCGGAGGTATCTCGTGCAATAGCCGAAATACCCCCCCCTATATACTGTTTAAGTGTATTGGTAATCAATTTGTTATAAGATTAGTACTGCTCCTTCTCGTTAGGGAAGTCGCACGATTTAACATCCTCTACATAGTGCGAAATAGCCTCGCTCATAATTGTGTGAAGGTCGGCATAACGACGCAAGAATCGTGGCGAAAAGCCCTTGTTAATGCCGAGCATATCGTGAACTACCAACACCTGACCGTCGCAAGCTGCTCCTGCACCGATACCGATAGTCGGAATCGACAACTCCTTCGATACTCGCTCTGCCAATGCCGCAGGAATCTTCTCCAAGACGATTGCGAAGCAACCTGCCTCCTCCAACAACTTGGCATCACGCACCAACTTCTCGGCCTCAGCCTCCTCCTTTGCACGCACGCTGTAAGTACCGAACTTATGGATGGACTGCGGTGTGAGTCCGAGGTGACCCATAACCGGAATACCTGCCGCCAAAATACGCTTTACCGAGTCGAGAATCTCCTCGCCGCCCTCCATCTTTACCGAATCTGCGCCGGTCTCCTTCATAATGCGGATAGCCGAGTCGAGTGCGGCCTGCGAGTCGCTCTGGTATGTACCGAAAGGCATATCGCAAACTACTAATGCTCGCTCAACGGCACGCACAACCGACGAGGCGTGGTAAATCATCTGGTCGAGCGTGATAGGTAGGGTAGTCTCCCATCCCGCCATAACATTTGCCGCCGAGTCGCCCACGAGAATAACATCTACGCCTGCGCCATCGACAATTTTTGCCATCGAATAGTCGTATGAGGTGAGCATCGAAATCTTCTCGCCTCTATCTTTCATCTCTTTGAGTCGCAGTGTAGTAACTGCTCTGACTTTGCTCTCTACCGACATTGTTACTCTTCAATATGGTTATACATGACGCAAAATCTCATCCAAGCCGTTGAAGTGGTTTTTGTAGTCCTCCAACGAGCGAGAGATAATCTCGTAAGCCTCCTCACGACCGAATACGTGGGTTATTTCCACCTTCTTCTGCGACTCCGAATCAGGCATATCCTTGTAGGTGAGGAAGTAGTGCTTCAAGCGGTTGATAACACCCTTTGGCAACTCCGAAATATCGTTGTAGCCGCTGTAAGTAACATCGTGGCGGAGTACGGCGATGATTTTGTCGTCGGCCTCGTTACCGTCCAACATACGGAAACCTCCGATAGGGCGCACATTTACGATGATGTCGCCGTGAGCAATATCACGCTCGGTCAATACGCAAATATCGAGCGGGTCGCCGTCGCCGACAATATCTACACGGCCGGTCTGCTGCATACAGTACTCGGCAACGCTCTCGCCGCAAAAGCTCTGAGGTACAAAGCCATAGAGTGCAGGGATAACATTCGAATACTTCTGCGGGCGGTCGATTTTGAGGTAACCGCTCACCTTATCCAACTCGTACTTTACGGTGTCGGTTGGCACCATTTCGATGAATGCGGTAATCACTTCGGGAGCCTTTTCGCCCACCTCGATGCCGTGCCAAGGATGCGACTTGTATCGCAAACCCATCAATCGTGCAATAGGGTCATTAATTTTATTTCCCATACTGTTTTATGTTAGTTTTATTTGCTTATTTCTCTATTAACTCCACAAAAATATATAGTTTTTACTATATTTGCAAAGTTTTTATCATAAAATAGAACTATCGACTATGAAGAAGGTCTATGTTTTTCCGGGTCAAGGTGCTCAATTTAGCGGAATGGGCAAGGAGTTGTACGAGCAG
>JAZONG010000034.1:0-4383 GCA_045654385.1 Alistipes sp.
AACTCATCTGGGGCGCATCGCTCTTCCTCCTGCTCTTCGTACTCACACTTAACCTATTATCTAAGTATCTTGCAAAGAAATGGAATCAGTAACCCCTATCCTCGAGTTTAAGAACACCTGTGTGTCCTACACCAAACAGACAATGGCCGTCAAGTATGTGTCGGCGGCCATAGAGAAGAACACCATCACCGCCATCATGGGTCCCTCGGGCTGCGGCAAGTCGACCCTACTGCGTGCCGTCAACCTGATGCACAACCTCTACCCCAATATCCGCGTCGATGGCGAGATCCTGCTCAACGGGGAGAATATTCTCTCGATGGAGCCCATCGATGTGCGCCGCCGCGTAGGCATGGTATTCCAGCGCCCTGCACCGTTTCCCACGATGAGTATCTACGACAATGTGCTCTCGGGATTTGCCTTGAACGGCATCAAGCTATCGAAGGCCGAGAAGGACGCCACCGTGGAGCGCTGCCTACGCAGCGTGGCCCTGTGGGACGAGGTAAAGGATGTGCTCAACAAGAAGGGCACCTTCCTCTCGGGTGGTCAGCAGCAACGCCTCTGCATAGCTCGTGCCCTGGCCATGAAGCCCGATGTGCTGCTGATGGACGAGCCCACCTCGGCCCTCGACCCCATCGCCACCAAGCACATCGAGGAACTGCTGCTCGAACTCCAGAAGGAGGTCACCATCCTCATCGTCACCCACAATATGGGTCAGGCACGCCGCATCTCCTCCAAGTCGATGTTTATGTACCTGGGCGAACTCGTCGAGTATGGCGACACCGAAACCCTGTTCTCCAACCCCACCGACGAGCGCACCCGCGCCTACCTCACGGGAAAGATGGGATAAAAAGTGGGGGGGGCAACTTCCTCCATCGCCTCCCTAAATACAGTTTTCTTCGGATTTGTTTGGCGGAACGGAATAATGTTCGTACATTTGCGAACAAATTTCAAGAACCCTATTGTATGGCAGTCAAAGATTATACCATCAAGCAGGAACTATTGGCACGCTTTGCCAAGGCGATGGGGCATCCTGCGCGTATCGCAATTCTGCAGTTTCTTGCCAAGCGAGAGACCTGTTACTTCGGTGATATCCACGAGGAGTTGCCGATAGCCAAGGCTACGGTGTCGCAGCATCTCAAGGAACTGAAGGAGGCAGGACTGATACAGGGAGAGGTGGAGACTCCCAAGGTGAGGTATTGTATTAACCGCGACAACTGGCTGCTGGCGCAAGAACTCTTCGGAGAGTTCTTCGGGCAGTGTGTGTGCAAGAAAGAGAGTTGCTGCGAGTAGTCAGCCTCTTTTTTTATCCTATATGTTCGTTATTCTACGAATTACAAATAAAAGAAATCAGACTTATGACAAAAGGATTATGGATGGTGACCCTATGCGTAGGGTTGGTTGCTTGCGGAAACGGCAAGGCAAAGAATGAACTGGAAGCAGAAAAGCAAGTCAGGAACAGTGTTGTGGAGGTCTTGTACTTTCACGGCAAACAGCGTTGCGCCACCTGTGTCGCGATAGAGAGAAACACGAAAGAGTTATTGGAAACCTCATTTGCCGACAGACTGAGAAGCGGAGAACTGGCCTTCAGGTCGATAGACATCACCGAGGAGGAAGTGCTTGCCGACAAGTACGAAGTGAGCTGGTCATCGCTTATCATTGTCGATTATGACCCAAACGGTGGCGAAACGGCTGAGAATATGACAGACTTTGCTTTTGGCAATGCCCGCACTGCACCCGATGCCTTCAAGCGAGGTGTAGCAGAGCAAATCAATACGATGCTGAACGACTGATGCGCTATGGAGTGGTTGCAATCATTGTTAGATAACAGCTCAACGCCTATCCTGACGGCGTTCCTTTTGGGTCTGCTCACCGCCCTTTCTCCTTGTCCATTGGCCACCAATATCGCCGCCATAGGATATATAGGCAAGAGCATTGACAATCGCCGACTGATGTTTCGCAGCGGACTGCTCTACACCGTTGGGCGGACTGCGGCATATACACTGCTTGGCGTGGTGCTTATCGCTCTGCTCAAAGGTGGAGCAAGCCTCTTTGGTATCCAGAAATTCGTTGGCAGGTATGGCGAGAGGATACTTGGCCCTGCTCTGCTGCTGATGGGACTGTATATGTTGTTGGGGAGCAAGTTACGACTACCATCGTTCAGACTTGGTGGAGACGGAGAGCGTCTGGCAAGAGGCGGTGGTTGGGGCGCACTGCTCTTGGGGGTGTTGTTTGCTATGGCATTTTGCCCCACAAGCGGAATCCTCTATTTCGGGATGCTGATACCGATGTCGTCAACAGCCCCGATGGGCTACCTGCTGCCTGCCGTATTTGCCCTTGCCACCGCCCTACCCGTGTTGATTGTGGCGTGGGTGTTGGCTTTCAGCGCAGGGCAGATAGGCAAGGTGTATGGGCAGATGCAGACCATCCAGCGGTGGCTGAATGTGGCCGTCGGCATCCTGTTCCTACTGATTGGGATTTATTATTGTGTAACCGTTTATCTATAAGAATTATGGAAATTAAAGTTTTAGGCCCAGGTTGTGCCAAGTGCAAGACGACCTACAATGTGGTAGCAAAGGTAATCAAGGAGAACGACCTCGACGCTACCCTCTCGAAGGTGGATGACATTATGGAGATGATGAACTACAACATCCTCTCCACGCCTGCTGTCGTGGTCGATGGCGAGGTGAAGATCAAGGGGCGCGTACCGTCAGAAAGTGAAATTAAAGAACTGTTAGGCCTATGATACAGCAATTTGCCGATTGGCTCGTCTATGGCATCATGGGCATAGATGCAGCCACACCATTGGGGATAGCGGTCAACTTCTTCTTCTACGACACAATAAAGATTATCATCCTGCTCTTCTCCATCAGTTTCGTGATGAGCGTCATCAATGCCTATTTCCCTATCGAGCGACTACGACGATACCTCACCACGCATAAACTCTACGGGTTGGACTACCTTCTGGCCGCCCTGTTCGGTGGCATCACCCCGTTCTGCTCGTGCTCCTCAGTGCCCCTGTTCATCGGTTTTGTCAAGGGCGGCATCCCGTTGGGTGTTACGCTTACATTTCTCATCGCGTCGCCCTTGGTGAGCGAGGTAGCCATAGCGATGTTCCTCGGTTCGTTCGGAGTGAAGGCCACGCTCGTCTATGTCGTCAGCGGTACGGTGCTGTCGATGGTGGCGGGATATATCCTGAGCAAGATGCGCCTCGAACGCTATCTGAGCGATTGGGTGAAGCAGGCGCAGATGCAATCCACCGCGCAGAGCGAGCAGTGGGAGGTGGAGCGAACACCCTTCCTGCAGCGACTCCCGACCATCACGCGAGAGTCGTGGGGCATCGTGCGTGGCGTGCTGCTCTACATCATCATCGGTATCGGCATAGGCGCAGCGATGCACGGCTATGTACCCGAGGGCTTCTTTGAGCAGTACCTATCGGCACAGCATTGGTGGGGCGTGCCGTTGGCGGTTATCCTTGCCGTACCCGTGTATGCCAACCCCGCAAGCGTCGTTCCCGTCATCGAAGTCTTTGTGTCCAAGGGCATCCCGCTCGGCACGGCTATCGCCTTTATGATGGCCATCATCGGGCTCTCCATCCCCGAAGCCACAATGCTGAAAAAGGTGATGACTTGGCGACTCATCGGCATCTTCTTCGGAGTGATTACCTTATTGATTATTGCATCAGGATATTTATTTAATTGGGTACTATGAGAGTATTGATTCTTTGCACCGGCAACAGTTGCCGAAGCCAGATGGCGCACGGCTTTCTCCAATCGTTTGACAAGGATTGGGAGGTACACTCCGCAGGCACAAAGCCCGCCGCGAGGGTAAACCCCAAAGCCATTGAGGTGATGGACGAGGTGGGTATCGACATCTCCCGACACAAGCCCAAAAGTGTAGAAATCTACCTGAACGAAGCCTGGGACTATGTCATTACCGTATGCGGAGGCGCCAACGAGAGTTGCCCCACATTTGTGGGTAGGGTGCGCCATCGTTTACACATCGGTTTCGACGACCCCTCAGATGCTGTGGGGACAGACGGATTTGTCGTGAGCGAATTTCGTCGGGTGCGCGATGAAATCCGGCAACGCTTTGCCGAGTTCTACGCCAACCATACGCCCCATAGGGAGGCACCATAGACACGCCCCATCCGGATAGTCTGACCTCTATCGTCTGACCTCTATCCATACGGTCTCGCCACCGACGAGCGCACCCGCGCCTACCTCACGGGCAAGATGGGATAATCCCCTCATTATTTAACCCCAATATAACCGTTTTGTAACATTTTTGAAACATTACGGCAGTACTTTTGCGGATGAAAGCCGTTAGCTATTGGCTGTTAGCTATTAGCTATTGGCAAACTTAAAAACTCAATAACTTAAAGAA
>JAZONG010000035.1:0-38177 GCA_045654385.1 Alistipes sp.
ACCGGCAGAGTAACGAATGGTTTAACGATTAAATTTTTAGGAAGTTATGAAGAAAAATATAATGTTGAGCTATTCTGCTCCCGAGTTCGAGATTTTTGAGGTAGCCGTTGAAGGCGGTTACGGAACAAGCGTCGGTCTCCCTGGCTTCGGCACAGAGGATGATGAGCTTAGTTTCTAAATCTACAACCCTCTTTTGCAAGGGGCAGCCATTCGGTTGCCCCTTGTTTTTTATCTGCTTCATACCTATATTATATATAGCTACTCATATTTTTTACTCTCCGCCGGCCTATAACAGCCAATGTGCCCACATTAAAAATTGTAAGTTAAAGTGTAAAATTGTAGCAGATTTTGCACTTTTTTAGTATAAAAATTATAACTTTGCGTTGCGTGTTGTTTCGAATTGTAAGCAACTGCACTGCACAAAAAACCTCATTTTGACCATAAACTACTAAAAATCAAACATATATGTACGGAGATTTCAAACAACATCTTCAACAAGAGTTGCAATCAATTAAGGAGGCCGGTCTTTACAAGACCGAGCGTGTAATCTGCTCACCACAGCGTTCGGCTATCGAAGTGGCAGAGAAGGAGTGCCTGAATTTCTGCGCTAACAACTACCTTGGCCTTTCTGACAACCCTCGTCTTATCGAGGCTGCCAAGAAGGCGATGGATGAGCGTGGCTTCGGTATGTCGTCGGTGCGTTTTATCTGCGGTTGTCAGGATATTCACAAGGCGCTCGAAAAGGCGATTGCCGACTACTTTGGTACAGAGGATACCATCCTCTACGCCGCTTGTTTTGATGCAAACGGTGGTGTTTTCGAGCCGCTCTTCACCGAGCAGGATGCAATTATTTCGGACTCGTTGAACCACGCATCGATTATCGACGGAGTTAGACTTTGTAAGGCAGTGCGTTACCGTTACGCCAACGCCAATATGGAGGAGTTGGAGGATTGTTTGAAGCGTGCGCAGGCACAGCGCTTCCGCATCATCGTAACCGACGGCGTATTCTCGATGGATGGCAATGCTGCGCCACTCGACGAGATTTGTCGCTTGGCAAAGGAGTATCGTGCCTTGGTGATGGTCGATGAGTGCCACTCGGCGGGCGTATTGGGTGCAACGGGTCGTGGCATCACCGAGTTGTATAACCTGCGTGGCGAGGTGGATATTCTCACCGGTACACTCGGCAAGGCCTTCGGAGGTGCAATTGGTGGCTTCACCACAGGTCGCAAAGAGATTATCGATATGCTCCGTCAGCGTTCTCGCCCTTACCTCTTCTCAAACTCGTTGCCACCGGCAGTTGTGGGTGCAGGCATCGAGATGTTCAAGATGTTGGAGGAGAGCAACGAGCACCACGACCGTTTGGTCGAGAATGTAGCCTTCTTCCGTGAGAAGATGATTGCTGCGGGCTTCGATATTAAGCCTACCGTATCGGCTATTTGCGCCGTTATGCTCTACGATGCTAAACTCTCGCAGGATTTTGCAGCCGAGTTGCAGAAGAAAGGCATCTTCGTTACGGGCTTCTACTATCCGGTAGTGCCGAAGGGCCAGGCCCGTATTCGTGTACAGGTGTCGGCAGGACACACTCGTGAACAGTTGGAGAAGTGTGTGGCTGCATTTGTCGAGGTGGGCAAAGAGTTAGGAGTATTAAAGTGAAAAACAAGCAAAATATATATATTATGAGCAAGGAAGTTTTAGATGCTATTGACCGCAAAATTTTGAAGTTCTTGGTCAAGAATGCGAGAATGCCATATTTGGAGATTGCCCGTGAGTGCGGCATTTCGGGTGCAGCAATTCACCAGCGCATCAAGAAGTTGGAGGATACAGGCGTTATTCTCGGCTCACGAATGATTGTGAGCCCGAAGATGCTCGGTTTTGATGTCTGCGCCTTCGTAAATTTGAGTATTCAGGACCCGATGATGAGCACCGCCGTAGCGGAGCGTATCAAACTTATCCCAGAGGTTGTGGAGTGCCACTTCATCACCGGAACATACACCGCAATGGTGAAGTTGTACTGCGTGGATAATGAGCACCTGATGCGTACTATCTTCGACAATATCCTTCGTATTCCGGGTGTAACAAACACCCAGACCTATATCTCGCTCAACGAGATGTTCTCTCGTGAGCCACATGTAGATTACTTGGATAAGTAAAAGGCTTTAACCTATGGCAAAGATACGATTGACAAAGGAGTTTACCTTCGAGTCTGCCCACGCACTTGACGGCTATGACGGATTGTGTCGTGAGATTCACGGCCACTCCTACCGCCTTTTTGTAACCGTAAAGGGCGAGCCTGTCGGCGAGGAGGGCAATCCTAAGTTGGGTATGGTGATGGACTTTGGCGACTTAAAGCGCATTGTTAATGGCGAGATTGTGGAGCGCCTCGATCACTCGTTTGTACTTCGCAATTCGGAGCAGAACGAGGAGTTGAAGGCGCTGCTTGGCGCAAAGTTCAGCAAGGTGGTGTTGGTGGAGTATCAACCTACCTGCGAGAATATGTTGGCCGACTTTGCTGCTCGCTTGCAGAAGGCATTGCCAGCGAATGTGCAACTCTACTCGCTCCGTTTGCACGAAACCGCAACATCCTACGCTGAATGGTACTCAGAAGACAATAATTAGACATTTTTAATTCTCAATTCTTAATTAAGTGAAGCGTCTTTTCTTGGTCGATGCCTACGCATTGATTTTCAAATACTACTACGCCTTTATGGGGCGACCTATGCGCAATCGAGAGGGTATGAACACCTCGATTGTCTATGGCTTTACGAAGTTCTTGCGTGATATTCAGAAGCGTGAGAAACCCGACCTTCTCGGAGTCGCATTCGACCCTAAGGGAGGTTGCTTTCGTAGAGATATTTTTCCCGAATACAAGGCTAACCGCCCTGCTACACCCGAAGATATCCTGCGCTCGGTGCCCTATGTAAAGCGCATCGTAGAGGCGATGTGTATTCCGGTGTTGGAGGTACCCGGTTTTGAGGCTGACGATGTTATCGGAACACTCGCCAAGAAGGGCGACGAAGCGGGCTACGAGGTATTTATGGTTACTCCGGACAAGGATTACGGCCAACTCGTGGGCGACAATCGTAAACTCTACAAACAAAAGGGCGACGGCATTGAGATTGTGGACAAGGAGGCCATAAAGGCTAAGTATGGAATAGACAACCCCGAACTTGTACGAGATATTTTGGCTTTGTGGGGCGACTCTTCGGATAATATCCCCGGCGTACCGGGCGTAGGCGAGAAGGGCGCTTGCAAGATGGTGCAGGCGTGGGGTGAGGTTGAGAATATCATCGCCAATGCCGATAAAATTGGCGGTAAGACGGGTGCCAACATCCTCGCCAACGAGGAGCGTTTGCGTTTGGCAAAGGTGCTCACCACCATTCGCCTCGATGTACCAATCGAATTTAACGAGGAGGATTTGACTGTTTGCTGCCCGAAGATTGACGAGTTGCGTGCTCTGTATGCCGAGTTGGATTTCAAGGCTTTCCTTGCCGATTTGAGTAACCTTGCACCCGTAGAGGAGAATACCGCTCCGCAACAAGCACCACAGATACAGTTGGCAAATATGGCTCGTATAAAGGCGGGACAACAGAAGAAGGCTTCGTTGGAGGGGCAGGGCTCGCTCTTTGGCGATTTGTTTGCTCCCGTAGTTGAGGAGAGTGCTGTGGAGGGAGTTGAGCCTATGGTAGAGGAACAAATCGACCTCTTTGCAAACAGCTTCAACACGGTAAGTTCTACACCTCACAAGTATACGACAATTTTTACCGCCGAGGAGCTTCGTAAAGTGGTGGCCGAAGTGGCGACAACACCGCACTTCTGCTTCGACCTCGAAACTACGGGCTTCGATATGTTTGGCGACCGTATTGTGGGTATGTCGCTTGCGACAAAGGCTCACGAGGCGTGGTATATACCATTCGGGCACAAGGCAGATGTACGCTCCCGCAACGATATTGAGGCGGAGTACAGTGCCATTTTGCGACCTCTCTTCGAGGATGAGAGTATCGCCAAAGTTGGGCAAAATATGAAGTTTGATATCCTCTTTCTCCGAGCCTTGGGTGTAGATGTCAAGGGCGAGAAGTGGGATACGATGATTATGCACTATCTGCTTGATGCTGAAGCACGCCACAGTATGGACTCTTTGGCAGAGCGTTATCTCAACTACTCGCCAATATCGATAGAAAGCCTTATCGGAAAGGGGGCAAAGCAACTCACGATGGATATGGTGGGTGTAGAGCGAGTGACAGAGTATGCTGCCGAAGATGCAGACATAACACTGCAACTCTACGATGTGTTGCGCCCAATGCTCGAAAAGGAGAGTTCGCTCCTGAAACTCTACCACGAAATCGAAGAGCCGATGATTGGTGTGCTTGCCGATATGGAGTGGGAAGGTGTATGTATCAACAGCGATGCGCTCCGCAACTACTCGGCAACCCTTGCGCAGAAACTCTCCTCGATAGAGGAGGAGATTAGGGAGATTTCGGGTGAGCGAGAGATAAATATAAATTCGAGCCGACAACTCGGAGAGTTGCTCTTTGCCAAGATGCGAATAACCGCCAAACCAAAGATGACCAAGACCAAGCAGTTCTGCACCGATGAGGAGTATTTGCAGTCGTTTGCGGGCGAGCATAAGGTTGTCGATTTGATTTTGGAGTATCGTGGCGTAAAGAAGTTGCTCTCGACCTATGTGGACTCGTTGCCACAATTGGTAAATCCGATAACGGGACACATTCACACCTCGTACAATCAGGCAGTAACCGCTACGGGCCGTCTCTCTTCGACAAATCCGAATTTGCAGAATATACCTGTGCGTGATGACCTCGGTCGCCCTATTCGTAGCGCCTTTGTGGCGAGCGACGAGCGACACGAACTGCTCTCGGCAGACTACTCGCAGGTGGAACTTCGATTGATGGCTCACCTCTCGGGTGACGAGAGTTTATGTGAGGCGTTCCGTGAGGGCAAGGATATTCACGCAGCGACCGCAGCACGCATCTTCAAGAAGCCTATCGAAGAGGTAACATCCGAGGAGCGTCGTCGTGCCAAGACCGCCAACTTTGGTATTATCTACGGCATATCGGCCTTTGGTTTGAGCCAGCGTCTGCGCATCCCTCGCAGCGAGGCAAAGATGCTTATTGACGGCTACTTCGAGTCGTATCCGAAGGTAAAAGAGTATATGGATAATGTGGTAGCCGAGGCAAGAGATAAGGGTTATGTCGAAACCCTCTTTGGTCGCCGTCGCTACCTGGCAGATATAGATTCACGCAATGTAAATGCTCGCTCTTTGGCGGAGCGAAACGCCATAAATGCCCCTATTCAGGGTACGGCAGCCGACATTATGAAGTTGGCAATGGTGGGTGTAGCCCGTCGCTTCAAGGCTGAGGGTGTTCGTTCTCGCATCACGATGCAGGTACACGATGAAATCGTAGTCGATTTGTTGCGCTCGGAGCGTGAAAAAGTGGAGCAGATTGTCCGTGAGGAGATGGAGGGTGCAGCCAAGTTGTCGGTGCCTCTTACTGCCGAGTGTGGTGTAGGCGAAAATTGGCTCGAAGCACACTAAAATAGAACGAAAAACGAAAGAGTTAAGATGTGTTAAGTGTTGCAGAACGCAACAAGTACATTCTCGACAAGTTGAACAAACACGGTTTTGTCCGCATTACCGATGATGGCATCAACAAAGAGATGCGTGAGATTATCGAATCAACCGGCATCGAACTTATTATAGCCTAAAATATGAACCGCTTTGCCGATATAGTATTGCCTTTGGCACAACCTGCCTACACCTTTGCCGTTGGCGAGGGTGTTGAGGTTTGTGTTGGTGATGCTGTGGCTGTACAGTTCGGCAAAAATGCAGTCTATACAGGTATCGTATGGCGATTGCACGACACACCCCCCGCAAAGGGTACGGCAAAACCTATCTTGAAGGTGTTGTACGACAAACCTCTCCTCTCGGAGTTGCAGATGCGCTTCTGGGAGTGGGTTGCCGACTACTACATCTGCTCAGTGGGTGAGGTTATGCGTGTGGCATTGCCGTCGATTATAAAATCGAAGGCTCGATGCGAGGATGAATTTGAGCCCTACACCCCAAAGCGTGAAGCGACTGTAAATCTTCTATACGAGGCCTTCTCTGCGGAGGTGCGAGAGAAGATGGCTCGCCGAGCGCCAAAGCGATATGAGGCTTTATGCGCCATCGCAAAGGCGGGCGGAGTTCTTCCCCGCCATCTTGTAGAGTTGGATGC
The DNA here is from genome assembly GCA_045654385.1 of Alistipes sp. Taxonomy (GTDB): domain Bacteria; phylum Bacteroidota; class Bacteroidia; order Bacteroidales; family Rikenellaceae; genus Alistipes. The sequence continues at coordinate 6,231 of JAZONG010000035.1, forward strand.
TACGGCACTGAAAGCGCTCTGCAAAGCGGGCTTGGTGGAGATGGGAAAGCGTGATTACAAACTCAACAGCGAGTGGAGCAAAACCCTACTGCCAAAGTTATCATCGGCACAATTGAAGGCTCTCAACGACATACAAAGCGGCTTGACCGATAAGCGTGTAGCACTCCTGCACGGTGTTACAAGTTCGGGCAAGACCGAGATATATACCCACCTTATCGAGGAGCGTCTGTCCCGAGGTGAGGATGTATTATTCCTCGTTCCCGAAATATCGCTCACAACTCAGTTGATGGAGCGTATGCGTGAACTTTTTGGTGAGAGTGTTACGGTCTATCACTCGAAATTAACCCCAAATCATCGTACAAAACTCTACACCGATATGCTCTCGTCGGAGAGTGGAAATTTTGTGGTTGGAGCACGCTCGGCACTCTTTCTGCCATACAAAAAATTGGGTTTGGTAGTGGTTGATGAAGAGCACGATTCGAGTTACAAGCAGAGCGAGCCAAACCCTCGTTACAACGGTCGTGATGCAGCGATAATGTTGGCTGCACTCCACGATGCAAAGGTCGTTTTGGGCAGCGCCACCCCATCGCTCGAAAGTTTTGCAAACCACCTGTCTGGTAAGTTTGCGTATACACGATTGACCGAGCGATACGGAGGTGTGGAGATGCCCGATATTACAATCTCGGATACGGTGCGCAATGTCAAACGCAACGAGCGTAAGTTGCACTTCAACAAGGAGTTATTAGACGGCATTGCGGAGCGATTAGAGAACAACAAGCAGGTTATTCTCTTCCAAAACAGACGAGGATATTCGCCCTATATGGAGTGTCCGTCGTGCGGTTGGTCGGCTCGATGTCCGCACTGCAATGTAACACTCTCAGCCCACCAGCAGAAGGGACGAATGGTGTGCCACTACTGCGGTTACAACGAACCGATACAGCGTTACTGCCCGAACTGCAAAACAAGCGAATTGAAACCTATGGGCTTCGGCACGGAGCGAATTGAGGAGGCTGTGGCGGAGCTCTTTCCGCAGGCGAGAGTTTTGCGCCTTGACGGCGATACGGCTACCTCATCTTCGGCATATAATCGTATCATCGGCGCCTTTGCTCGCCACGAGGCGGATATATTGGTCGGCACGCAAATCGTGTCGAAGGGATTGGACTTTGCCGATGTAACATTGATTGGTATTCTCAATGGCGACAACCTGCTCGCCTCGCCCGATTTTAGGGCTGAGGAGAGGGCTTGGCAGCTGATAATGCAGGTGGCAGGTCGCTCGGGCAGACGAGATAAGCGTGGAGAGGTTATTATCCAGACCGCCGAGCCTACACACCCTATATATGCAACGATTGGCGACTACGACAAGGTGGCATCAAAACTCCTTGCCGAGCGTAAGCAGTTCGGCTATCCGCCATTTGTGCGAATAGTGAAGATTGCTATGCGCAGTGCCAACCAAAAACAGCTTATCGAGGCCTCTTTACAACTCGGTGAACAACTGCGTAACCGCTTTGGTCGCAGAGTTTTAGGACCTGTAACACCACTCATCGACAGAGTGCGTGGAGAGTGGCGTGTGGAGCTGATGTTAAAGGTCGAAATCGAGGCTTCGTTTGCCAAGGCGAGGGCGATTTTAAGAGAAGAGATAGCCCGACTGCGTGAAGTAAAGGAGTACCGAAACATTACCATTATCTGCGATGTCGATATTTTGTGATATTTCGGGTGTTGTGCGTGATGTGGCATCGCTGATTCTGCCTCGTACCTGCTTGGCGTGTGGCAGAGTATTGCTCGAAAACGAGAGTTCGATATGTCTGGCGTGTCGCTACAATATGCCACTTACGAACTTTGCACGACATAAGGAGAATCCCGTAAAACTCCTCTTCGAGAATGTCTTGCCGATTGAGTCGGCCTCGGCGATGTTCTGGTTTGTGGGTGGTACGGAGTGGCAACGCATAGTCCACAACTTCAAGTACTATGGTCGCTGGCTCTTTGCGCAGAAGATGGGCGAATGGATGGGCGAGGAGTTACAGGAGAGTGGCAATTTCGACGATATTGACCTGATTATTCCCGTTCCGCTACACTATCGCAGGCGCCTGACACGAGGTTATAACCAATCCGAGCAGTTGGCCTTGGGTGTGGGGCGTAAGATGGGTGTAAAGTGCGATTTTCGCTCGGTATGCCGCCGCTCCTACAACGAGAGTCAAACCTCGAAGAGCCGCACCGAAAGGTGGGAGAATGTGGAGGAGATTTTCGAAGTGCGCAATGCCCAAAAATTGCGTGGGCGACACCTCTTGTTAGTGGATGATGTACTAACGACGGGAGCGACGATAAGTTCGTGCGCTGCGACGATTATCAGGGCGTGCGATGGTGATGTGAAGATTAGTATTGCATCGTTGTCGGTATCACGCCGCATTATGCAGGAGAGATAGAGTTTTCAAAAAGATATAAACATCACAGAGCGTTATAGAGTGGCGATTCTACGGCTGTTACAGCCGTTATGAACAGAGTTTTCAACACACACGCACGAGCGCATATTGATGGAGTGACAAAAAAAGGCTACTTTTGTGGGATAATTGAATAAAAAGGATGGCAAAGGATTTCAAAAATAGCAAGAATAGTGGTGCATTCGCAGAGTTGGCACCGGAGGTTGCAGGTACCGTACCACCACAGGCAGTAGAGTTGGAGGAGGCGGTCCTCGGAGCATTGATGCTCGAATCGGACAAAATAACCGAGGTGCAGGAGTACCTCACCGAGGCGTCGTTCTACAAGGAGGAGCACCGACTCATCTACCGTGTGATGAACGAGTTGGCATTGGCGCAGCAGCCAATCGACCTCTTCACCGTAACCAATCAACTCAAATCGAAGCGAGAGTTGAAGAAGGTTGGTGGTGCAACCTATCTTGCGCAACTCACCCAGCGTGTAGGTACGGCGGCCAATATCGAGTTCCACTCTCGAATTATCACACAGAAGCATATCCAGCGTGAACTTATTCGTGCATCGAGCGAAATCCAGCGTCAGTCCTACGACAGCACCATCGATGTAAACGACCTTATCGGCTATGCCGAGGGCGAGGTGTTGAAGATTACCGAGGGTTATGTTAAGCGTTCGGTGCAGACCGCAAGCGACATCCTGCGTGCCACAATTCGCCAGATTGAGAAGGCTGCCGAAAACGACTCTCGTTACAGCGGCGTCTGCACAGGCTTTACCGATTTGGATAATATCACACTCGGTTGGCAGCCGTCAGACCTTATCATCATCGCTGCTCGTCCTGCGATGGGTAAAACTGCGTTTACCCTCACAATGGCTCGAAATATGGCGGTTGATTACAATGCTCCGGTGGCATTCTTCTCGTTGGAGATGTCGTCGGTGCAGTTGATGACTCGTTTGGTGTGTGCCGAGACCGGTATTCACGGCCAGACCATCCGCAGCGGAAAACTCACCCCGTCGGAGTGGAAGTCGCTCGAAACAAACACCAAGGCTTTGGGTATGGCTCCGCTCTATATCGACGATACACCGGCGTTGTCAATCTTCGAGTTCCGCTCGAAGGTGCGTCGCTTGAAGGCGAACAACGGAATCAAAATCATTATGGTGGACTACTTGCAGCTGATGACCGCAGCAGGTGCAGGCGACAAGGGTAACCGTGAGCAGGAGGTGGCATTTATCTCTCGCTCGTTGAAGGGTATCGCCAAGGAGTTGAATGTGCCGATTATCGCACTTTCGCAGTTGAGCCGTGCCACAGAATCTCGTGGCGGTTCGAAGCGACCACAGTTGAGCGACCTTCGTGAGTCGGGAGCTATTGAGCAGGATGCCGACCTTGTAGCTTTTATCCACCGTCCTGAGTACTACGGCTTCACCGCAGGTCCGGGAGAGGAACCGGTGGAGGGATTGGCAGAGTTTATCATCGCCAAGCACCGTAACGGCTCGGTTGAGGATGTGAAGTTGCGCTTTATCAAGGAGCAGGCGAAGTTCACCAACTGGGATCAGATAAATACCGCAATGACGCAACCGTCGTTCGACCAATACGAGGAGGTGGCGAGTGCATCCTTCTCGCAGCCAACGGGCTTGCAGGGTGCAACCAGCAACGAGTTCGACATCTCTCGTGTAGGAGCACCTTCGGGCGATGTTGTCCCATTCTAAAAGACGAAAAAACCTTAAAACTAACCAAAATATGAAAAGATTGCTAATACTCATTCTTGGAGCGGTTTTGCTTGCAGGATGTCAAAACGATATGAATGATGCTTCGGTGGGTACACCTAACGGCATCACCAGCCTAAAAGTGGGTATCAGGGAGAGCAATCGTGTCCAACTCGGCGAGAAAGGCGACGACGGCGTCTATCCTCTCTATTGGAGCGAAGGTGATTGCATCGCCATCAATGGTGAGCACTCTCACGAGGCTCAGATTGATGCAACCAATCGCTCGGTAGCAAACTTCACCTTCGACAACGAGGTTTCATATCCACTTAGCATCACCTATCCGGCACACGCACAAACCTCACCATCTACACCAATAGTGACATTCCCCGCTGTGCAGAGCTATGCTGAGGGCACATTCTCTCTCGGAGCTGCTCCGATGTGCGGATATGTGGATAACAAGAGTGAGGCAAATGCACTATTACAGCCACTCGCCGGTGTTTTGCGTTTTCCGGTAAAGGCAAAGAATGAAGGCATCACATTGAGCAAGGTGGTAATCACTGCGGAGAACAAAATTGCAGGCGACTTTGATGTAGATTGCAAAACCGCAACCCTCTCGGCTCGCAGCAACACCTCGAATGAGGTCGTTTACACCCTGCCAAGCAACTTTACTCTCTCCACAAGCGAGGAGCAGGTGCTCTACATCGCCTTGCCAAAGGGTAATGTAGGCGAATGTACCGTCGTATTTTACGACGGCGAGGGTGGCAAGATGCGCTGCAACTGGAACAACAAAACCGTTTTAGCGGGCACTATTCACAAGTTCCAGCCACTCACCTACGACTGCGACAAGGTCTACGACCTCTCGGCATTCGAGGTCAAGAATGATGTCATCCTCACCCCCGACTTTATATATGGTTATGTAACCGATACCGACAACAACCCTATCGAGGGCGTTGCCGTGACTGATGGTTTCTCAATCACCCAGACCGACAGCGATGGTTTGTATATCATCACCCCATCCAAGGATGCGTGGCATATCTATATAACCGTTCCTGCGGAGTACGAAATCCCTATCAAAAATGATCAACCGGGCTTCTATCATAAGTACAACGCAAAGAACCAGCGTTACGATTTCAAACTCAAACCACTTGCAAACGGCAAGGAGGAGAAGTTTGCTCTCTTTGTGATTGGCGACCCGCAGGTTGGCTCTAATGCAGGTAGAAATCGCCTTCGAGATGAGGCTATCCCTGCGATTAAAGCACACGCCCAGACTTGGCAGTCACAGAATATCCCTTGCTATGCCATTACCCTCGGCGATTTGATTTCGAATAATAACAGAGACGACCGTTCTAAATATCGCCAAGATGTATTTGACTTCTTTGCCGTATCAAAGACCGGTATGCCGGTATTCCACGTTATGGGCAACCACGACAACACCTACTTTGGTAAAGATAGTGGTGTTACCCTCGAAACCGACGATCGTAGTTCTACGACGGAGTTGAAGGCACAGCGTGCCCACGAGGATGTATGCGGTCCGGTAAACTTCTCATTCGATCGTGGCGATATGCACATTATCAGTATGCGAAACATTGTGTATAACAGCGCCGAGGATTGCGAGGACTCGATGCGACGAGCATTTCTCCCGGAGCAATACCGATGGTTGAAGCAGGACTTGGCACTCGTGCCGAAGGACAAGGCCGTTATCTTGTGTGTGCATATTCCTTTCCAGGATGGTGGCGGCTCATATATCGATATGACTCGTGATTTGATAAATGAGTACAAGGAGGCCCACATTATGTCGGGACACTCTCACCTTATTCAGCATATCAAGGGTGCAAAGCAACCTAATATCTATGAGCACAATATGGGTGCTTTGTGTGGTGCTTGGTGGACCTCGTATTTGTGTGGCGATGGCTCGCCTGCAGGTTATGGAGTATTCCTTGCCGAGGGCACAACCTTCACCGATTGGTATCATATCGGATATAGCGCAACCGATAAACATCGTTCGCACCAGATGCGCCTCTATCGAGGAGATGCGGTTACTGGTGGAGATAAAACAACAGGCACTACCGGTTACTACGCCTTCAACTTCGACACGGATATTTTGTTGGCAAATGTATATATGGCTGACAACCAGTGGACTATTAAGGTCTACGAGGATGGCGAATACTCGGGCAAGATGACAAATATATCAGTGGCAAATGGTCAGTTGGCCAATGTGGAGCACTTCCGCCGTCCGAAGATTTATCGTGATGAGGAAACAACTCCAAGTGCAGATGGCGCAGGTTATGGCTATATGTTAGGTGATGGCACAGATTCAAATCCGTACAAGTCATCGGTAGTAACAGCAGGCGACATCTACTTCTCGGGGCTTACCAATGGTGTACTTAACTTTAACGATTGGGCATTTGGTACCAATGCGCAGTGCTACCATATGTATATGTATAAGTTGAAGAAGGGCTCTTTCGACAACATCAAGGTTGTAGCGACGGACCAATTTGGTAATGAGTATACCGAAACAAAAATCACCAATGGTACAGACTACTCGACGGTGAAGTACTAAAAGATATTTAGGTAATGTTTGTAAAGTGTTTTGCGGGAGCAATTGTAGGCATTAAGGCCGTAAAGGTCGATGTCGAGGTGAATGTTGCAGGTGGTGGCATTGGCCTCTATCTTGTGGGTTTACCCGATAATGCCGTGAAGGAGAGCGAGCAGCGTATTCGCTCTGCCTTCGAGAACTCGCAACGCCGAATGACCGCCAAAAAGGTGGTTGTAAACCTCGCTCCTGCCGACCTCCGCAAGGAGGGCTCGGGCTTTGACCTACCGATTGCAGTGGGTATTCTTGCCGCTACGCAACAAGTTCTCGATACACGCCTTGCCGATACGATGTTTGTGGGAGAACTCTCGCTCGATGGAGCTGTAAAGCCGGTACGAGGTATTTTGCCGCTTGCCGTAATGGCCAAGGAGAGTGGTTTGAGTCGCATAGTCGTTTCGGCTGCAAGTGTACACGAGGCGGCTGTTGTCGAGGGGTTGGAGGTGATACCCGTGCAGAGTTTGTCAGAGGTTATCGCCTATCTGAACAACGAAACAGATATTACTCCTGCCGAGGCAAAGGTTGCCGAGGCTACCGAGGTGCAGAGCCTCTATGCCGAGGATTTTGCCGATGTTAAGGGGCAGCGTGATGTGAAGCGTGCCTTGGAGATTGCAGCCGCAGGAGGCCACAATGTGCTGATGATTGGCGCTCCCGGCTCGGGTAAGACGATGTTGGCTCGCCGTATGCCTACGATTATGCCGCCAATGACCTTGGATGAGGCTGTTGAGGCTACAAAAATTCACTCCGTAGCGGGTAAGTTGGGCGAGAACATCGGACTGATGACCAAACGCCCATTCCGAGCACCTCACCACCTCACTTCGCAGGTGGCGCTTATCGGTGGCGGCCAGTCGCCACAACCCGGCGAGGTTAGTTTGGCTCACAACGGAGTGTTGTTCCTCGACGAGTTGCCGGAGTTTGGCCGTAATGTATTGGAGGTGTTGCGTCAGCCATTGGAGGATAGGATGATTACCATCTCACGAGCAAAATATAGTGTGGAGTATCCGTCGAACTTCACCCTTATAGGTGCAATGAACCCTTGTCCGTGCGGATTTTACAACCACCCGACCAAGGAGTGCTCGTGCCAGCCGTTTGCGATAAATCGCTACTTCTCACGCATCTCGGGTCCTTTGTTGGACCGCATTGATCTGCACATAGAGGTCGTGCCGGTACCGCTATCCGAGATAAATGGCAACCAAGTCGAGGAGTCGAGTGCCGAGATTCGCAAGCGTGTTATGGCGGCTCGTGAAATTCAATCACGCCGCTTTAAGGGTACGACAATTCACTCGAATGCGATGATGAATTCGGCAATGTTGCGCCACTTCTGCCCACTCAGCAGCGAGGTGCGCAGCCTCTTGGAGAGTGCGATGCGACGACTGAACCTCTCGGCTCGTGCCTACGACCGCATCATTAAGGTGGCACGCACGATTGCCGACTTGGCGAGTGCCGAAAACATCGAGCCGATGCATATTGCCGAGGCGATAAATTACCGAACTCTCGACCGTGATAGTTGGGGAAGATAAAAAATTAAAGATATGAAACTATTTAGAGTTATATTTGCATTGGCGGCATTGGCTGTGATGGCTTGTGTGCCCGAGAGCGACAAATACGATGTAAATTACTACCCTTGCACCTTCGAGGGGGCGTATTGGGATAATCTTGTTGATGGCAACCTCAACAAGGATAAGCTCACCGAAGGCAGTTTTACCTATCAGTGGCACGATGAGAAAAGCGACCTCGCAGGCGAGGTCACAGAGCCTTGGTCGGGCTATTGGGAGGGTGTTGCCGTGTCGAACTTTTGCAGTAAAGAGCCCGACACCGATGGAACATTCGAGAAGCAGCTCTACGCCTATGTCGACAGCCCATACTCTGGTAAAAACTTCCTTATCTGTAACTGCTTTATGAGCGGCTATGTGGAGCTTCGATTCAACAGCAAAACGAGCTTTATAGAGAGTATGATGGTGGCAAATACCACCTACTCACGCAACGCTACGGGCAATGGCTACCGCACCGCCGAGCGACCTCTCGGTGAGAACGAGTCGATTTGGATTGAGGCTGTGGGCTATGTAAACGGCTCTGATGAGATACAGGCAATAGCATCGTTCTACCTCTACAAGAATGGCAAGCCGGCCTTCGAGGGGTGGAAGAAGTGGTATATGACCTCGATGTGTAAAATCGACCGACTCCGTATGTATATCAAGTGGGATGGCGAGGGAGAGTATAACCCATACCCTGCATACTTCGCATTGGACGATATTGTCGTTGTGCGCCAAGAGCCGAGAAAGAATTTGAAACAGTAAAACATATTTATAAACCTATTTTAAAAAACAAAACTATGAAAATGATCTATTCTATTTTGCTTGTTGCTGCGGTAGCCGCAATGAGCACAGGTTGCGCAGAGAAAAAGGCACAGGAGTTGTCGTTTACACAACTTATGGAGCAGTCTTCGCCAGAGCAGATTCAGGCGTGGTACAACGGTGCATCGTGCCTCGGCGAGGAGTACACCAAGGCTCACGCAGCAGAGTTGCGTGCGCAGAAGAAGTTGCTCGTATTCGACCTCGATGGCACTTTGTCAAACCACAAATGCCCAATGCCTGAGGCTAACAAGGCGTTGCTCGATGCACTCGGCAAGAAGTATCACATCGTAATGTGTGGCGCAGGTAACGCACCTCGTATCCACAAGCAGATGGAGCAGTACCCAATCGACATCGTGGGTAACTACGGTATGCAGCACGCAAAGGTTGTGGATGGCGAGTTGGTTATTACAAAGCAGATTGTTACCGAGGTTGATGCTGCATTCTTCCTCGAAAAGACCAACTACTTGCGTGAGAAGTATGGCTACACCAACTACTATGGCGAGCCTATCGAGTTCCACAAGACCGGTATGGTAACCTTCGGCTTGCTCGGTACTACCGCACCAAAGGAGGAGAAGATTGTCTTCGATCCGGATCGTGCAAAGCGCCGTGTAATGTACCCTGAGGTATTGGATATCTTCAAGGATTACACCGTATATATCGGTGGTTCGTCATCGTTCGACATCGTAGGCAAGCAGTACAACAAGTACGATGCAACATTGGAGTATGCACAGATGCACGGCTATACCAAGGAGCAGGTGTTGTTTATGGGTGACGATATGGGCGATGGCGGTGGCGACAGCCATGTTCGTCTTGGCGGTATGGACTACATCCATGTTCTCGACTACACCAAGATTCCTGAGATGTTGGCATTTTTGTTGGAGTAATCGCCTCCCAATTATAGTAAAAAGCCCGACTAACAGCGTTAGTTGGGCTTTTTGCTTGTTTGTTATCAGAGCCGATTTCGGGATTTGAACCCGAGACCCCTTCATTACGAGTGAAGTGCTCTACCGCTGAGCTAAATCGGCAACGAGGCTGGCGATTCCGTTACGCAAATATCGCAAAAAATCGCCATTTGCACAACTTTTCCATATTTTTTTGTACCTTCGCATAACTAAACAAAAAATTAACCCAAATATGATAGCTTTTATCTGCTGCTTGGTATTGCTCATTGCAGCATATTTCACATACGGAAAGTATCTCGATAAAGTGTGCAAGATTGACACCAAAGCGCAAGTGCCAAGTGCGAAGTTGTACGATGGTGTGGACTATGTGCCGATGCCTCGTTGGCGTACATTCCTTATACAACTGCTCAACATTGCCGGCACAGGCCCAATTTTTGGCGCAATCCTCGGCGCTTGCTATGGCCCGGTGGCATTCCTCTGGATTACATTTGGTGGTATCTTTATGGGTGCAATGCACGACTTCCTCTCGGGTGTAATTTTGGTACGCAACGACGGTTTGAGCATCACCGAGATTGTAGCTCGCTACCTCGGCAAGGGCGCAGGAGCATTTATGCGTGTTTTCTCGGTCGTGTTGCTCTTGTTGGTGGGTGTTGTCTTTGTGGTGAGCCCGGCCGACATCCTCTCGACAAAGTTTGAACTTATATCTAAGAATTGGTGGTTGGCAATCATCATCACCTACTACTTTATCGCAACCCTTTTGCCTGTCGACAAGCTTATTGGCAAGGTCTACCCACTCTTCGGCATTGCACTGGTAACAATGGCACTCGGCTTGTTGGGTGTGTTGATTTTTGGCGACTACACCATTCCAAGTATGACACTCGAAAATCTCCACATCAACAAGGCAAATCTACCATTAGTGCCAACCCTCTTTATAACCATTGCTTGTGGTGCAATTTCGGGCTTCCACGCAACGCAGTCGCCACTGATGGCTCGCTGTGTGAACAATGAGCGTGAGTGCCGATTTGTATTCTACGGCTCGATGATTTCGGAGTCGATTATCGCCTTGATTTGGGCAGCTATCTCGATGGCATTCTTCTATAACGAGGGTGGAATATCGGCTGCTATGGTCGGCCATACTCCGGCGTGGGTTGTGAATGAGATTTCTACCACTACGCTCGGCATAGTGGGAGGTATTCTCGCAATTTTGGGTGTTGTAGCAGCACCTATAACATCGGGCGACACAGCATTCCGCTCGGCCCGATTGATTATTGCCGATGTATTCCACATCGAGCAGCGCACAAAGTGGAAGCGACTTGTAATTTGCGTGCCACTCTTTGCTGCGGGTGTTGCGCTCACATTCATAAACTTCGATGTTGTTTGGCGCTACTTCGCTTGGACAAATCAAGCCTTGGCATCGGTGGTGTTGTGGTGCATTGTGGTCTACCTCCACAAAGAGAAGCGCAACTATTGGGTAGCGCTCATTCCGGCTATCTTTATGACCTATATCTGCTCGTCGTTTGTCTTTGTATCGAAGCAGTTTGTAGGTATGGGCGCAGTTACTTTGGCGTATATTTGGGGCGGCGTAGCAACCGCTTGCCTCTCGGCTATAATGTTGTATAATATGGTGCACCGCAACAAGGCGAGCCTAAAATAGATAGGTTACTATGGGAAAGATAACTCTAAAACCGACTGAAAATCAGAATTATATCCTACTTGGTGGTGAGTTTGCCAAGTTGCTTGACCACGCCCACACACAGGAGAGCGAAGGCAACTTCGAGGGGGCGTGCAATACCCGTTATAAGGCCTTTCAGCAGATTGTAGAGGTGCTGCCCGAAGAGGAGGCTGTCGAGTTGGATTTCTCGCACCCCAACACCCGTGCAGCGATAGAGATTATCTATGGCTCGGCGGTGGATAACTTCTTGGCAGGCGATGTAGAGCTTTCGGCTGCACAACTCGAACTTTTGTTAGAGTGCGACAGTGAGGACCATATCGAGGCGACGCCACAGTTGGCATTGTGCTACATCGCTTTGGAGGAGTGGGAGTGCTTGGAGGAGATTTTGCCCGATTTGGGTGATAAGAGCTCCTTCCGACCTTTGGTCGAGGCGTTGGCAGAGTACGCCCGCACGGGCGATGTTTCGAGTAAAAACCTCGCCGCTTTGCGCCGTCATCGACACCTCTGCGAGGAGTTGTGTGCTGCGGAGCATCCGGCCGATGAGAAGTATCTGAAAGATATCTCTTCGGAGCGACCAACACAGCAGGCTCTCGCTCGTGAGATATATCTGCGATGCGAGCCGTTGTTGCTCAAATATGAAGGTTTTACCTATAAATTAAAATAGGATTGCGAATTGCAATCCTATTTTATTATCAACTCCTCGGTTCTGAGTTTCGGAACGAAGTGCGTGCCGTTGTTGCGGTAGTAGGTTTGGCTCTCCCCTTCGGCTATATCGACCACCTCGATGCGCTCGGCAGAGCGACCTATGGCAATCACTAGTTGCGGAGTGAGCGGGAGTTGCAGAGCCTCGCTAACAGCCTCCTTGTCGAAAGCTGCAATGCAGATACCATTCAAACCCATCTCCACGGCACGAAGCAAAATGGTTTGCGTGGCGATACCCAGGTCCATATCGACAAATCGCCCCTCCTTGGTTGTGCAAATCACCACAAAGGCTTGCGGCTCGGTACCTTCGAACGGCAGATGCAGTTCGGGCAGGGCTGCACCCAAGCGGATATGAGGTGCTACGAGGTGAGCCTCCTCCTCCGCAACAAGGCGATAGCGCAGAGCCTGCTGATTCATCGCCGTAGGAGCTAATCGTGCCGCCTCAATAAGCGATACAAGTTGGTCGTGGCGCACCTTGAATGAGTGGTCGTAACCACGCACCGAGCGGTTTTTCGCAAGGAGCGACATCAGTGACACCCTTCGAGTACGCACTGAGGCGCACTTCTGCGCCTCGTACTCCTCCATCTTGCGACCGAGATAGTTATCTGCCATTATTTCTTACTTTTTCAAACTTTACATCCACATATAGCGGAAGGTGATCCGACGCAAGGCTCTCGTAATATACATAATCCTTCTCCACCTCGAACAAACCGTTTGTACCCAAGATGTAGTCTATGCATATACGAGGATTCTTCGCCGAGAAGGTGCTCTTCTCAGTGTTGTTCAGCACCTCGGCATAGCTACCGAATTGCTGCATTGTTTCCGATGCCGGCTTGGCATTCATATCTCCCGCAATAAAGACCGGCTTGTCGAGTTTCGATACGATATCTCGAATAATCTCCACCGACGAGAGTCTATCCTCCTTCACGAGTGAGAGGTGAGTGGCAATGAGGTAGTAGTGCCTCATCTCCACCAACAGCAAGCCTCGAGGCTCCTTGCGACAAGGGAGCTTATAAAATTTCACCGATAAGGCCCTATTCTTGGTCAGAACGCCTATGCCATAGCCGCCACCTTTATATGGAATGGTCTTGCCATAATAGGCGTGGTAGCCCGTCTGCTTGGCCATCTCACCAAGCACATAGTAGTTGTTACGGGTTGTCATACTATCCAACTCCTGCACAGCTACCACATCGGGGCGAGCGTCGAGGATAATATCCGCACAGCGTTTGCACGACTTAATACCATCATCGCCCACGCAGTTGTGGATATTGTAAGACATCACACGAACCCTCTTTGCCGATATGGTCGATACGCCAAGGGCGACGAGCGCCAAAACGACAAGTAACCTTCTCATTCTGTTACTGCAAGCTGTTAGCCTTGTCGTATCCATCACGGCGAGCCTTCCAAATCGAGAGGAAGACAACTGCACCTACAACTGCCATAGCAATCATTCCGACAAATACATAGTTCCAGCCGAAGTGGTCGACCAAAACACCTACGCCCAAGCCCGATACAAAGACGCTCAAATAGCCGAAGATACCAACCAAGCCATTAGCCGTAGCAGCCGCCTTCTTGGTAGCCTGATTAGCCGCTGCAATACCGATAAGCGCCTGCGGACCGTAGATAAAAAAGCCCGCCATTGCCAATACGCAAATCAAAATCATCGGCTCGATATCGTGTGGCAAGAAGTAGAAAATTGTCATAAACAGAGCCGTTCCGACCATACACCACAAGCAGGTGCGGTGTGCCTTGCCATCGAAGAATTTGTCGGTTACCCAACCTGCCACCAACATACCGATAATACCGAAAATCTCGAAGATTGCCACCGCTCCACCGGCAGTTGCATAGGTCAAATCACGAGCCTCAATCAAGAACTTCGGACCCCAATCGAGCACCGAGAAGCGCACGACATAGACAAAGAAGTTGGCAATAGCTAAAACCCAGATGATAGGATTCTTGTAGACCATCTTCTGCACATAAGCACGGCGTGCCGAGCCATCCTGCGCCTCGTCGTCAAGGGCTGTCTTTGTCATTTCAAGTTCAGGCAAGCCCACCGACTTCGGTGTATCACGCAAGAATACGAACAAGCCCAAAGCACCGAGCAATGCTATCAAGCCCGGAATCCAGAAGCACCACTGCCAAGCACCCGTATGCTCCGAACGAGATACGATGCTCTGCAAGGCCTTTGCCTGTGGCTCCGGAATGTTGCACTCGGCAGCCAACTCCGCAGGTTCAACCTCGCCCCTCGCCTCCATAGCCTTCTGTACGGCGAGGAAGTTCTCGTGCGAAAAGTTGTACTCCGTGCGAACCTGCTTGCCACCCTCATAGTTCGGGCGATAGGTATAATCGGCATATACGAGGTAGCCATCCTCCTGCTCAACTATTTCGATACCATTGACCTTGGCGATATGATGCGAAGACTTCTTGACATCGTCCTTGAAGTTCTTCGATACATAGTTGTAGGTAATCTTCTCTACCGCCTCGCTGTCGTTGCTGACATTGACACCCATAGTACCCATAATAAATCCGCAGAGGATTGCGAGTACACTTGCGCCAATCGAGTGCGAGGTGTTCCAAATCGACATCTTTGTTGCCAACTCGTGTGGTGGAACCCAGTGCGACAAGAGGCGTGCGCACGGAGGGAAGCCACTGCCCTGGAAGATGTTGTTCAACACCAACAAAATTGCGAATGCCACAACCAAAATATGCGGTGCTACGCCAATCTCCACGCCGAGCAGATGCGGTGCAAAGCCAAAGGCGATACTCGCCAAGGCGCAGAGCATAAGTCCGAGCGACATATGGTAGCGAGCATTCATTCTATCGGCCAAAATGCCGTTCAAGAAGCGTGAGAAGCCGTAAATCAAGCCTACCACAGCCAAAATGATACCGAACGAGGTGTTCGAGATACCATACTCGGCAGCCAAGCCAGGCATTGCGAACGAGAAGTTTTTACGAACGAAGTAGAAGAAGGCGTAGCCCAACATCGTTACAATGATGGTGCGCCACTGCCAAATCTTAAATCGTTTTTGTGTCTGTGTATCCATAAGTTATTATTTCAAACCGTGCGCCTCCTTAATAAGTTCACCGAGAACCTCGATGCTGTCGCAAACAAGGTGTGGCTGCTTTGGTGCTGCATCGCAAACCTCCAAAGTGGTCTCGCCAGAGAGTACCAACACACCGAAAGCACCTGCATTGTGAGCCATCTCGATATCGGTGTAGATGCGGTCACCAACCATTGCTACCTCATCAGCCTCGTAGCCGAAGCGACCGAGGATTCCCGAGAGCATATTTGGATCCGGCTTACCGAGGGTGATGTCGGGACGACGACCTGTGGCGTGAGCAATACACTCAGCAATTGAGCCACAATCCACCAACACTACCGGCTGGTCGGTAGGACATACACGGTCAGGGTTTGTAGCGATGTAAGGTACATTCTGTGAAGCCCACCACGCTGCACGGCAGAGGCGGTCATACTGCAAAGTCTTATCGAAAGCTACAACCACTACATCCGGTACATCATCAGCCGAGTCGGCAGTCGAAACAAAGCCTGCATTCTCGAACTCCGCAATCATCGAAGGAGTGCCGAGGAGGAACAAGCGCTTTGCCTCAGGATAGTGAGTCTTGATGTAGTCGATAGTTGCGATAGAGGTGGTGTACATCTCATCACGAGTAGCCTCGATACCCAACTTTGCCAACTTTGCGAGGTAGTCAGAGATACCTGCCGAAGGGTTGTTGGTAAGGAACGAGTAGTTCACACCCATCTCCTTCACGCCCGAGAGGAACGCCTTGGTGTATGGGAAGAGGGTTGCACCCAAATAGATTGTGCCATCCATATCGAGAGCAACATGCTTCAATTTGCGCAAACGCTCCATCAACTCGTCGTGAGAGTATATTGAGCGATACTTGTTAAATTCTGCCATAAGTTTGTGGTTTTTATTTGTTTACTGTTTGTTTCCCTTTTCTATTTTTTACCGAACAAAGGTAATCTTTTTTTGTTACTTATCAAAATTTCGTATATATTTGCAATAGTAACAGATAAAATGGATATAAAATCCCCTCCCCGAAATTATCGGGGGGGGGGATTTTGAGGTTTAAGTTATTCATTATCAATGAATTAAAAAGCGGACAATAAACCTAAAAACAATACTAAACAACCTAAAAAACAAAACACTATGAAAAATTTGACAAAACTGTTGATGTCAGTTGCGGCTGTGGTATTCGCATTTTCGTGCGTCACGGACCCGACTGCTGACCAGACCATTCAGTTGGGCAACAACCCAAACGACGAGGTGAAGAGTGTTATTTCGGTGGAGATTGCAGACTCGAAAGATTTGCGTACTCATCTCGGCGAGCTTGCCGGTCAAAAGTATCCTCTCTATTGGAGCGAAGGCGACAAGATTTCGGTAAACGGCGTGGCTTCTGATGCTGTGCCTGCCGACTATGTGGGTAAAAATTTCGCTCAGTTCACAGCGCCTGTTCAGGCTGATGTTTATCGCATCGCCTACCCTGCGGCTGCCGACAACACAGTAGTATTCAAAGGTGAGCAGACTCACACTTCGCAGACTTCGTTTGGCGACAATGTGGCAACTATGTATGGTTATAGCTCATCAAATGAAGGTATTGCATTGAAACACCTCACCGGCGTATTGAAGGTTGGTGTAAATGCTGACGCTGATGGCGAAGGCAAATATCCGACACTTGCCTATGCTCAGATTTCGACCGCTGACCGTACTCCTATCGCAGGCGTATTTAACCTCGACTTCGAGACCGGCGTTGTAACTCCGTCGGAGAGCGCAACCGAGGTTATCAGTTACTCGTTTGTCGAAGGTGTAACTCTCTCGGCAGAGCCTACCTACCTCCACATTGTAGTACCTGCGGGCGTATATGACGAGTTGTATGTTACTCTCTACGACAAGAATGGTGGCGTGATGAACGCAACTGTTGTGGCTGACGACGAGAAGCCTCTCGCAGCAGGACAGCTCCGTGCATTCAAGAACACCCTCAAATATGCCGCTACGGACAAGGTGTTTGTGGTGAAGAGTGCTCAGGATTTGTTGGATTTTGCAGCGGCAGCTCCAACTTTGGATAAGAATATGCTCCTCGTGCAGGATGTTGATATGACGGGTGAGGCTTGGACTCCAATCGAGGGTTACAGCCACACCGTTCTTGGTAATGGCTACTCGATTAAGGGCTTGACTGCACCTTTGTTCGGCACAACAAGCGCATCATTCAAGGGCTTGCACCTCACAGGCGTAAACATCGCCGAGACTGCAAATCCGAATGTTGGCGCTTTCGCACGAAACATCGTAGCAACCGAGAGCATCACCCCAACATTCGAGCACTGCTCTGCAAGCGGAACCCTTTCGGTGAATTGTACAAGCTACACTGTTGGTAGCAACGATAAGTATACTTCGTTCGCTATCGGCGGACTTGTAGGATATGTTTGCGGTGTTGATATTGCTGACTGTACAAGCAAGGTAAGCATTGATATTGATCAGGTTCAAGCATCAGGCGACGCCGTGGTTAATCCTTGCATCGGTGGTATCGTAGGCTATGTTAGCGCATTGGTATTGGGCGAGGAGAATGTTGTATGTGCAGATATACATCGCTGCGAGAATAGCGGTTCAATCGATGTTGCCGAGATGTCGACTCCATCTTCAACATTCTCTGGTAAGACTATTGATAATATCGGTGGTGTAGTTGGTTATATTCACACCAACAACGCTGCTTGCAAGGCTAAGAACCTTACCAACCGTGGCAATGTAAGCGTAAGCCGCTACCTCGGTAATGGTGCAAATGCAGTAGGTGGTGTAATCGGTTATGCAAATACAGCTGAGGGTGAGAATCTCACCAACTACGGAAGCGTAACTTATAGCTCAGGTAAGAGCCACACGCTCAACATCGGTGGTGTTGTGGGATATGGCGCAGCAAGTGCAAAGTTACACAAGCTGCACAACCACGGTGCAGTATCGTTGCCTGAGGGAGGTTCTCCTGAGAAGACTACTATTGCTTACATCTACTGCGGCGGTGTAGTCGGACAACTTGCAAGCGGCTCGGAGTTGAGAGATTCGAGCAACAACAATGCTGTTACCGTAAAGTGCGTAACAAACGGAAGTACATCTGCCAGTCGCCCTTACTTGGTAGGTGGTGTGGTAGCATTCAGTGATGGCGGTAGTGTTCAGAGATGTTATAATAACCAGGGTGGAACAATCACCTGTGAAGGTACAATTGTCAACATCTACAACTGGAAGGATGTATGTATCGGCGGCGTTGTAGGTAGACTCTACACTCGTGCTCTTGCGCACGCAGGAAATGATGCGAACATAAATGTAAATCTCACCGTAGCTGCGGCAAACGCTGCGACCACAGGTTTGTCGGCATATCTCTCTTCTCACAATCGAGTTCATCTTGGCGGTGTTGTGGGATTGAATGGCTCAGTATGTAAGGATGCTAACAATACGGGTAATATCACCGTTGCCGGTTCGTATGGAGCATTGGCACTCGGTGGTGTAGCTGGCGATTGGAATAACAATGCTAACGACGAGGATGCTAAGGGATACTCTAACACCGGTTCAATCACCGTAAGCGACAACACTGTTGTTGCTTTGACAGGCTATATCGGTGGCGTAATCGGCTCGACTGTTGGTTATATCTATGAGGCAGATAATAGCGGTGCTATCAATATCAATCGTGCAACATTCAGGGGTAACACCCACATTGGTGGTTGTGTAGGTCTCATTGAGTCTCGAAGCAATACTGCAACCGTATCGGATGCTGAAAATAGCGGTGCTATCAACTTCAACGAGGGTGCAACATTCCAGAATTGGTTGATTGCAGCAGGTTGCGTTGGTAGAGCCAACTCGGGTAGTGTGGTAAACGACTTGACCAACTATGCTGGCGGTGCAATCAATATAGGCAAGGCAACATTCTCGTACATTAGTTTGTTTGGTGGTTGCTTGGCATATATGCCGGAGTATGATTTGGGTGATGGCGTTAAGGCTGCCGGAACAATCACTACTGTAACAAACAATGCTCCTATTAGTGTTGCCGAGGGTGCAACATTTGGTAATAGCCCATACTTTGGCGGTTGTGTAGGACTTGCACAGGGAGCTATCGACACAGCAACCAACGAGGCAAGCGGAGCAATCACTATCAACAAGAATACAATTGCTTCTACCGTATATGTTGGTGGTGTAGTTGCTCGTACCCAGACTGCAAATGGAACTTTGAAAAATGCTACAAACAATGCTCCTCTTGCTATCGGTTTCGAAACTACCGTAGACGCAGGATTGATGTACTTCGGAGGTATTGCAGGTAATACAGCAGGTGCAGCAGTGGATACTGCCAACAACTACGGAACAGTAACTGTATCAAGCAATGATAAGTTTGGTCGTCGCTATATCGCAGGTATTTGTCCTCTTCTCCAAGCCGGAGGAAGCGATCTTACTAACCACGCAACTGCAACTATTACTGCAAATGTAAATAATCCAAGCTATACCTACTTGGCTGGTGTTGCTCACGGCTGTAACGCCGGTGCAACAAACTTACTCAACCAGGGTAATGTTGTATTGAACGGCTCAACCGATGCTATGACATTGGTTGGCGGTGTATTTGGAGATGCTAAGGGCGCTTTCACTTATACTAATGTAAGAAATGAGGGTGCAATTACAATCAATGCAACCTCGACAGGTCAGTTGAGTGTTTCGGGTTTGCAGGCTGATACAAACACCAACCAGACTTGGAATAAATGCTACAACAGCGGCGCTATTACACTCTCTGCAACCGCAAACTGCTCGGGTGCAACCTATGTTGGAGGTCTTTTCGCTCGTATTAGAAATAACAACATCAAAAACACATTCTCGGACTGCTACAATTCAGGCGCTATCGTTGTAGAGAAGGGTGCAAAGACAACCAGCACAACTACCTATATCGGTGGTTTGATTGGTGAGTATGGTCATAATGCATCTGCATCAATGATTGTTCTGTCGAAGGATGCAGCAAACCTCTACAATACCGGAAACATCACCGTTAGCAACGAGGCTGATAATGTTTATGTTGGCGGTGCGGTAGGCTATACCAGAGTTCCGCTCAACAATGTAAACGCTGTATGCTACATCAAGTGTTACAATATGAGTAAGTTGGGTATGATTTCGGGTAACTTCGATGATGCCAAGCGTGCTACATATTGCCACGCAGGAGGTTCGATTGACAGAGGTAGACCAGATAAGGCATACGATGCAAATGAGGACAATTTCGTTGATGTTATGGTGGATGCTCCTACTCATTTGACCAAGGATACCTACTATAACTATATATATGGTGTAGAGAATGCTATTTCGGCAACAACCGCAGCCGAAGACCACTGCGGCTATATCGAAAGTGTAACATCAGAGCCTCAGTATGCAAACTAATTCGGAGTGGTTTAACGATTAAAAACTTTAATGACTATGAAAAAAGAGATTTTGTTGGGCTATTCTGCTCCCGAGTTTCAGATATTTGAAGTGGTCGTAGAGAACGGCTACGGAGGTAGTGTGGGTCTTCCGGGTTTCGGCGAGATGGATGATACACTCACCTACTAAATTAACTAGCACACAAAAACAAGGAGCAATTATTTCAGTTGCTCCTTGTTTTGTTATGCTAAATAGTAAAAATGCCTACCTCTTTGGTTGGAGTACGATATATGGCACTATCATCTCCTCCATCGAGATTCCGCCGTGCTGGAAAGTATCACGGTAGTAGCGGATATGACGATTGGCGTCGTTGTTATAGACCAAAAAGTCGTTGTTATAGGCGAAAATATAACTCGAAGTGAGGTTTGATGCAGGAAGTTGCACCTCCTCTGGCTTGGTAATCTCGAACACCTCCTTGCGATTGTAGGCGAGGTTGCGCCCCGTCTTGTAGCGCAAGTTTGCCGATGTTTCACGATCGCCCGTAACCTTCACCGGATTATCTACACGCACGGTGCCGTGATCGGAGGTTACAACAACCGTATGACCACGCTCCGAAAGTAATTTCAACAGCGTAAAGAGTTCCGAATGTTCAAACCACGAGCAGGTAAGTGAGCGGAACGAAGCATCATCCTCGGTGAGTTGGCGAATAATCTCGGTCTCGGTACGAGCGTGCGAAAGAATATCCAAAAAGTTATAGACAATAACCGAAAAATCGGCATCGTAGATGCGCTGGATATTGTCAATCAACTTACGGCCCGCCTCGGGGCGTACCAACTTATCGAACGACCACTTGTAGCGCTTGCCCGATTGTGCTATCTGGCGTGCGAGGAACTCCTCCTCGTACTGATTTTTACCACCCTCCTCGTTGTCGTTGAGCCACTTGTTCGGCATCAACTTATCTATCGCCAACGGCATCAAGCCTGCAAATACCGCATTGCGGGCATACTGCGTAGCCGTAGGCAGAATTGAGCAGTAGAAGTCATCGGTGGCAATATCAAAATAACCTCGCAACATACCGCTTATGGCACGCCATTGGTCGTAGCGGAAGTTATCGATAAGGAGCAATGTGGTCTTGGTGTGATTATCTGCAACCGGGAAGATTTTATTGCGCATAAGTGTATGCGACATCACCGGTGTAGCCTCATCACGAGAGTTTATCCACCCCTTGTAGTTGTTGCAGACGAAGCGTGAAAAGAGGCGATTGGCCTCGACTTTCTGATACTGCAAAATCTCACGAATGGAACTATCGCCACCCGAAAGTTCTATATCCCAATTTACAAGTTTACGATATATGGTGCACCACTGCTGAAAGGTCGAAGCGTTCTGCATCGACACGGCAATACGACCAAACTCGGCACGATAATCGGCCGTAGTCTGCTCGGTT
This sequence comes from Alistipes sp., assembly GCA_045654385.1. GTDB lineage: Bacteria > Bacteroidota > Bacteroidia > Bacteroidales > Rikenellaceae > Alistipes. The sequence goes on from JAZONG010000035.1 coordinate 28,410, forward strand.
ACGAGTTGCTGCGAGTGAACATACTTCTTGATGAGGGGTAACATCTGCGACGGGTGTACGGGTTTGACGATATAGTCGGCAATTTTCGAGCCTATCGCCTTATCCATAATATCCTCCTCCTCGCTCTTTGTAACCATAATTACGGGCGTGGTAGGGCGGACATCTTTGATGAGTGGCAGGGTTTCGAGTCCCGTCATTCCCGGCATCATCTCGTCGAGAATAATGACATCGTAAGCCACATCCGACGCCATATCTATTGCGTCGTAGCCGTTGTTGCAGGTATCCACCTCGTACCCCTTCGAGCGAAGAAGCAGGATGTGGGGCTTCAACAGATCAATCTCATCATCTACCCAAAGAATTTTTACCATAATCTACCTCCCTTTTGCAGCAAAAACATTGCGAATTGTGGGGTATGTGGTGCGCAAGTTCTCCTCAACCTCCTCGGGTGAGCACCACTTGGCTTGGAGAATATCCTCCTCGGCCTGTGGTTTGGTTTGGCAGTGGTTGGTCTTCATCTCGAACCACGCCGTACGCTTCAACTCCCACACTCCATAAACGCCGTAGGCGTGGAAAGTATTGCACAAAAATCGAACAATTTTTGCCCCTTCGACTCCGGTCTCTTCTCCAACCTCTCGCACAGCGCACACCTCGTCGCTCTCGCCGGCATCGACGTGCCCTTTCGGCAAGTCCCAACGACGATAGCAGAATATCATCAGTGTTTCGCCTCGCTCGTTCTCGACCAAGCCGCCTGCCGCCTCGATATACTTAAATTCTGCAAAGAACTGCTCTTTGACAGCCTCGATTGCTCGGTCGCAAACCTCAATGGTGTTGTAGGTTTCGAAAAATTTAAGTACATTCGCAATCGAAAGGTATGATGAAGGCAGACGATAAGCCCCCTCGACACCACTCGGAGTGTCGGTGAGAATAAGCAACTTATCGGTGAAAAATATATCTGTACGCATCTTCGTTATTTACTTTGTGGGATACAAAGATAGAAAATTTAACTAAATATGAGTATGAAAAAATCATTTATTGCTATGGCATTTTCACTTTTAGGCTTCGTGGGGTGCAATACAGCCCCTGCGCCTCTCGAAATTGACAACGCCCTGACGGCCGAAGAGATTGCCGCTGCCCGCCTCACTCCCGAGGTGATGTGGAAGATGAGCCGCATAGGTTCGCACGCCCTCTCGCCCGATGGCGAAACGCTGCTCTACACCCTCACTCGCTACAATATGGCAGAGAACAGAGGTATCTCGGTAATCGTAAGTCGCAACCTCGCAACCGGCGAGGAGGTGGAGCTGACCGACCTCTCGGCGACATCTGTTTCGCCCGTATGGAGCACCGATGGTAAGGATATTTGGTTTGCCACTACCCGCAGCGGTGAGATGCAACTATGGAAGATGCAGGCCGACGGCTCGCAACCAAGGCAGGTATCGAATATCGAGGGCGGCATCGAGGGTTTTGGCATCTCGCCTGACGAGAAGCACCTCTACTACACCAAGTTCGTACACGCAAAGGATGTAAACTCGGCAGATATCTACGACGATATGGCGAAGTCTAAGGCTCGCATCTACGACGATTTGATGGTGCGCCATTGGGACTATTGGGATAAGGGAGAGTATCTCCACATCTTTGTTGCCGATTTGTTGGCAAATGGCGTAGGTCCGGGCGAGGATATCATCGGCAAGGAGTCGGCTTGGGATGCACCGCTTGCGCCATACTTTGATCACGCAGAGATGGCGTGGAGCCCCGACAGCAAGCAACTTGCCTACACCTGCAAGCCTTTGACTGGTGCGGAGTATGCCGTTTCGACCGACTCGGATATCTTTATCTACGACCTCGAAAGCGGCACAACAAAGAATATCTGCAAGGGCAACTCGGAGTTCGCTTTTGTGGGCTACGACAAGTATCCCGTATTCTCGCCAAACGGTTCGAAGATTGCCTTCTGCTCGCAGGAACGCCCGGGCAACGAGGCGGATAAGGCTCGCCTGATGGTCTACGATACCGCATCGGGTAAGGTGCAATATATTACCGCCGATTTCGACTATAATGCCTCACACCTTGTATGGGCAGATGATGAAACAATCTACTTCATCTCCCCTATCGAGGCTACGCACCAGATTTGCCGTGTTAAGGCAGATGGTACAGGCAAAGTTCAAGTCGTAACCAAGGGCGACCACGACATCACCTCGTTCGAGATTAAGGGTGGTCGTTGCGTAGGCTCGGTGATGACAATCTCAATGGCATCGGAACTCTTCTCTTTCGACCTCACGGACGGAGCAATGACAAAACTCACTGCCGTAAACGACTTTGTCTATAACCACATCAAGATGGGTGAGGTGCAGAAGCGTTGGGTTAAGACCACCGACGGCAAGCAGATGCTCGTATGGGTAATTCTTCCGCCGGACTTCGACGCATCAAAGAAGTACCCAACTCTACTCTATTGTCAGGGAGGTCCGCAGAGTGTTGTGTCGCAATTTTGGAGTTACCGTTGGAACTTCCAACTTATGGCGGCGCAGGGCTATGTTGTAGTAGCACCAAACCGTCGTGGTCTGCCTTCATTCGGTCAGGAGTGGCTCGATCAGATTTCGGGCGACTACTCTGGACAGAACATTCGTGATTACCTCGCTGCAATTGATGATGTAGCGAAGGAGAAGTGGTGCGACAAGGAGCATTTGGGTTGCGTAGGAGCATCGTATGGCGGCTACTCGGCATTCTACCTTGCAGGCCACCACGACAAGCGATTTAAGGCCTTTATCGCCCACTGCGGAATTTTCAACTTCGAGTCGATGTATGGCGAAACCGAGGAGTTATTCTTCCTCAACAACGACTACGGAGGCGCTTATTGGGATCAGAAGAATAAGACCGCTATGCGTTCGTATGCCAACTCTCCGCACAAAGCGGTGGCAAAGTGGGATACACCGATTTTGATTATTACGGGAGAGCGTGATTACCGCATCCCTTACACCCAGTCGCTCCAAGCCTTCACTGCGGCTCGTGCGCAGGGCATACCTTCACGCCTGGTATCGTTCGAGGATGAGGCACATCAGGTATTCAAACCGCAGAACTCGATTGTCTGGAACAGAGAGTTCTTCGGGTGGCTGGATAAGTATTTAAAATAAGAGTGGGGCGGAGAAAACCGCCCCATTTCTATTTTTTGCGAGATATGATAAGTAACCCTAACATTGTCAAGGCTGCATTGACCAACAATATCTCAAAGCCAAATTTATAACCATTCAGGAGCCACTCGGAGTTACTGTCGAGCAGGAGTGATAACACGGGTGCAAGCACCACCACAACAGGCACAAATCTATCACGCACCACCCTCTTCGATACGATACCGAAAGTAAACATTCCGAGCAGAGGACCATAGGTGTAACTCGCAAGGCGATAGAACATATTTATGGCGCTGTCGTTGCTCCATCGCTCGAAGGCGAACATCAGCACCAGCAATGCCGCAGCAATCGCAATATGCACAACCTTTCGCACTCGTGTCAGCTTCGCCTCCTCGAAGTGCTTGTTGCCGCCGAGAATATCCATAGTAAAGGCTGTTGTCAGCGAGGTGAGCGCACTTCCCGTAGTCGAGAAGGTGGCTGAAATTATACCCAAAACCAACAACACCGACAATGCAAGCGGCATACCCTCACGAGTAGCCACAAAGGCAAACACATCATCGGGTTTTGCGACACTCAGATTGCTCTCCGCAAGGTAGAGGTGCAACATCGCTCCCAAAACCAACATCAGCGCAATAACACCCACCTGCAAGACCGAGGAGAGCACCATATTTCGCTGTGCCGAGCGTTGGGTGCGGCTGCTCAATGCTCGCTGCATCATATCTTGGTCGAGGCCCGTATTTGCCACAATCAGAAATATGCCCGAAAGGAACATCTTCCAGAAGTGGCGACTATCATTCACATCATCAAAGAAGAATATCTGCGTGAAGCCCCTCTCCGAGGCGTGTGCCATAGCCTCGCCAAACGACAAGTCGAGCGAACGAAGCACAAAGAGAATGGCAAGTACGATACATCCCACCATACAGAGGGTTTTAAGAACATCGGTCCATACCACCGATGCAACGCCACCTCTATGGGTGTAGAGCCACACCAAAAAGATAAATAGTGCTGCCGTAACCCAGAATGGAACACCGAGTGCATTGCACAAGAGTTGCTGCACCACGATACATATCACAAAGGCTCGCAACGAGGCACTCAACACCTTCGACACGAAGAATATCCACGCTCCCGAGCGGTGGCTGCTCACGCCAAAACGACGGTCGAGGTACTCATACAGCGAGGTTACATTAAGGCGATAAAAGAGAGGAATAAGGAGATAGGCGATAATCGTGTAGCCCACCACCACGCCAAACATAAATTGCAGATAGGAGAATGCCGAAAGCCCTACCGAGCCGGGCAACGAGATAAGCGAAATACCCGAGATAGGCGCACCTATCAACGCCACCCCCACGACCAAAGCCGACTGCGAACGACCACCCTTGAAGAAGGTGGCGTTATTAGCGTTATGGCTCGACCTCCTTGCTACCGCAAAGAGCAGCAAGAGGTAAACGGCAATGGTTACAAGGGTTAGTATTGAGGTCATAAAGGCTATAATCTATCCAACACTCTACGGATAATCTCCACACTCTCACGAATTTCATCGTCCGATATAACAAGCGGAGGCGAGATGCGGAAGGCCGTAGCGCAATAGAGGAACCAATCGCTCATAATGCCCTCCTCCTTGAAGAGTTCCATAACCTTGAACAATCGCTCCTCTGTACCCAACTCCACAGCCAGCAACAAACCGCTACGACGAATTTCGAGTACAGCAGGGTGATCCCTTAACAACTCCTCGTAGAGAGCGCCCTTACGCTCAACATCGTCAACGACATTATACTCTTTGAGGTAACGAAATGCTGCCAAGCCTGCGGCACAACATACGGGATGACCTCCAAAGGTGGTAATATGACCGAGAACAGGGTTATCCTGCAACGAATCCATAATCTTTTTTGACGAAACAAATGCTCCGAGCGGCATACCTCCGCCAAATGCCTTGGCAAGGCAGATAATATCGGGTGTTACGCCATACTTTTGGCAGGCGAACATCTCGCCCGAACGGCCCATTCCGACCTGAATTTCATCGAAAATCAAGAGTGCTCCCACCTCGTCGCATCGCTGGCGCAACGCCAGCAAGTATCCCTCCTCGGGAAGTCGCACTCCCGCCTCGCCCTGCACCGGCTCGCACAATACACAAGCGGTTCGCTCGGTAATCTGCTGCAAATCCTCGAACGAATTAAAGTCTAACGCCTTGCAATCGGGCAAAAGGGGACGGAAAGCATTTTTCCACTCCTCACCCTCGGGCTCGCCCATCATACTCATCGCTCCGTGAGTCGAGCCGTGATATGCACGACGCATCGATATCATCTCGGTACGGTGGGTATATCGTTTTGCCAACTTCAAAGCCCCCTCGACTGCCTCTGCACCCGAGTTGAGGAAGTAGACGCTCTCCAACGGCTCAGGCAACGCCTCGGCAATCTCTACGGCATACTCAACTTGTGGTCGCTCGACCATCTCGCCATAAACCATCACGTGCATATATCGCTCGGCCTGACGCTTTACTGCCTCAACGACCGCCGGGTTGGCGTGACCGACATTGCTTACCGACACTCCCGACACAAGGTCGAAGTAGCGTTTACCCTCGGGGGTATAGAAAAAGACACCCTCGGCACGCTCCACACCTACGAGCATAGGCGATGGCGAGGTCTGTGCCACATTGGCGAGAAATTGACGGCGAAGAATCTGTGAATTCGACATACTTTTCATAATTTTTCGAATGACAAAGTTACAAAAAATGTCTATCTTTGTATAAACAAACCTAATTAAAATGAGAAGAATCAGCTTTTTTGTAGTTGCTTTGCTGTTGGTTGTTGCAGCCTCGGCTCAATCGTCCACAGCGATACTCGAAAAGATTAGTAAGTATCCCAACCACACATACCCGATTGCATCGACCTATCCGAGCGTTCCGCTTGGAGAGATTGCCCCTGCACCCGAAGGTTTCGAGCCATTCTACACCTGGGATGACTTCTCGAACTATGTGGAGAGTCGTCTCAAACAACTCGATGCAACACGAGATAGAGTGTTGAAAAGTCACAAATAAGAGATTGTTCCCTTAAATTTGTGCTATGGAGGCGAAGAAGAGGGTTTTGTTGGGAATGAGTGGCGGTACGGATAGCTCCGTGGCGGCACTACTTCTGCAAGATGCTGGATATGAGGTGGTCGGAGTAACCTTCCGTTTCTACGAGAAGGATGGCAACACCGAATATCTCGACGACGCTCGTGAGTTATGCCACCGTCTTGGCATTCAACACATCGTCTCCGACCAACGAGAGCTCTTCAAAAAGACCATCATCGACTACTTTGTCAGCGAGTATATGGCCGGCCATACGCCTGTGCCTTGCACCCTATGTAACAACTACTTAAAGTGGCCGTTGCTCCGCCAAATTGCCGACAAAATGGACATCTTCCATTTGGCCACCGGCCACTATGTTCAGAGAGAGCGCATCGATGGATATTGGCACATCACAAACGGCATTGACGAGGATAAAAACCAGTCTTTTTTCCTGTGGGGCTTACCGCAAGATATCTTGGAGCGAATGGTCTTACCGATGGGCGGACTGACCAAGCAGCGTGTCCGAGAGATTGCAGAGGAGCGAGGATTCTTGAAGGCAGCAAAAAAGAGAGATAGCCTTGGTGTATGCTTTTGTCCGATGGACTATCGCTCTTTTCTTCGTGAGAGAGTGGAGGCGGATGCTATCCAGAAGGGCAAATTTGTCGATGTGGAGGGCAACTTCATCGCCTTTCACGAGGGGTATCCGTTCTACACGATTGGTCAGCGACGAGGTCTTGGCATCGACCTCAATCAAGCAGTATTTGTGAAGGAGATTCTACCTGCCGAGAACAAGGTTGTACTCGGTAATTTGAAGTCGTTGGAACGCACCGAAATGCGCTTGAAAGAGTGGAATATAGTCAACCCTGCACAACTTTTGGATAAAGACGATATCATCGTAAAAATCCGTTACCGCAAACAAGAGAACCGCTGCACGGTCACTCTGCTACCCGATAACACCCTACACCTTCAACTCCACGAACCCCTGACCGCTATCGCCCCCGGCCAAGCAGCCGCTTTCTATCGTGGCGATGTGGTTTTAGGCGGCGGAATAATTATGGAGGAGTAGTGCTAAAAAACAAAAAGATGTCGAGTTCTCGACATCTCCTTGCTCATTTTTCGGGTGGAAGATGGGATTCGAACCCACGACCTTCGGAACCACAATCCGTCACTCTAACCGACTGAGCTACATCCACCATTTAGATCTCCTGCGAAATCGAGTGCAAAAGTAATATACTTTTTTGCAATGTCCAAATTTTTTGCAAAAAATTGTCTTCTTTTTTACATCGCCGTGCACATAAGTACCCGAAAAAGTATCGCCACAACGACTTAACACACCCTATCGGAGTCTATCTATATGCGTGCGATTGATGCACTCCTCGGCATAAGCACGAGTAACAAGAATATGCTCCTCGGTAGAGGATGGTGCCTCGTACATCAAATCCTTCATCACAGCCTCGCAAATCGAGCGCAAGCCTCGTGCTCCAAGTTTGAACTCCACCGCCTTATCCACGATATACTCCAACGCATCATCCGCAAACTCCAACTTCACGCCATCCATAGCAAGCATAGCCTTATACTGGCTGATAATCGCATTTTTAGGCTCTGTAAGGATGTTGCGCAACGCCTCACGAGAGAGTGGTTCGAGGTGTGTCAGCACCGGCAAACGGCCCACCAACTCAGGAATAAGTCCAAACGAACGAATATCCTGCGGCTGCACATACTTCAACATATTCTCACGGTCGATACTCTCGGTATCAACTCGGCCGTATCCCATAGCACGGGTATTCAAGCGCTGTGCAATGCGTCGCTCGATACCATCAAACGCACCTCCGCACACGAATAATATATTCTTGGTATTAACCTGCACAAAAGCCTGCTCCGGATGCTTGCGACCACCCTGCGGCGGAACATTCACGACAGTGCCCTCCAAAATCTTCAAAAGAGCCTGCTGAACACCCTCGCCCGATACATCACGAGTGATGCTTGGGTTGTCGCCCTTGCGTGCAATTTTATCGATTTCATCGATAAAGACAATACCTCGCTCTGCCGCCTTTGTGTCGTAATCCGCAGCCTGCAACAAGCGGGAGAGAATACTCTCGACATCCTCACCCACATAGCCGGCCTGTGTCAATACGGTAGCATCCACAATGGTAAACGGCACCTTCAACAAACGAGCGATAGTGCGAGCAATCAAGGTCTTTCCGGTACCCGTAGGGCCTACAAGCACGATATTCGACTTATCCAACTCAACATCGTCTGCTCCCTGCGCCACCGAAAGGCGCTTATAGTGGTTATATACCGCTACGGCAATCGAACGCTTGGCCTCGTCCTGACCGATGACATACTTATCCAGAAACTCCTTTATCTCCTTTGGTTTCGGCACATCGTTCATGGTTACGCCCTGCGCCTTGGACTTTGGCGAAGCGATAGCCAAGCCTGCCTCCGAAAGCGACTTATGGCCCACTTCGATACAAGCGCCGCAGATATTCGAACCATCGACACCCTGGAACATTATATCAACCTCGTTGCGGCGGCGACCACAGAACGAGCAGCAATCCTCACGGCGTTGTCCACCTTTATTTCCACCTTTCTGAGCCATAATTACTTAGAATGTTTTGTGAGAACACTGTCAATCAAACCGTACTCCTTGGCCTCAGCCGCCGAGAGCCAATAATCACGATCGGCATCGTGCTCAATATCGGCAACGCTCTTGCCCGAGTGCTCCGACAAAATCTCGTACAACTCTCGCTTGGTGCGAGCAATCTCACGAGCGGTAATCTCGATATCCGAGGCCTGTCCCTGCACTCCGCCAAGTGGCTGGTGAATCATAATGCGAGAGTGAGGCAACGCCTGACGCTTGCCCGCTGCACCTGCGGTCAAAAGCACCGCACCCATCGAAGCCGCCATACCGGTACAGATGGTTGCAACATCGCAATTTACGAGTTGCATAGTATCGTAGATACCAAGACCTGCCGAAACACTTCCGCCCGGGCTGTTGATATAGAGTTGAATATCCTTCATCGGGTCGGCCGACTCCAAGAAGAGCAACTGCGCCTGAATGATATTTGCCACATCATCAGTTACGGGAGCACCGAGGAAGAGGATGCGATCCATCATCAAGCGGCTGAACACATCGAGTTGTGTAACATTCAACTGGCGCTCCTCCAAAATCATCGGATTGATATATGCCGACTGAATAGCCTTATAATCGTGTAGGCGCAACGATGATATGCCACAGTGGCCCATTGCGAACTTTTCAAACTCTTTCATAGTCAATTTTATTATTTCGAATTAACGAAGATTAAAAACTCTGCAAGTCTGATACCAACTTGCAGAGTCTTTTTTTATTACAAGGTGTAACAACCTAAAAGTTGTATATCTTAGAGAGATTTTGCCAACTCTGCAAACTCCTCTGCCGAAACAGCCTTCTCGGTAACCTTAACCTTTGCACGAACCGACTCAACTACCTTCTGCTCGTAGAGCTTCTCGTAGATCTTCTGGTTCTGCTCCTTGCTCTCGAGGATATTCTTCACGAAGTTCTCGAGCATCTCCTCTGGAGCGTTAGGCATACCATACTGAGCGAACTGAGCTGCAGCAAATACCTTA
>JAZONG010000036.1:0-4135 GCA_045654385.1 Alistipes sp.
ACCCGCCGAATCTCCCTCGACGAAGAAGATCTCTGCAATCGAGCGATCACGGCTCGAACAGTCTGCCAACTTACCAGGAAGACCTGCGCCCGAGAGTGGGCTCTTGCGCTGTACCGACTCACGAGCCTGACGAGCAGCGTGACGAGCGGTAGCCGCCAAGATGACCTTCTGTACGATAGCCTTAGCATCCTTTGGATTCTCCTCCAAGTAGTTGCTCAAAGCCTCCGATAATGCACCATCTACGGCTGCCGAAACCTCGTCGTTACCCAACTTGGTCTTGGTCTGTCCTTCGAACTGAGGCTCTGCAACCTTAACCGATACGACTGCGGTCAAACCCTCACGGAAGTCATCACCGCTAATCTCGAACTTAACCTTCGACAACATACCCGACTCGTCGGCATAACGCTTCAATGTACGAGTCAAAGCACGGCGGAAACCGGTGAGGTGAGTACCACCCTCGATAGTGTTGATATTATTTACATACGAATGAACATTCTCCGAGAAAGAGTTGTTGTACTGCATTGCAACCTCCACAGGAATACCGTTCTTCTCGGTGTCGAGGTGGATGATATTTTCGATAATCTTCTCACCACGAGATTTGTCGAGGAACTGAACGAACTCCTGCAAACCATTCTCCGAGTAGAAGCGCTCCGAACGAGGGTTACCCTGCTCGTCCTTATCTCGCATATCGGTGATGGTAAGAGCGATGCCCTTGTTTAAGAATGCCAACTCACGCAAACGAGCCGAAAGAATCTCGTAGCGGTAGGTCTGTGTGAGTGTGAAAATCTCAGCATCCGGCTTGAATGTTACGATAGTACCACGGTCCTCACAATCGCCAACAATCTCAACCTTTGAAGTAGGGTGTCCCTTGCTGTAAGACTGTTTGTAAATCTTACCGCCACGGTGAACCTCAGCAATGAGGAGTGTAGAGAGCGCATTCACACACGATACACCCACACCGTGCAAACCTCCCGAAACCTTGTAGCTGCCCTTGTCGAACTTACCTCCTGCGTGGAGGACTGTCAATACAACCTCCAAAGCCGACTTACCCTCCTTCTCGTGGAAGTCGGTAGGAATACCACGACCATTATCTCGTACCGAGATAGAGTTATCCTCGTTGATAGTTACATAGATGTCGGTACAATAACCGGCCAATGCCTCATCGATAGAGTTATCAACAACCTCATATACGAGGTGGTGCAAGCCCTTCTCGCCAACATCGCCGATGTACATCGCAGGACGCTTACGCACTGCCTCCAAACCCTCCAAGACTTGGATGTTAGACGCAGAATACTCCTCTTCCTGCCCCTTCTTCAAAATTTCTGTTTCGTTAGTCATATCTATATTGTGTCAATTATTTTCAATCAAGCGTGCAAATGTAACACTTTTTTCTCAAATATCCAACTCTAAATCGTAGATTTAGTACCTATTAGTTCGTTGATGGCCACTTCCTTTGCCGTTTTATGGGCAAAAAGGAGTGTTCTGGATGGGAAATTCTCGATTAATGCGGTGTTGTGGGTGGATATTATTACGGCTGTTCCCTTCTCGGCGATATTGTGGAAAAGACGCACAATTCCCTCCGCAGTCAAAGGATCGAGATTTACGGTCGGCTCGTCAGCCAAAATAACCTTTGGAGAGTTCAATAGTGCACGAGCAATAACCAATCGCTGGCGTTCTCCGCCTGATAGTTCGAAAGGCATCTTGCTGCCCTTCTTCTCCAAGCCTACGAGTGTTAAAACCTCCTCTATGCGGTGCTCTATTGCCCCTTTGCTGTTCCAGCCGGTGGCTTGCAGAGCAACGAGCAGGTTGTCGTGGACATTGCGGTCGGAGAGGAGAATTAACTCCTGAAAAACCATCGCTACCTTGCGACGCAAGTAGGGTATCTTGCTCTGTTTTAGGTGTGCAAGGTCGAAGTCGGCAATTGTTCCCATACCCTCCACCAAAGGCAACTCGCCATAGAGGGTTTTCAGAAGCGACGACTTGCCGCTGCCCACTCGGCCGATAAGGTAAACAACCTCTCCCTCGTGTACCTCCAAATCGAGATTTTCGAGCACCTTTTCGCCCGCCTTTTCACGAGTTCTCGGAGTGAGTGTAACATTTGGATTTTCAGCGTGATAAACGCCTGCGCCTTGCAGTTTTACAACAATTTTTCTCTCCATCTTGAATTGCAATAAAATATCGGAGTAAAGATATGAAAAATAATTGAAAAAATACGATTTCGGAGGGCGAAAAATAAATTTTTGTATGAAAACCCATATACCGATAAGAAGCGATTGAAATCAATCTTCGCAAAAGATTTAGTTTAATGTTCCGATGTTTCAGCATTATTACTATCTTTGTGGCAAGATGAGGCGACCTTTTAGAATATATCTGCAACTTTTTGCGATGTTGATTTGCGGTGTGGCAACGGCGCAAACCGATATTGTGCAACCCAATTTGGGAGTACCAAGCAAGATTGCACCCGCCTACTTTGGCCCTAATGCATTTCCTGTGCCGGATATGCTCGATGGTCGTACTTCGTCGGAGTTGCGACTCGAACTTTATGGCGACTGTTTTCTCGGTACAACCACCGGTCGGGTTGCCGATGATATTACGGGCGATTTGTTTGCCAAATTGACCATTCCACTCTTTACTCCAAAGGCAAATCTGACAGTTTGGATGCCTATTTTCGAGTACTTCTACACCTCGGCCGAGGTGAATGAGTTGCGTCGATTGCAATCTCCTAATAATGTTGATTTACAAGGCTTTGACTCTGGCGATTTGTATGTGTCGGCAGATGTCAGAATTTTGAATCAGGAGAAACATTATATCGATATGACGGCTCGTGCGGTATTGAAGACCGCCTCGGCAAATCAGTATGCCAAGGGGCGTTGTTACGATGCTCCCGGTTACTTTTTTGATGCTGCATTTGGTCGTGGTTTTCAACTTGGTGCAGACCATAATTTACGCCTTGCCGTGAGTGGAGGCTTTCTCTGCTGGCAGACCGATAATGGTCGCCAAAATGACGCTGTAATGTATGGCGCAATGCTCGCCTATTCGTATAGAAATTTAACGATTGATACCTGCTTTGGGGGCTATCTCGGCTGGGAGAATGATGGCGACCGTCCGATGACTTTAAAGAGCAACATTTCGTATCGTATTGGCGACTTGTCGTTGCGTGTCGGACATCAGGTCGGTTTCAAAGATTGGCCCTATCATCAAATTCGTGTAGGTGCGACCTATATGTTTGATATTCTGGGTAATAAGAAGTAGAAATTCGAACTGCAAAGCCTTGCTTGCAATGCTGTTTGTGTCCGAGTGCAGTTGCGGGCTTGCACGCAAAATGATGCTCGGATACAAAAAAAACGACAGATTAAGAAATCGGTCGTTGCAGTAAATCATATTTTGCGGAAAGAGGGGGATTCGAACGGCAAAGCCGTCACCGACGAGGCAGCGTAGTCGCCTTTGGCGGCTCGTGATTAGCCGAGGAGGTAACCCCTGCCATAAGTTTGCAATGCCTTTTGTGCGAGAGATTTACGGCAAAGCCTTGCTTGCAATGCTGTTTGTGTCCGAGTGCAGTTGCGGGCTTGCACGCAAAATGGTGCTCGGATACAAAAAAAAACGACAGATTAAGAAATCGGTCGTTGCAGTAAATCATATTTTGCGGAAAGAGGGGGATTCGAACCCCCGAAACGCTTTTGGCGTTTACTCGCTTTCCAGGCGGGCCAGTTCAACCACTCCTGCATCTTTCCTTTTGCGAGGGCAAATATAGCGCTTTTTTGATAAATTCCGCAATTATTTTCGGTCTGCATCCTAACTTTTACCACTTTTATCCTCCGTTATATTATATATAATGGTATATTTGGCTGTAAGTTGAGGAATTTTACTATATTTGCAATAAATTTGGATATTATGGAGAAAAAATTGGAGGCTACGGCACGACTTATCGAGGTGATGAATCGCCTGCGTGTCGAGTGCCCGTGGGATAGAGAGCAGACCATTCATTCGTTGCGTAACAACACCATCGAGGAGACCTTCGAGTTGGTCGATGCAATTACGGCCGACGATATGGAGGGTATCAAGGAGGAGTTGGGCGATTTGTTCCTGCATATAGTATTCTACTCGAAGATTGGCGAGGAGCAGGGTAAGTTCGACT
>JAZONG010000037.1:0-3926 GCA_045654385.1 Alistipes sp.
GGAGTAATAATTCCTGCGTAATACTGCAAGAGAGATTGTGCATCAAACTTGTAAACAATGGTATATTCGCCATCGAGCCAAGCTGGATATTGGTAGTTATCCTCTTTGCATGACTCAACATAGTGCTTCATTGCTCCAAGCATATCCGCCTTTGCCTCTTCGGCGGTCGCACCCATTCCAGAGAACATTTCATCAACACAGTAAACGCTATATTCGCCATCTGCATTTTTCTCGATAATTGCCTCAATCTTTTTCATATTGTAATCTCCTTTCTAGTTTTGGGGATAGGGGCTTATTTCAGCCCCATCTCCTTTTTAATCTTCTTTTCTAATCCTTTACCAACTTCTTTGCTTCCGTGAAATGGAACTGTGTATCGGACTCCTTCCTTCTCGTAAATGTAATGACTTCCGCAAGCCCTTACGCAGATCCAACCGTTTCTTTCAACAAGTTTCCTTAATTCTGCTGATTTCATATCTTTGTTTTGTTATTGTTTGACAATGCAAAGATAGATATTTTTCTATTATTAGCAAAATTATTTAATAGTTTTTTTTCTATTCTTTGCAAAATTTATTCCAAAAGTGTAAGAGTTGGAACAATTTGGAGGAGGGCGTAACTTCTTCATACCTTATTATAATATACCATTATAGTTTAACAAAGTCGGGTTAGCCTCTTTAATGTCTTGCGGAGTGTAGATGTCTGTCATCAACAGAGAGGAGTGTCGAGCCTGTTCTTTGACGGATAGAGTATCATAGCCGGCACGAAGCATCGAGGTAATGCCTGTATCTTTCAGTGAATAGAATTTATACTCCTTCGGAAATTTCAAAGCTGGTCGAACATAGTAACTCCAATAATCTCGATAGGTCTTTTCGTTTACCCACTCTGGACCAGGTTTGAAATCTTTGGAGAAGATATAATACTCGCTTGGATAGTTAAAATATCCGAGTTCCACCATCAACTTAATAATCTTGCCCGGCATAGTAACCACAGCAGATTTTTTATTTTTGGAGATAACATCTGCAATGAAGATGGTTTGCTTTGCTACGCAGATGTCGCCGAGTCGCAATTTTGCAATCTCTCGTGGTCGAATAAGCATATAATGCAGGAAGTAGCAAACGAGCAGATAGTTCTTGTTGTGAGCGACAAGATAGTCGTGCAGTCGCTGCATATCAACTGGCGGTATCACTTGGCGTTCCTTCGTCAATAAAGATTTGCCGATGCTTATAAGACCGTCAGTCGGCTTCTCTTTGAGATAGAGGTGCTGCACCAGGAAAGAGCTGAAGGTGCGTAGCCAAGCCAAATAATTGTTTCGAGTGCGAGGAGAGTTCTGCCTCTCAATATAGATATAGTCGAGGAACCGCACGCAGAAAGTGCGGTCAAACTGATACACATATTTAATAGGTACCGCTTGCGAGGAGTTCCACTCCTCCAAGATACGAGCAAAGCAAATACAATCGTGATGGGTGGACATACGATGGACACCATCATTCAGGAGCTTTGTTACATAATTTCGGTAATGCTGTATAGCATCAGAAAACAATTTGTATGTGCGGTCAGCTTCTGCATCAACCCAAGGATTCCAGCCACCTTCGAGTTTTGCGGATAGTCGATGACATAGTAGGGCTGCATACCTCTTCTTCTCTGAGGCGGAGCCAACAGAGTTGATTTTGATACGCTTTCTACGCAATACGCCCTTTGCAGGATCGTAGGCGTAAAAAGAGATGTACCAACATACTCCGGTATGCAGTTTTGGATAGGTAAACGATAAAATTTCGTTTAGCGTAGAACTACGCAGATTTTGTAAAGGCAACATTTTTTTTACATTTTCGCCGTAGCAAAAATGCAAACCCGAATATCAGGCTGTCCCCAAATTGTCCCGTTAATTTAACGAAAAAGACTGTAACAATCTGAAATTCAGATTGATTACAGTCCTTGTGTAGCGGGAGAGAGAACCTCGGTACAGATAAACGAAATCAACCTCACACTTTCTTTTTTATATTAACCGCACATTTGAGATTGGTGGGCAAAAAAAAGACTTATGTATTATGAGAAAACTTCTTATTTTCATGTTATCATGTGTAATTTTCACACATGTTTCGGCTCAAGAACATTTATCCTTCAAAGGCATACCAATAGATGGACCAATAAAAATATTTGTAGAAAAATTAAAAGCGCAGGGATTTGAAGTTGCATTTCTTAGCGAAACCAATGCGGTAGCCGCAGGTAAATTCGGAGGAGAAGATTGCGAAATTGCTATTTATGCTACTAAGACAAGCAATACAGTATGCCATGTAATTGTCATATTAGGTGAATCCAATAATTGGTCGACCCTTAAATCCACCTACAATGAATATAAATCTTTGCTTGCTAGCAAATATGGTATGGGGCGTTCAATAGAATACTTTAATTCACCTTTTAAAGAAGGTGACAACTGTGAAATATTTGCATTAAAAAGCGACAAATGTCATTACACTACATACTTTACTGTACCAAATGGAGAAATTGGCGTTTCATTAGGCAGTCTTCGTGATAATGGCGTTGTATTCATTAGTTATTTAGACCAGATAAATAATAGACTTGCAGATAAGGAGATAACTGATAGTAGAATGAATGATTTGTAATTTTAATTGTCAATTTGAAATAAGATAGACTAATAGAAGTCGTATAACAAGTGCTATTTTGAAGCTGCTCGCAGGGTGGGAAAGCGGAGTTTACTGGGCGTAAATGAGCATTTTACACCCAAGGCAGATGCCGAAAGAGCCTTGTTAGACGGCTTCTATCGTTATTTCAGGAAGCCTTCGATACCCGCACCGAAAAGAGCATAATCGTACTTGACGGGGTCATCCGCATCGTGTCGGCGGAGGGCAGAGGTAATCTCCTCGACAGCCTTCCAATCGTTAGCGGAGCGGTTGAGCAAGCCAAGTGCTCGGCCCATATTGCCGGTATGAAGGTCGAGTGGCAGGTAGAGTGCCGACTGCGGTATTCTGCGCCACAAGCCGAAGTCTACACCTCGCTCGTCCTGGCGCACAAACCAGCGGAAATACATATTGAGTCGCTTACACGAAGCACCCTTCGCAATAGATGAGAGGTGTTTCTCGCAGTGGGCCGAGTGCTCCACCTCGAAAAACTCGTTGCGCAGTTCGGCCAGCACCTTCGGAATAGAGCCTTCACGCTCATATAGCCCCTGCACAGCCTCGCCAACACTACCCCACTTCGAGCAGAGTCCACGCAAGGCAAGTATAAAATCGGTAAAATCCTGGCCATTGAAGGTGCGATGAACATAGCGCAAGAGTGGGCGCAGTTCCTCATCCGAGGCGTTCATCGTGAAGTCGAACGGTGCATTATCCATCATCTCGACCATACGACGGGCGCTCTTGGCTATCGCCTTGCGGTTGCCCCACGCAATAGTCGCAGCGAGAAAACCCGCAATCTCCTTATCCTCCGTACGCTCAAACGAGTGCGGAATACTTATAGGGTCTGGCTCGATAAACTCGGTACGATTATAGCGGTCGTAGAGTGTTTCGAGCAGGTCGTGCAACTCGTCAAACGAGAGTTTAGAGTATTGCTCCATCGCTCATAACTATTTTACGGTCAGCCATTTCAGCCAAGCGCTCGTCGTGCGTAACCATCACTATCGTTTGGCCAAACTTCTCTCGCACCTCGAACAAAAGACGCTGAATTTCATCACGATTGTGAGTATCGAGGTTGCCCGTAGGCTCATCGGCAAAAATCACCGAAGGGCGATTTATCAAGGCTCTCGCAATAGCCACTCTCTGCTGCTCGCCACCCGACATCTGCGCAGGCTTATGGTCTGCACGGCCGGTCAAGCCCACAGCCTCCAACAGTTCGAGTGCTCGCTGTTGCGCCTCTTTGCGCTTCGCTCCGCCAATCAAAGCCGGCATCATCACATTTTCGAGTGCCGAGAACTC
>JAZONG010000038.1:0-2575 GCA_045654385.1 Alistipes sp.
AGCGTAGCAGTCAGGCACACTCTCACGGATGATAGTATCCCAGAACAATACACCCGGCTCTGCCGACTTCCAAGCATTGTGGATAATCTTCGACCACAATTTCGAAGCGTCGATATTGTTTACGAATGTAGGCTTGTCAGCATTGATAGGGAACTGCTGTGTGTAGGTGCGTCCCTCGATTGCTGCACGCATAAACTCGTCATCAATCTTCACCGATACATTTGCACCGGTAACCTTGTTGGTATCGAGTTTTGCATCGATAAACTTCTCCGAATCAGGGTGCTTGATCGAGATAGAGAGCATCAACGCACCACGACGACCATCCTGAGCAACCTCACGGGTAGAGTTCGAGTAACGCTCCATAAATGGAACGATACCTGTCGATGTGAGTGCCGAGTTCAATACCGGACTTCCAGAAGGACGGATGTGCGAGAGGTCGTGACCTACGCCACCACGGCGTTTCATCAACTGCACCTGCTCCTCATCCATACGGAAGATACCTCCGTAAGAGTCAGCCGGATTCTTGTGGCCGATAACAAAGCAGTTCGACAATGATGCCACCTGCAAGTTGTTGCCAATACCTGTCATTGGACCGCCCTGTGGAATGATGTAGCGGAAGTGGTCGAGCAGATCGAAAATCTCCTGCTCCGAGAGAGCCTCACCGTACTTGTTCTCGATACGAGCGAGCTCTTTTGCCAGACGATAGTGCATCTGCTCGGGTGAAGACTCGTAGATGTTGCCTGCCGAGTCCTTCAACGCATACTTGCTAACCCACACAGTAGCAGCGAGTTCGTCGCCACCGAAGTACTCCTTCGATGCAGCGACAGCATCAGCGTACTGGACTTTTTTAAGAGTCGAGTTATTCTTCATTATATATATGGTATTAATTGTTTTGTCTATTTGGCGGAAATACCCTCCTTGTGGGAGGGCGTTTTTCCATTCTTTGACGATACAAAGTTAGGTCCTTTCTAACGAAAAGTCCAACTAAAATCGGGCAGTTTATTTACAAGTTATTAACAATTATTGACAACCTTGGTTGTAGCGCTGTGCAGGGCGTTTTTACTTCGAGTGAGTAGTGAGTAGTGAGTAGTGAGTAGTGAGTAGTGAGTAGTTAGTTTATGGTAGTAAAAAAACTCTCAACACTCAATGTTCTCTTTTATTCGTTCTACTCCTGCTCGTTCGAGTGGAGTAGTACCAAATTTTTCGAAAAACTCCTCTTTCGAAAGGGAGTGCCACTCATCGGGTGTCATCGCTACGGGGTTGAATAATGGCGCAAAGCGGGGATTTGCCGAGATAGGGGCTTTGCGGTTATAAGGGCAGACGGTTTGACACTCGTCGCAGCCGAAAATCCAGCCGTGAAGATTGCATTGCTTGCCCTTGTCTTTGCGCTCGATGGTGGCGCACGAAATACAGCGAGAAGTGTCTATATGTCGCTCTTTTACAGCACAATTAGGGCAGGCCTCTACGCATCTGCGACACTCGCCGCAACCCACCGAAACAAGCGGTGTGTCGTAGTGGTCGCAATCCTCGGTTATTACTATCTCGCCCAAGAGTACAAATGTTCCAAATTCGGGTGTTACAAGCAGCGATTGACGGCCAATCCAACCTAAACCTGCCTCTACGGCGTAGCGTTTCTCGAAGATAGGTGCGCTATCAACGAAGCAACGGCCGGATAGGGTAGGTGCAACCTCTTTCAGGCGAGAGGAGAGCTCGAATAACATCTGCTTGATTGTGGTGTGGTAGTCGGTGGTGCAGGCGTAAGATGCAACTTTTGCACAATGACCTTCGGGATACCCCTCGCTGATATGATTTTTGTATGCTACACCGCAGACAATAACACTCTTTGCCCCCTCGACAAGCATCGTGGCATCGGCTCGGCGGTCAATGTTCCTTTTCAGATAGTCGAGCGATGATGCGTACCCTTGCTCAATCCACCCTTCGAGGAAGCGTTTATCTTCCTCGAAATTATGACATTGCGCTATGCCGCAGAGGTCGAATCCAACCTCTCGTGCAAGTTGTTTTATGTGTCCAAAATGTAACATCAATGTGTAATTTCCTCACAAATATACTTATATTTAATAAAAAAAGGTTATTTTTGCAGAGATTTGTGAGATGTGTACATATAAAATGGCACAATCTTGCGTAGTACAAACTTAAATTTTAACTACTTTTTATGAAGTTGAACACTCTTTACGAAATTCTGAACAATAGTGTGAAGAATTTTTCGGAGCGTATAGCCTTCTCATTGTGGAGAGGAGGCAGCTACACCTTTAAGCAGGTGAGCGAGAAAGTAGCCGAGGTACAAGAATTGCTCCGCTCGGCAGGTCTTAAAAAGGGCGACAAGGTCGTACTGCTAAGTAGCAATATGCCGAATTGGGGAGTTTGCTACTTTGCTATTACTACGGGAGGCTACACGGTAGTTCCTGTATTGCCCGATTTTACATCGGCTGACCTCGACCGCATCGTTGAACACTCGGAGGCTAAGGCTATGTGTGTTTCGGATAAGCTCTTTACCAAAATCTCAAAGGAGGTTTCGGCAAAGTTGAACATCATTATCCGCACCAAGAACCTCTCG
>JAZONG010000039.1:0-2331 GCA_045654385.1 Alistipes sp.
CACGCAAAGGAGTTTAATCGTCCTGCGTCCAATACTAGACCCGTTCCGTCAAATCGGAAATTGGGTAAGTAATTGAAGGTGGTCTTGTGACAAGCAACTATCTATACAAACGGTCTATCCCAATCAATGACAAAATTGGAGTTTGCGTTCCTACCGTTGGTGAGATTATTGCCAACGAGGATGAGTATTACTCTATGGTGTCTTTGTTTACAGCTATGCCGATAGATTATATGGTCGCACTAGAGGATGCTGGCATTGATTTTACAACAATCAATGAGTGGCAGATGTTTTTGATATTCTTTAATGGTTTTAAGAATACCGACTCACACCTGTTGCTCAGCGGCCTAGACTTATCCAAGTTTGACATCGGCGTTAGCGAAGAAGACGGAAGTGTGGTGCTTATAGATACAGAGCACGACATCCGTATTGACCGTGAAGCACATGGCAAAATTGCAAACGCCTTGCGAAAAATACACCACCTTGAAAAGAATCGTCGTAAGCCAGCTAACGATGAGGCTAAACAATATATGTTAGAGAGGGCTCGAAAGAAGATGAAGCGCAGGCAGAATCGTGTCGAGGATTCTCAGCTCGAGTCTCTCATTATCGCAATGGTGAACACCGAACAATTTAAGTACGATTTCGAGGGGACACTAGAACTCTCAATCTACCAATTCAATGAGAGTGTTCGCCAAATCATCAAAAAGGTTGACTATGACAACCGTATGTACGGCATTTATGCCGGAACTGTTAGTGCTAAAGATTTGAGTCCCGACGACTTGAATTGGCTAACACATAAATAACAAAGGAGGAAGACTGACCTATGAATATCAATGATATTGCAATTACCAGTCTGGACGCTATCGCTGGTTTTGACATCAGCACTGGTATCCACCTGTTCACTCTGGACGAGCTGCAGAGTGCATCTATCGCTAACTCCGAAGAGAAGCAGGACATCACCGGCAAGCAGGGCCGTAAGCTGACCTCTCTGAAGAAGAACAAGGCTGTTAAGGTTTCCGGTACTAACGGTCTTGTGTCTAGCGGTCTGACTGAGACCCAGGTTGGCAGCAAGTTCGAGAACAAGGTCACTGAGGTCATGTGGATGGACTCCCTGCCCGTGACCGGCCCTGCCGCCACCACCAACTATACCGCAATCGGCACAGAGGGTGACGAAATCATCAGCCTGGATGTAAAGGATTCTACCGGCGCTGCTGTTAAAACCCTGACTAAGGGTGCTCAGGCCGCAGCCGACACCTTTACTTATACCCCCGCAACCAAGGCACTGACCTTCTCTGGCCTGGCTGACGGCACCGAGATTGTCGTGCGCTATCAGCGCAAGGTTCAGGCCAATGTTCTAGAGAATCTGTCTGACAGCTACTCCAAGAAGTGCGCCCTGTACATTGACGCAACTGGCGAGGATAAGTGCGCAAATGTCTACCGTATCCAGTTCTACATCCCCAAGGCCGACTTCTCTGGCGAGTTCTCCATTGAGATGGGTGACAACCAGACTGTTCATGCCTTCGAGGCCGAGGCTCTGGCCGGCGGCTGCGGTGGCTCCAACGCTTTGTGGACTTATACCATCTTCGGCGCTAACGCTGCTGATGTTAAGGAGTCTGCCTAATTAACAATTATCCCGTGGCTGTAATACGCCACGGGTAACATAAGGAGGCACTATTGGTGACTGGAATTTTGAAATGCCGCATTTGCGGCAAAGAGTACGAAGCTTGCCGTAGCGCAAAGCGTGTTGCCGGTGTGTTCCACTGGCAAAGCGTTGCTTGCTGCGCAGAACATGGCGCAGAGTACCTAGCACTGATTCGAGCTTCTCGTGCTGAGACTGCGGTCGCCGAGGAGCCTGCGTCTGTTAACGAAGCATTCGCACTGCTCGATGCAGAATATGACGAAGTTGAGGTCGAAGATGAAGACTTCGACGAGTCTGATGACGACATCGAGATTGAAGTATAACACATAGTAGGAGGCAGTTTGAGCTGTCTCCTACTTTTCATAAGCAGGTGATTGATATAGAGCGCAGCAAATACAATGTGGATACCAAAGATACCAAGAACCGCACGCACGACGGCATTGTATTCGATTCCGTTATGGAGATGAAGTTCTATCGTGATGTACTTTGCCCCTTAGTGGAGAGCGGCGATGTGGTTTACTACGAGCTGCAGAAACCATATGAGTTGCAACCAAAGTTTGAACACGACGGTAAAAAGGTAAATCCCATTATATATGTGGCAGACTTCTTTATTAGATACAAAGACGGTCGAGAAGAAGTTATTGACACAAAAGGATGCCCGGATAGTTCTGCAATACTTAAACGCAAGCTATTTT
>JAZONG010000040.1:0-3912 GCA_045654385.1 Alistipes sp.
GTCAATAACATTTTCGAGCGCTTTGAGTTCGTCGGCCGTGAGTTTGCCTTCGCCTCTCGCCAAGGTTAAGAGGGCGGAAGCGATGTCCTCGTCGAATACGCCTTGGAGCATAGGATTCTCCTTGACATACCATTCGGCGAGACCGTCGAGAATCCCTCTCGTTCCGCTTTCATTAAGGTTGCCACGATACTTGATATTCGCCAAGCGTTCGATTGAACCCTTGAACACATCGTTCTTGAATTGCGAAGCGTTGAGGAATGTTCCGAGTTTGATGTCTTTGAGTTTTTGAATCTTGTCAAGAACTCTATTGAGGAGTTTGTTTTTGTTGCGCTCCTCGTAGTATTTTTCTCGCCATACCTTCGCCTTCTTTGCGTACTCTTCAAGGAACGCCGAGAGTTTCGAAGGTTTTCCTTTTTCGTCAAAAGCGATAAGGACTTGACGAGCGATTTCTTGTTTGAGTTGCTTGCGCTCTTCCGCATTGAGAGCGGAATCGAGCATACTCTTCGCTTCTTTCTTTAATCCGGCGACGGCGCTTCTATACGCCTCGTCGATTTGGAAGAAAATATCCGCCTCGTTGATAGCGTCAATATGGAATCCGAGTTCGTCGAGTTCCATAGCGATAACATCTGCGCCAAGACCGGAATCGCCCTTGCGCTTACCCCAGAGGAGATAAGGACTATTGTCTCTATCGTAGCGATGTTTGATTTCGCCCTTAATTCCGTTGAGGTTTATCTTATGAAGATAAGGCTTTAAGAGGGCGATAGTGTCCATATAGACCTCGGTGCTTGCGTCGTCGTACATACTTTCAACAACAGAGTGCTGGATTATGTATTCCGCAACATCGAGAGCGACCTTCGCTCTTCTACCAGGTTCGGCGGTGTTAAGACCTCTCCAAAGCATATCTATAACTTCCGCCTTGGACTTGCCGGAGAGAACGCCATAAACATCTCCGAAGGACATATAGTTTCCGAGAATATCGTTGATAATACCTTCGGACTCTACCTTCGAGTAGACTTTCATCTTCGTCGAGTTAGCAAGAAGTTTCTTGACTTGACCGTCCGTAAGTTCGTAGAAGTACGGCTTTGCCGTAGGGTCGTCCGAGAGAAGGAAGCGAATATCTTGGTTTTTGGTAGGATTGAGGTTGCTTGTGAGTTTGATTTGTTCCGGCTTGAAAACGATATAGTGGCGAGTGTCCTCTTCGAGACCTTGCATATATGAAGTTCTACCGGAATTATAACCCCATTTATCGACGACGCTATTATCAATAATGCCGTCGTAACCGAGAGCCTCGACGATTGCACGAACCAACTCGTTTGTTGCGTTGTTTCCGTTCTCGTCATAAACATCGTAGAGGTTATTGTTGAGTATTTCTTTCATTTCGGCAAGCGTAATTCCACCCTCAAAAGCACCGTTTTCGGAAAGGATAGAAACCCAATCTTCATAGCCGCTTATGCCTTGTGCCGAAAGTATAGAATCAACTTCGTCTACAATCTCCGCAAGAGCCTCGTCTTGCTCTTCATATTGCGCCTCGTAGTAGTCGTCCTCGTTCTCGAAGTCCTCTATATCTAACTCCGATTCGTAAAAATCTCGGAATAGAATTGTAGCCTCGTCGTAAAAGCCTCCAACATACGCCGGATTCTTCATATCGAGGTAAACCTCGAAAAGATGAGATTCTTTTACGAGTCTATCGTAGGCTATTTTATAAGCCTCGTCGTGGTCTATACCTTCCTCGGCTTCGATTCTATCGGCGAGAATATCAATCTTGTTGTCGAGGTCTTGACCGCCGTCCTCGTAATTGCTTCCGACATCATCGTAGGAAGATGAGAAGTAGAAGCCGGCACCCATATCGCTCTCCGGATTTGCCTTGCTTGCGTCAAAGACCGTGAAAGCGCCAGACATTGTTCCGTGATACACAACACGAAGGCGACCTTCATCGTCTCTAACTTGGCTTCCCTCGAAGAACGCTCTTTGTTGAGGAGAAAGTTCGCTTCCTTCGGAGTCTTGCAAAGGAAGAGGTTTTGTTTCTTTGAGAGAGAACCTAAACTTCGAGAGTTCGCTTTGATGAGGGATAGAACCTTCTTTGAAGAAGTATTTTATATCGGCTACAACCTTGCGAGCAGAGACCGCTCCTTCGTAGGTTATGTTGTCGATAGTGTCTCCGTTTGCGTCGTCAAAGTCTACCGAGAAGTAGCGCTCTTTCCAACCAAGCCTCTCAACAAGGTCTTGGATTTGGCGATATTGCTCTTCGGTAGGTTCGACTTGCAAGTTGATACCGGGAGATTCCGGCATAACACGGATATTGCCACGAGCCATAAATTGATTCATAGCGTCCGTTCCGTAGTCATCGGAATCCTCGTAAATATCGAAGATGTCTCTATGGTCTACGGTTCTATAACCGCCGGAAGCGCCTTCGTTACGCCCGGAGAGGTCAAGCCTCGTTCCGTCTTTGAGGATATAACCAGCCTCCGTCCAACGATAAGTCTTGCCATACTTTGCGAGAACATCTTGCTCGACGGTATCTTTTAAGGCGAATCTTACGCCTTGCTTATTTCCGTTGCCTTTTTGAGAATCTCCGGTTCGTTTGCCTTCGGATTCTCCAAGAGGTATTCCGCCATTGTCGCTATTTGCTCGTCCTTCGGAATCAAGAGCATTATTGCGACGATTGCGTCTTGCTTGACTTTTAAGAACTTCAAGCACTCGATTAAGTTCGCTTGTGCTTCCGATAATTGATTCGCCATTGTTTTCTCCTATTTTTGCTTCAATAGAAGCAATATATTCTCTATTTGCGTCCGTGATTTTGATTTGCTTCAAAACTCCGAAGTTGCCAGGAGCAAAGTTTTCGTACACATAGAAGTAGTTAGCGCTTCTCGCCGCACCGTATCTCGGAAGTTCTTCCTCACGAGCCATAAACCTTGAATTATCTTCCATAATACGGCTACTTATAATAGCGTACTCTTGCTTCGGAATCTGTTTGTATAGTCCTTTTCTATTATACACGATTTGAGCGTCGGAGTCAACCTCTTCTTCGGTCTCCGGGGAGCGAGAAAGAATATATTTTACAAGACGCATATCGCCGGCTTTGCGAGCGGCGTCGAGGTAGAGTTTCTCCGCCTGGCGAAGCATTTTGAGTTGACCTCTTGTTGCCTTGTCTCCAACCTTCGAGAAAGCCTCTTTAAGATTGAGGATTTTATCGACGAGTTTACGAGCGAGGGAGCGGTCGGAAGCAGCAATCTTGTCGATGAAGGCTTCCGTTCCGAGAAGGTATTGAGTCTCGTGCGCTGCGACTTCGGTCATAAACTCTCTATAAAGTTTTACCTCTTCCGGGGTAAGACCCATTTGAGCGTTGACCTTTTCGGAGATAACCTTGATTTTGTTCTCATCGAATCCGTAGTCTTTTCCGAGAACGGCGCTTTGTGCTTTTTGCCAAAGAGGAATCCTCTTGACCTCTCCGCTTTCGGTTTGAACATCGACAAGAATATCGTCGGATTGAAGGAAGTCTACCATTTTTGCGTATTCTTCCGAGCCTTCTTCAAGGTGGGTAACTTCGTGTACGATAGTCTCCGCCCAAGTGTCATTCTCGAAAGCGTCTGCGCTGATAAACATTCTCTCGTTATCTACGAGAGAGCCGTCGAAGGTCTCGTTCGCCTCCGTGATAACGAAGGAGGTATTGAGACCGGAGATTCTATTGAGGGCATTGAGAGCCTTATTAAACTTGCGACGAGCCGCCTTCGCCTTATCCGACATCTCGGAGGTAAGGACGGAGAACTTTCCAACCGCTTCTCTTGCTTGCTCGATAGTGATGTTTTCTCCGAGCGCTTGATGTTCTTCGAGGTAGGCTTGCGCTCTATTCTCGGAGAGCCTATCGTGGTCGGATTGAATCGTCGCTTCGTTGCCACGCAAAGAGAAGGAATA
>JAZONG010000041.1:0-3334 GCA_045654385.1 Alistipes sp.
TTTGAACAAGAAATTCGAACCCTCGCAAGACGAGCAATTATGGAGGAAATCAACAACCTCGGTATTAAAGCTCTTCTGCGAGAGCAAATCGTTGATGCTGGCTTTACCCATGACGAAATCCGTACAATGATTCGTGAGGCAATCGATAGTTTTTGTCGGTCTGCTTTGAACACCGGAGATGTAGAAGGCTATGTTCGT
Source organism: Alistipes sp. (assembly GCA_045654385.1). Taxonomy (GTDB): domain Bacteria; phylum Bacteroidota; class Bacteroidia; order Bacteroidales; family Rikenellaceae; genus Alistipes. The sequence continues at coordinate 199 of JAZONG010000041.1, forward strand.
ACCGCAATCAATAACCGTGTGAACCAGGTTGCAGACAAAGAAATCGAGAAAATTATCGGCAGATATAGTAGCTGGTCTGGCAATAAAGCCGTTGAAGATGCGCTGCTTTCCGCAGTTCGTCAGCGCACGCAGGCCGGATATGATGTCGCTGTAACGATTACACCAAAGGTAAGCGGCTGATGAAGTTTTGCTTTGGAGACATTGTTGTCGTTGAGGGTTCGTACATCGGCGTAATCGTTAAATCGTGGATTAGTTCCCAAAAGGGCGTCGTCCATGAGGTTTATGTCCGTACATACAACTCCATCGTCGAGTATAAGGAAGCCGATATCCAGAGATATATGGTTCGTCACAAGTACCTCGACGAACAGGAGCTTGAATACCAAGCAAACGCAATTAACGGGTGGTGAATTCATTGAATAGCAAAACCAAACTCATAATGAAATATGTTGTTGCAGGACTCGATATATTCGTCTGCATAGTAGCTGCGGCCTGCGCCGTTCTTGCCACCAAGCCTGCAAGTATGTGGTTATGGATTGTCTCGGCGTTGTGCTGGGGAGCGTCTGCCGCATTTTATATCGCAGATATAGTGCGATACCACCGAAATAAACGAGGTGATACATAATGAGAGTACCTATCGAATTAGTTACCGGCTCCGATGTGGAGCGGTTTACAAAGGCAGTCCAGACTGTTGAATGCGATGTCCGACTGGTCGGTAAGGATGAGAACGGCAACGACTGGGAGCTTTCCGCCAAGTCTTTGTTCTGCTCCCTAATCCTTGCCGCACAGGTTCAGCAGCGTGAGCACACCGCACACGAGGTGGACTGGAACACCATTTGGTGTGAGTGCGAAAAGGATATTTACCATTTGATTAGCGACTTCATAAAGGAGTAAGCTATGGGCAGAATTATCACGGGTTACTGCTGGGAGTGTTGCAGAGACACAAAGCAAAAGGTAATCAACTGTGAGGACAACCTCGCATACAGAATTTTTGAAACAGTGTTTACTTTGGGATTTGCTGCAGCTCTGCCACACGACTATAACTGTGAGTGTACAAGGTGCGGCCACATCAACTCTATTAGAAGATAATGTTTGGAGGTGAACTGAGTTGAACGAGAATGGTGTAAACAAGGAGCCTACTGATAAGCAGATTAACTGCGTTAACATTATCGTCAATCAGCTCGGGATTTCACCTCCTACTGAATTCACGCTGCGAGCATACTCCGCATTCATATCTGAGCATATGGAAGAGTCTAAAGCGACATCCAAAAGGAGGAGCTACACAAGGGAACGCAGCGATGACGATGCGGCTACATACCGCAAAAAGAAGTGGCGAGCTCAGCGTGAAGCGGACTGGCGTGCGACACACGGAACAATTCGTCTGGATGATGTCCTTAATGGAATGCCTGCGCCGAGCTGGTCAAATATGACCAACGCAGAGTTTGCAAGGCATTTAAGGAGCCTCGGCGAGCGCACGATTGCAGAAATGCAAGAGGACACACGCAGAGGTCTCGAGCGGTTTTCGGAGTACGAATGAACGACCGAAGAACAATGTATGCCTATCCAGACGAAGGGATTAGGCCGGGAGAGATATTCAACTGCAGTCCTGCTGCGATATATGGGGATATGCAGTGTGAGTCTCAGGTAATGCCAAATTGGGCGAGGGCTGGATATGCAAGCAGCGAAGCAAGTAGGAACAGCAGCCAGCTTTTTAAGTTACTTGAGGAAATAATCGAGCAGAACCTTCCAAGGGTTGATGCGGACGCATATCGCCAGTTCGTTGATTTCAGGTCTGTTGAGCCTATTTCAAGGCGCAGAGCATACGATACTCGCATAGCAGACTGGGCAAGAGAGCAATGTGCTCCGCCAAAAGAACCGGCAGAACTGACTGCAGGAGACACATCCCAACTCGATGATTTCTTGGGCGGGTTCGTAAAACAGGAGGTGTAAGCTATGAATTATTACAGATACGACAACGATAGCCGAGAGTGGAATGTCGTGTTTGAGGATGAAGCATACACCATTACATACGAGACGGCTGCCGGAAAGTATGTTCACTGGGTCAAGCTTCCGAAGAAGCCGAAGGAGCCGGAGCTGCAGGCGGGAGACTCTGCTGCACTTGATGCCTTCTTGGGAGGTTTTGCGAGTGCCTAGAAATAATTACACATCGGCTTCCGACCGTCGTTGGCAAAGGCGGTATGAGAGAATCCAACAGCGTCGAGAAGAAGAGCTCGAGCGTCGTGATAGGCGTGGAAGAGATGCAGATGAGCGCATCGAAGACCCATTCCAACAGTTGGATTTATACGAAGAGCTAATTCGTCGTCAAGATGAAGAAATGTTGCGACGACACCTCGAGGAAGAGGAGCGTCGGATGCGGGAGGAACGAGAGCGAGCGATGTGGGCCGACTTTGAGCGATGGCTTCGTAATCAGCACGCTATTATCTTCGATGATACTCCAGTCGAGTTCTCTCTCGAACCAGAGCCTGAGTCCGAGCCTGAACTAAAGGCTGGAGACGCATCGGCACTGGACAACTTCTTGGGGAACTTTCTTACACCTGGGGCGTAATTTTGTTCCCCATTATTTGCACCTATGAAAGGAGTATGCTATGAAGACTGAAGAATGGAACCGGAAGGGTTACACTATGGTCTACAATGTGTACGAGGCCGGTATAGATTTTGAGCCGACCGACGACTTGGTGCGACTCAAAACCCTTGTACGGTATAATTTGAACGAAGGATACCGTGTTTTTCAGGTTGGAGCGTCCTATGCACGGTCAATGAAACCGTCGTTTTATTATGTAATTTCCACCTCAAAAACCAGCGCCAAGCAGAAATTCCGTCAAATCTTCTCGTGGCTTGATGTGATTTCCTGCGTTGAGCCTCTGTTGCCGGACGCTGCAGAGGAAGTTCTGTCGTCTCCGGCTAAGTACATCGTACTATGATTGACCTCGGTAATATGTATTTCTGTTGTGACGAATGTTCGTTGTGCGATGGCGTAGAGCATAGGCTGAATCTTGCAGACGACGGATATGGTTTGCAACTCGAATACTGTTGGTGCGATAAGGTCGGCGGCAAGTTCTATGCTTATGGTTACTGCCCCGACGCTGTTTCCCAAAAACGGAAGAAATCCAAAAATGGG
>JAZONG010000042.1:0-58056 GCA_045654385.1 Alistipes sp.
ATTGTTACAAATAATTTCTTCATGGTTTTTTTATGTTTTTATTGTTCAAAAAATTCCGTTTCAATCGGCAAAGTTAAAAGACTTATCGGAGTTTTGCAAAAAAATCGGTCATAAGTCGCTCGCACTCTTCACGGAGTACTCCCGAAGTAACAACGGTTTTTGGATGGAGCATATTGCCTGCAATGGTCGAAAATCCTCGTCTGGCATCGCTTGCGCCATAAACTATACGGCCAATCTGACTCCACGCCAACGCACCGGCACACATCGGACAAGGCTCGACAGTTACATATAAGGTGCAGTCGTTGAGGTACTTACCACCAATGGTCGAGGATGCGGCAGTGATTGCCTGAATCTCGGCGTGAGCCGTAACATCGACCAAAGTCTCGACCAAATTATGGCCTCGACCAACGATGCAGCCGCCCGATACGATGATTGCTCCGATGGGTACTTCGTCGGCTTTCAGAGCAAGTTTTGCCTCTTCGATGGCAAGACGCATATATTTTTCGTCTTTTTCTCGATTGATTTCCATAATTTTTTGTAACTTTGTGAGTTATTTGGCGACAAAGATACAAAAATATAATATAAAACTCTATGTATAGAAGTAATACTTGTGGCGAATTGCGTGCCACAAATGTCGGACAGACAGTAACATTGGCAGGTTGGGTACAGAAGGTGCGTAACCTCGGAGCAATGACCTTTATCGATTTGCGTGACCGTTATGGTATCACCCAGATTGTAGTCGAGGAGCACTCTGATGAGGCTACCAAGGAGGCTGCATCGAAACTCGGTCGTGAGTGCGTAGTGCAGGTTACAGGCCGTGTTATCGAGCGTGAGTCGAAGAATGCAAAGATGGCTACGGGTGATATTGAGGTTGTAGCCGAGAAGATTAACATCCTCAATCAGGCGGTTATTCCTCCATTCACTATCGAGGAGAACTCGGATGGTGGAGATGACCTCCGTATGAAGTATCGTTACCTCGATTTGCGCCGTCCGCCATTGCAGCGCAATATGATCTTGCGTCATAAGATGGCGCAGGAGATTCGTCGTTTCCTCGACGGTGAGGGCTTCCTTGAAATCGAAACCCCTTACCTCATCAAATCTACTCCGGAGGGTGCTCGTGACTTCGTTGTACCTTCTCGTATGAACCCTAACGAGTTCTACGCATTGCCACAGTCGCCACAGACTTTGAAGCAGTTGTTGATGGTGTCGGGTTACGACCGTTACTTCCAGATTGTGCGTTGTTTCCGTGATGAGGATTTGCGTGCAGACCGTCAGCCAGAGTTTACACAGATCGACTGCGAGATGTCGTTCGTAGAGCAGGAGGATATTCTCAATATCTTCGAGCGCTGGGCTAAGCATATGTTCAAGAGCGTCTTGAATATCGAGTTTACAGAGCCATTCCGTCGTATGCCTTGGAGCGAGGCGATGGAGAAGTATGGCTCGGATAAGCCTGATTTGCGCTTTGGAATGGAGTTCTCGGATATTACCGACTTGGCACACGGCCACAACTTCTCGGTATTTGATGATGCAGAGTATGTTGTAGGTTTTGCAGCAACAGGTTGCGCTTCTTATACCCGCAAGCAGATTGACGCTTTGACCGACTATGTTAAGCGTCCGCAGGTGGGTGCCAAGGGCTTGATTTGGATTAAGGTTGAGGAGGCTGGCATTAAGTCTTCTATCGATAAGTTCTTCTTGCCGGAGGAGTTGCAAGCTATCGCCGAGCGCTTGGGCGCAAAGGCTGGCGACTTATGCTTGATACTCTGCGGTAAGAAGTATAAGGCTCTCACCCAGTTGTGCGCACTCCGTTTGGAGGTTGCCGAGCAGTTGGGCTTGCGTGATCCGAAGAAGTTTGCTCCACTTTGGGTTGTGGACTTCCCAATGTTCGAGTGGGATGATGAGACCGAGCGTTTCTACGCAAAGCACCACCCATTCACCTCGCCAAAACCTGAGGATGTGGATAAGTTGGAGAGCGATCCTGGTGCAGTTCGTGCTAACGCCTATGACTTCGTTTGCAACGGTACCGAGATTGGTGGAGGTTCTATCCGTATCCACGATCCGAAGTTGCAGTCGCTCATCTTCAAGTGCTTGGGCTTCACTCCTGAGCAGGTTGAGGCTCAGTTCGGCTTCTTGATTAACGCTTTCCGTTATGGTGCGCCGCCTCACGGAGGTTTGGCATTCGGTTTCGACCGTCTTTGTTCGTTGTTTGGTGGTGTAGAGTCTATTCGTGATTTCATCGCCTTCCCTAAGAACAACGCAGGTCGTGATGTGATGCTCGACGGTCCGTCGCCAATCGATCCGGCACAGCTCGACGAGTTATACCTCTCGCTTGTTCCATTCGAGAAATAGTATTGAAAATACTAAATATCGCAAATCGCCTCGATTTTAATGGTCGGGGCGATTGTTTTTTGTTGAATTTTACATATCTTTGTGGTGATGATAAATAACTTAAAAACAAAACCATAAACTATGAGAAAACTACTTTTTGCAGTTGTAGCAGCACTTGTTGCTATGTCGTGTTGCAACTCCAACGAGAGTGTTGAGTTGCGCATAACTTACAAGGATGGCACTACCGTTACCGAGGTTCGTCCGTTGAAGGTGAAGGGTTGCCTTCGTGGGGAGAAGTACCTCCACTTCGAGATGTCACAGCAGGAGTTGTCGAAAATTGCAGACTTGAAGGTATTACCTTCGTTTGCTCGTGCCAAGGTTGGCGAGGAGGGATATTTCCTTACAACCGAGGGTATGTTGGTTACATTTAAGCCACTATCTGCTGAGGCGAAACGCAAATGTAAGATACCATTTAATTTGTTGGCATTGAGTGGTTTCAAAGTGCGTGGAACTTGCTACGCATCGGTGATGAAGGGGTTGGAGTTCGAGAACTACCACTTTGTTGAGGTGGTTGATGATAAGGAGTATCAATATGTATATCACTACAATACGCTGAAAGATATAGAGCCTTACGAGCCTCTCTCAATAGACTTCTACCCGTTGAAAGGCGAGGAGGCAAACTATGCAGGTATGGCACGACTCTATCGTCAATACCTTATCGAAACCGACCAGATGCCAAAGGCTGTGCGTGAGCGTGTGGGCGAGAATGAGCATCTTGCTTATGCGGCTAAGGCTCCCGAAATTCGTATCCGTCTTGCGTGGAAGCCAGTGCCAACCCCAGAGGAGCATCAGACTTTGGAGAATGAGCCAAAGATGACCGTAGCAGTTACTTTCGACCAAGTGAAGGATATTGCTGACGAATTGAAGCGTCAAGGTGTCGAGAAGGCACAGTTGTGCTTGGTGGGTTGGAATGTTAAGGGTCACGATGGTCGTTTCCCTGACCACTTCCCAGTTGAGGAGGCGCTCGGTGGCGAGGCGAAGTTGAGAGAGTGTATCGCCTATGTGCAGAGTCTTGGTTATAAAATAGTGGCACATACTTGCCGCACCGATATATACGAGATTTCTAAGGATTGGAACAATGGCTACGATGCCGCTCGTAAGGCAGATGGCTCGTTGGTGGAGCGATGTCCTATTGGAGGCGGTATGATGTACGACATCTGCTACAAGCAGTCCTACGAAAAGTATTACAAGGAGCAAGAACCAAAGGTCGCAGAGTTGGGCTTCCGAGGTTTGGAGTATATTGATGTATTGTCAGTAATATATCCGCACGAGTGCCACAATCCAGAGCACCCGGTAAATCGTAAGGAGGCAGCAGAGTATGCCAACAAGATGCTCGCCGAGTTGCGCCCAATGTTTGGTGGTAGCCAGTCCGAGGGCGGTGTATACTATGTGGCAAAGTCACTGGACTACGCCCTATACGCATCGATGAATATGGATCGTATTCAGCGATACGAGATGCTTGATGACTATGTACCAGTATGGCATATTGTTTTCAATGGTTATATCCTAAACAATGCAGGAGCGCAGACCGTTAACTATACCATCAAAGAGCCTCGTTGGGCATTGAGAAGTGTCGAGTACGCTTCACGCCCAATTTTCTACTTCTACTCGGCATATCGTGGTAAGGGTAGTAATTGGATGGGTGAAATCGACCTTACAATGGCCAATAAATCTGATTTGGAGCGCTCGGTTGCGGCAATTAAGCGAGGTTACGACGAGTTTAAGACCTTGCAGCACTTGCAGATATGCCACTTGGAGGATAACTACGAATTGGCAAAGGGTGTTAAGTGCAGCCACTTCTCGGATGGTACCCGCATCGTGGTGAACTATACGAACGAGCCATTCCTCTTCGAGGGTAAGGAGGTTGCAGCCGAGAACTATATTATTGTGAAGTAAGATGAAGCGATTTCTGCTGTTGTTTGGTGCGTTGTTGTCGCTTGGGGTGGTGAATGCCAAGCCATACCGCATCTACTCTGTGCCGAAGGAGGTACGCCAAACCGATATGTTCGAGTTGGAGGTTAGTGCCGACTCGGCAAAGTGGGAGCGTGTGCCTGTTGTTATGGCATTGGCAGCAACGGGACGAGGCCATAAGAGACTTACAGCAGAGGAGTACGCCGTGTGGGGTGGCTATCCGAAAGCCCCTTATGTTGATAAATGTGCTATCGCTTCGCTCGCTACATCGCAGAAGGTGTGGTTCAGAGTGTCGCATCCTACAGCAAAGTCGTTTACTCTTTCGCCCGAGAGGCGTGGGGTGGAGGCTACAATGGTCGATGGAAAGGCTGTTTTTGCAGTTGAGGGTGGAGTAAAATTGATGATTCAGCCCGATGGCGATGTGGTGCGTACCCTGTCGTTGTTGGTGGATGATGACTCGAAGCCGCTCTTGAATATGCGTCGCTTCGACCATATCATTCGCTTCAAGAAGGGGTATCATACAGCCGATAACAACCCTCATATCCGACTCAACGATTATGGTGCACCCGTATTGACCATCCGTGAAAATAATACGATGGTGGTGCTGGAGGAGGGGGCACATCTCTGTGCGGCGATAGATATCCGAGGAGCTAAGGGGACTCGCATTTCGGGCAGAGGTTTTATAAATTTGCTTGATCGTTGCTATGGTGCAGAGAGGAGTTTCGAGGGTGAGTTGGTCGGTGCATTTCGTGAGAATGTAGTGCCCGCCATCTATGTCCACGAGGGTGCTTCGAATGTGTTGGTGCAGGATATTACGATTATTACCGATTTTCGATGCGTAACGACTCGTAATGCCGATGGTGTCCGTATCGAGAATGTGAAGATGTTCTCCTCGGCACAGAATGGCGATGGCGTGAACGCAATCAATACCCAACATCTGCACGCCAACAACTGCTATATCCACAGTCAGGATGACTGCTTCTGCGGATATAACAACTGCGATAGCATCCGCTTTTTGTGGGATGACGAGAAGTTTGTCAAGGGACTGCCGACCTCGGATTTGAGCCTGACAAATTCGGTGGTGTGGACAAATTGTCGTCCATTTGTATTTGGAGGACATGCCACAGGAGTAAAGACTCCTCGTTGCGTGATGGAGAATATATTGGTGGAGAATTGCGAGATTATCGGTATGGCCAATTCGCTCCACTACGAGGATGACTTTACATTCAAACGCTACAATACCCGTACCTTTTGGAGCGGTATGATGCGTATCCTCTCGCAGAGCGAGCAGATAGTGCGTAATATAACCTTCCGCAATATCGATGTGGAGTGGACGAAGGGGTATAACGGACAACCTATTCATATTGCGGTGCGTGATAACTCAAAGACATCCTACAAGGAGTCGCAGGGCTATCGTATCGAGAACATTCTCTTCGAGAACATCTCGTTCCGCAACTTGAATAAGGTGGTTATGCCGATATATATGAAAGCCCCTTCGGATGTGGAGGGCTACGGCATCTATGGCGTAAAGTTTAAGAATGTAACCTTCGATGGCAAGCCTCATACCGAGGTAGGCTTGACTTTGGTCGGAAATGTAAATTTGTAGAGTACAGATATGAGAAAACTGATTGTAGTAATGCTTCTTATGGCGGTTAGTGTAGTGTCGGTAACAGCCAAGGAGCGCCAAACTCGTGAGGAGTATGTCGAGAAGTATAAGGCAATAGCCATTGCCCATATGGAGCGCTATGGCATCCCTGCAAGTATCACTATGGCGCAGGGTATCTTGGAGTCGGATAGTGGTAACAGCCACCTCTCGACCTCTTCGAACAACCACTTCGGTATTAAGTGTAAGAAGCATTGGACGGGCGACAGAGTCTATCACGACGATGATGCCAAGGGGGAGTGCTTCCGTGCCTATCCGTCGGTCGAGGCGTCGTATCAGGACCACGCCGATTTCCTCGACCAATCACCTCGCTATGACTCGTTGTTTGCCTACAACTCCGATGATTATCGCAGTTGGGCTCGTGGTTTGAAGGCTTGTGGCTATGCTACTGCTCCCGATTATGCCGAGCGATTGGTGAAAATCATCGAGTCGATGAAACTCTATCTGCTCGACAAGGAGAATGGCAATAAGATCTACTCGGCAGCGAAAAATGCCACCGCCAATACCGAGGCTTGGTTCGAGAATAACATCGCAACTTCGGATGAGCAGATTAACCCTAACGCTTTCCGTGTAACGGTAAATTCGCACAAAGGCTATGGTGTATATCGCACCAACCACACCTTCTATGTTGTGGCGAAGGAGGGCGATACCTTCGAGTCGGTGGGAGAGGTGTTCGAGATTTCGCCAAATATGCTGCGCAAACTCAATGATGTGGCAAAAAATGGCACACTTGCCAAGGGCGATATAGTCTATATCGAGCGCAAGCAGACGCAGTGGCTCGGTAATGTTATGCAGCACAAGGTTGTGCGTGATGAGAACCTCTATTCGCTCTCACAGTCGTATGGCATACGCCTCAAATCGTTGGTTAGGCTCAACAACCTGCGCAAAGGAGAGGAGGTAAAGAGAGGTGATATTATAAGACTAAAATAGAAATTAACAGATACTACTATGGCTCAGCTTCGTGAGAAAATCTTGTCGGATATTATCGACAAGTCCTCGCTCAAACAGCGAGTGTTCGACAACACATTCTCGGTATTTGGAGAGTTGAAAGATGCACTCTTGGAGATGGCATCGGAGATTGACGATGCGTTGGATGGCAAACTCGACCGCCGTGTGCGCATTGAGTATCGTGATAGAGGAAAGTTCGAGGCGCAACTTCAAATCGCTTCTGACCTGCTCCTCGTGCGTATGCACACTGATGTATTCTGCTTCGACTCTAACCATATCATCTGGCAGAACGAGTATGTGCAGGTTGATAAGGCAAATGCCTACTGTGGAGTGATTGATATTTACGACTTCCTCTCGGATTCGTTCAAGTTTAACCGCTCGGCTGACGAGGGCTACCTTATCGGTCGTATCTTCATCAATCGTGAGAAGATGTTCTTCGTAGAGGGTAAGCGCCAAAACCTTGTGCGTGCAATGGCATTCGGCAAGGAGTCTATCTCTCGTGAAAACCTTATCTCGGTACTCGAATCGGCTATTCACTACGCCTTGAACTTCGATCCGCTCACTCCGCCATACGAGGCGAATAAGCGAGTTACGGTCGAGCAGTTCAATACCAAGATGGATAACTCGAAGTTCGTAACCGGTAAGCGTCTGGATTACGACTTTAATGTTGACGATATTTAGGACTATGGGTTGCGAGTAGAGAGTAGTTGAAAAAGTAATTTGCTTTTTCCCTAACGACTCTAACTCTCCTAACGACTCTAATTGCTATGAAAAAAACTCTTCTTCTGGTGGCGATGCTTGTCGCTACTGTCGCTACATACGGCTCGACCATAAAGTATGCCGATATAGCCAAGTGCCGTGCTGCAAATGGTGCGATATATGGTGTGCGTTCGATGGCGGATGGCGAGCACTTCACTATAATTAAGGGCAAGCAGATTGTGCGTTGCTCGTATGCCGACCGTACCGACAGTCTTGTGCTTTTCGAGGGCGATTTCCGTATCGGTTCGTATTCCTTTTCGGGCGATGAGAAGCAATTGCTCCTCTCCGATGCAAAGAGTGTGAAGCCAATCTATCGCCACTCGGCAACGGCAGACTACTACCTCGCCGATGTGCAGGGCAAGGCTCGTAAAGTGTTGGAGCAGGTGCGAGATGTGGAGTTCTCGGCCGATGGCAAGCACCTTGTCTATGCGCAAAACAACAATCTTCATCTCTACAATATCGCCTCGGCGACCACTACCCCTGTAACTGCGAATGGCGAATGGAACAAAGTTATCAACGGTACGAGCGATTGGGTTTACGAGGAGGAGTATGGCTTTACGAAGGCCTATGCCATCTCGGCCGATGGAATGAAGATTGCCTACTTGCGCTTCGATGAGAGCGAGGTGCCGACCTTCGAGATGATGCGTTACGACAACAAACTCTACAACAAGGCCTATTCGTTCAAGTATCCGAAGGCGGGTGATAAGAACTCTGTCGTGACGCTCCATATCTACGATGTCGCATCGGGCAAGACCGAGCAGGTAGCAGTGGGGGAGAATAAAGATCAATATATCCTCAATTTGTCCTATGCACCAAACGGGAAACTCTATTTCTATCGTGTCAATCGCTTGCAAAACCACTTCGAAGTGTTGATGTGCGAGGAGGATGGAGTGCTTAGAACAATCTACGAGGAGAGAAGTTCTACCTATGTCGAAAGACCGTCGTCGGCCACAATTCAGTTTGTGGATAGTAGGCGTTTTATCGTTTGCGACGAGGGCGCAACGGGCTATAATCACCTCTACCTTCACGATATCGATAAGGGTCGCTTGTCGGCTATTACCTCGGGTAGGTGGCAGGTTGTTTCGGTTGTGGGCGTTGCCAAAAATCGCATCTACTACATCTCTACCGAGCGTTCGCCACTCGGTCGTGACCTCTACTCGGTGGGGCTAAATGGCAAGGGTAAGAGATTACATACTGCGGAGGAGGGCTTCAACTCGATTGCTCCGTCGAATGGTATGCGCTACTATATCCGCACCTTTACAAATGCTACAACGCCTAATGTGGTTACCGTATGCAAGGCTTCGGGCGAGGTCCTCGACACGCTGGTGGACAGCCGTGCGAGGGTTGCCGAGCGAGGTGAGTGGGCGAAGCGAGAGTTTAAGCAGTTTGTAACCGAGCGAGGCGATACTCTCAACTACTATATACAGTTGCCTGTTGGCTTCGAGAAGGGTAAGAGATACCCTGTTTTATTGACACAGTATTCGGGTCCCGGCTCGCAGTCGGTGCGCAATCGCTGGTCGCTCGATTGGGAGGATGCGCTTCCGCACGACGGATATATTGTGGCGTGCTGCGATGGTCGTGGTACGGGTTTCAGGGGCGAGCAATTCAAAAAGAGCACATACGCAGACCTCGGTCGCAAGGAGGTAGAGGATCAAATCTCATTTGCACGCTTTTTAGCTAAGCAGGAGTTTGTTGATGCAGAGCGAATCGGTATCTACGGCTGGTCGTATGGTGGTTTTATGGCTCTGAACTGTGCCTTGCACGGTGAGGGATTGTTCCGTATGGCGATTGCCGTTGCGCCGGTTACTTCGTGGCGCTACTACGATACAATCTATACCGAAATCTATAATGGTCTTCCACAAGATAATCCGAAGGGCTACGATGACAACTCTCCGCTCTCGCATGCCGAGAAGTTGGCTGACCGTACCCGCTTACTTATTATTCACGGTACGGCTGATGATAATGTTCATTTCCAAAACTCGATGGAGATGTGCCGTCGCCTAAACGAGAAGGGCAAGCAGTACGATATGATGGTCTATCCCGACCAAAATCACTCGATGATGCCGTCGGCAACGGGGTTGGTGCGACAGAAAATGATAGATTACACATTGGAAAACCTATAACAATAATGGCAGCGAGAACCGCTGCCATTATTATATATATAAGTATAATTTTACCAAGACGCTGTTACCAACAGCTTTAAGCCGTTGCCAAATCGGCGATTGTTGTTGAATGTGTAGTTTACGCACTGCTCTAACGAGTAGGCTAACTGAATACGGTAGTAGTAGCTTGGCTCCCAGCCGACACTTAGCGTGTAGCGCAAATCGATAGGTGCTATTGCTGTGTTGCGATTGATGTAGTCGAAGGTGTTATAGCAGTAGTAGTCCACCATTGCTCCCACCCACGCAAAACCTCTATCTTTCGATAGGTGGTACTTATAACCACTCTCCAAATAGGCACTCTCGGTTGGGAGATTTCCGGTCAGACCTGCGATGTAGTCGCCACGCATATAGAGCGTCTTTGTGATATACGAGAATCCTGTGCCCCAGCGAGCAGTACGCATATATTCGGGACTTCCGTTCCAACGATAGTCGGCATATTTCTCCGGATTATTCTTCTTTACCTTTGCGAAGTTTCCTTCGCCCCACTGTCCGTAGAGTGAGAATGCAAGGTCGTGCGATGGCTTAACGGCAAGTCGGCAGAAGAAGTCTGCGCTCTCGTTGTTATTCTTATCCAAAATACCGATAGAGGTCAAAACACCTGTGCTATAATGGAAGAAGTTGTAGCCGTCACGCTCGCCCAACTCGCCAAATATACGAAATCCCAACTCTCTCAACTTAACATCGGTAGTCGTAACATCCGTACCTCCCATCTTTGCAACTCGTGCAGCGGCATACGAATAGTCGATAAACTCGAACTTTGAAGGTCGGAATAGATCTTGGAAGTGGAACGGATTCTGCAAGTGACCGAAGATAAAGTTGAACTTTCCCGAGTGAGTGTATCGAATACGAAGGTCGAGGAATGGATTCTCGAATCGTGCAAAATCGAAGTAGAACCAATAGTTGAGTGTTCCGCCGGTGCGCTTACTCTTGTAGAAGTCACCCGTAAGGATAACTCGGGCACGATAGACGCTAAACGAGGATGTGCCGGTAGAACTATTTCCGTTTCTATCGTCAGACCACTCGTACATACCTTGCAAGAAGCCGTATACTTTAAAATACTCCATCGCCTTCTCCATCTTTGCACTATCTTCGTCGCTCTTGGATAGGCGTGCGCTGAGAGCAGCGAAAACACCTTCGTTTTCGTTGAAACGCTCTCGGTCACCCTCCTGAGCCTGCGCTATCTGAGTAGCAAAAAGTGTGGTGAGTATGATTAAAAATAGGGCTCTTTTCATCTATTGGGCAGTGGGGCTTTGAGTCGGTTTATAATAAGACCGTAGCCATAAACTTTACACCATTGCCAAATGGTCGGTTGTTGGCAAATGTGTGGTTTACTCTCTGCTCCAATGAATAAGCCATCTGTAAACGCAGGAACTTTATAGGGAGATAGCCCACCGAAAGAGTGTAGCGCATATCGATAGCGGCATTTTTTGTATCACGCTGCATATAGTCGAAGCAGTTGCGGCAGAAGTAGTCCACCATACCGCCTACCCACATTCTACCCGCATTTTTCGGGAGTGAGAAGTAGTGTCCACCTTGGATATAAGCACCCTCTGATGCGAGGCTGCCGGTCAAACCTGCGATATACTCACTGCGGAAGAATACCTTGTCTGAGCGGTATGCCACTCCTCCTCCCCAACGGTGAGTCTTGACATACTCGGCATTACCTTTCCAGTTATACTCGGCATAGTTCTCCAACTTTGAGAGGTTTGCCTCACCTCGCTGATAGTAGAGTGCCAAGCTCAACTCCTTGATTGGCTTGATGGTCAATCGGCCGATAATATCCTTGCTCTTGTTATCGTCTTTGGTGTTGATACCGTTACCATTTATTACGGCAACATTATAGTTGATGATGCTGTAACCGTTGCGGTGGACAAAACCACCAAATAACTGCATACCTATATCACGGCCGGATGACGAGTAGCCCATAAGGTCCTCGCCGCCAACCCTTGCAAGGGCACGAACGGCATACGAGAAGTCGATAAACTCATATTTCGAAGATGATTGCGACGACTCGAAGGTGAGAGGTGGGATGAACTGTCCCATCTGCACACCAAACTCTTTGAATGGCTGGTAGCGTACCCACGCCTCTATGAGAGGGTTTTTAGGGATACGCACAACATCGAAGAGGAAGCGGTAGTCAATCTTTGCACCCTTCTCGCCGCTATACAATGTTCCCGCAAGATTCATTCGGGCGCGACGGATATGAAATGTCGATGTTCCGGTTGCCGAATGACCATCTCTGTCGTCGAGCCAGTCATATTGCGCCTGGAAGAAGGCCGAGAGATGCGCATATTTGCGAATCTCCTGGAATGCAGCAATGCGCTTCTCGCTCTTTTCGAGTCGGGTTGAAAGTTCTGCAATGCTCTGCTCGCTCTTCTTGTTCTGCTCACTTTGCTCACTCTGCGCTGATGCGGCAAGTGCCAAAACGAGTGCAGCTACAACTACTAAAAATCTTTTCATATCTTATTTATTGTTTTTCTCTTTCCACTCTTTGAGGTAGTCGATGCAGAAAGCACCCTTCTGCGCCTTATACTTGTCGAGGTTTGAGCCCGAGTGCCAAGTGGTGTAACCACCAATCAATCCTGCGTCGTACAATCCTCTAATCTCCTTCTCTACATCCTCGGCATCGTAGCGCAAACCGTTTCTATCGACATGGCGCATTACGGGATAAGCCTGAATCCAAGTGCGTACTGCCGCAGGTGTCGGTGTTACAGCCTGACGACCTTGCACACGCTCGCCCCACGCCTTCAATAACTCGTATGGATGGTTCCACGGCTTCTGAATGCCATAGTAGCCATTCGAGAAGTGGTCAGGGTAAGGCATACCGCAGATGGCATCGCATACATTCGAGATGGCAGGCCAATACTGACCGTAGGCTGTGGTGTAACCCGGATTTGCGGCCTCACCAAATACATCGACCGAAACATAGGCGCCTACTGCGTGAATTTCGTCGCACGCATACTGCACAAAGCGCTGAATAACCTGTACTTTCGACTCGTTGTACTTGTTGTGATAGTCGATAACATTGTTCTTCTCGACCTTGGTCAAACGGTCAGGGAAACGAACATAGTCGAAGTTAATCTCGTTGAAGCCGAACTTGCGTACAGCCTCCTTTGCCAACTCAACATTGAACTGCCAAACCTTGCGGTCGTATGGACTTGGCCAAAAGGCCTTATTGTGCTTGAATGGCTTTCCTGTTGCTCGCTCCGAGATTGCCACCTCGGGGTGGTCCTTCACAAAGTGAGAGTCCTTGAAGCAGGTGATACGACCAACCACATAGAAGCCCTCCTCGTGGAGTCGCTTTACGGCGTTGCGATACATATCCTCCTTGCCATTACCGGCGTAGCGGTAGTTTGTAGGCGAGTACTTAGCCATAGCCTCTGCCTTATAACCTGGACACTCGTTATCCTTAATGTCGATTACGAAGGTGTTGATTTTGGTCTGCTTGGCGTAAGCGATATACGACTCGATATTACCAAGTGTCGATGGCGAGATATTGAGATAGAGAGAATAGCACGCCTCCGGCATCTTGTTGCTCTCGAATACAACTCGCTCGGTAGGGTAGAAGTCGCAACCGCACGCCTCACCGCCACCAAAGGTGTTTTTGATAGCCTTATGAACCTTGTCGTACTGCTCTGCTTTGTATCGTTTTAGCGACTCCTCTTTGCTCGATACGAGATACTTGCCGTAGATGTAGCCCTCGATCTCTCCTTGCTTAACCTTGTAACGATTTACTCGACCATCTGTACGCAACGAGTCGTAACTAACCACAACCAACTTCTCGCCCTTATCTGCCAAACTGCCAACGAGCGATGTTGCGCAGTCAGTGATGATTGATGCCGGTGTGCGCACCCACATCTCTCGCTCCTGTGCTACCTCCTGCTTTGAGGTAACCAACGCCTGCTCCTTGGCGTAGAAATACTGCTTTGGAGTGAGTTCGACAGGTATGAAGTTCTGCTTCTCGATTTTCACCGCCTTGCCGAGGTTCGCACGCACCTTGCGACCACGCACGATTGTCTGCGCCTCGCTGATATTGCCCGCCTCGTCAATCGAGTAGAGTACAACCTCGGTTGTTGTCGAGGCCAAGAATCGCTCCTCGATAATATCTTTGCTACTGCAAGACGACAAAATTATCGCCGATAAAAGGGTGAAAATCGCTATCTTTTTCATAAAAAAGTCTATTCTTGGAATCAATCGTGCAAAGATACGCAAAAAAATCGTATATTTGCCTGACGAAAGGTGCAAATCTTTCAAGATTTGTGAATTATTTTTCGAGCAAGCCCCTGTATCTCAACGGATAGAGAAGTGGTTTCCTAAACCAAAGATAGCAGTTCGATTCTGCTCGGGGGTACGAGCTATAATGACGGGAGATGCGTACAGAGGTATGGCATCTCCTTTTGTTTTCCATTCCCACCCCAAGCAGAGTCGTTCAGCTTGTTGCGCCTCGGCAGAGTTGTCTGCGCTGTGTGAATATGAGCGTAGGCTAATTGCTACGCAATTATAAGTCTTGTGTGTATAGTCGAAAAAGTAAATAAATCTCCTTTTCGCCTATCCACCCAACACTTACAACTTCGTTGTACGCCTCCGCTCCTATCTTGGCTTGCTCTGCTCTCGGCTTCTGCCGCCGTTCGATTCTGTGTCGTGGAAAGAAAGTTTCTCCTTTTCCGTTTTCCGTTTTTCGTTTTTCGTTTTCTCGGCTTTTGCTGCCGGTCGATTCTGTTGTGGGGGAAATGGGATATCAGTGATAATAGGATTTGATGGGATTAGATGGGTGTTTCCTATCTTATCCTATTCGGTCCTATCTAATCCTATTCTTCGCTCTCCACTCAATGCGTGCAATAAAAAAAGCCACCCGAATAGGTGGCTTTTATGGCGCTCTGTCAAGTTCGAACAGTTTGACCTCAACTTTCAATCATCCCACTCGGAGCAAATTGTTTTTGCGACCAAGTCCCCCTTTTGCAAAGGGGGATTTAGGGGGAATGTTGAGATATGTTCGTTCTTGTCAAGCCTTAGTTGAGGCTTGGCAAGAACGAGTAATCCTTCGAGTAGTGGAGGTGCTGCTCGATGTAGTTTGCAGGGTACGAAACCTTAACATCTATAATCTTATCGCCATCCATAACCAACTCATACTCAGGGTTTACGAAACCACCATAAGGTTCGATGTTGAGCGCATAGTAGCGATCACGAATCTCCTTGTGGAAATCGTAGTCAATCTTTACGGCATACTTCTCGATCAACGCCTTTCCAGCCTCGAAGTCTCCCTCCGACTTGATGCGCTGAATCTCGTAGAGCTGCTTGCCGAAGATCTCACGCAACTTATCGAAATCATTAACTACGATGTAGCGCTTGCCATCCTTTACAACCCACTCGATAACATTCTCCTCCTTGCCGAGGTCGTAAGCCCACTCTGCAATGAGTTTGCGGTTACGCATATGAGCCTGCTCTACATTCTTGCCCAACTCGATGCGTGAGAGTTGAGTCATAGCACCATTCATCACATACGAAGCGTACTGAGCCTTTGCAACATCGAGTGAAGGAAGCAAACCAATCTCAACCATCTTCTTATCGCCCAAGTAGTAGAGTGCAAAGAGGTCGGCACGAGTCTCTTCGAGTGGCGAAGAATATACACCCAACTCGGTACCTGTTGTGCCAGGAGCCAATTGACCCGAACCGTGGCCAAGACACTCGTGAAGGTCAGTGTGGAGGTCATCCGAAAGCTTGCCATACTCCTTCATACGAGCACGATCCTCCTCACGGAGTACGAACTCCTCGGCAAAACCGCCACCCTGAGCAGCCTTCTTGTATGCGTAGGTGATATTATCGATAGTTACCGACTTTGAGCCGTGCTCCTTACGAATCCAGTCTGCGTTTGGAAGGTTGATGCCGATAGGAGTTGTAGGGTATGTGTCGCCACCGAGCATAGCCACGGTGATAACCTTTGCCGATACGCCCTTAACCTCCTTCTTGCGGTATGCAGGGTTGATTGGCGAGTGATCCTCGAACCACTGTGCATTCTCCGAGATAATCTGTGTACGACGGCAAGCCTCCTTGTCGAGGAAGTTTACAACCGACTCCCACGAAGCCTTGTAGCCGAGTGGGTCGCCATAAACCTCGGTGAAGCCGTTTACGAAGTCTACATTCGAGGTGGTATCCTTAACCCAAGCAACATTGAATGCGTCGAAGTCACGCAAGTCGCCCGACTTGTAGTACTTAATCAACAAGCCGATGGTGTTCTTTGTAGGCTCCTCAGCAACCTCGTAAGCCTTCTCCAACCAGTAAACAATCTGCTCCAAAGCCTCGGTGTACATACCGCCAACTTTCCAAACCTGCTCGTAGATCTTGCCGTTCTTCTTAACGAGTTTAGAGTTCAAACCGTACGAGATTGGGCAAGGGTCGTTACCTGCCTTCTTAATCATATTGTTGTAGAACTTCTCAACCTCCTTCTGGGTAACACCCTCGTAGTAGTTGCCTGCCGATGTAGCGATTACATCTGCGCCCTTTGCCTGGTTGAGGCGTGTAGCGTAGAGTGCAGGGTTGAAGATAGCCTCCAAAATTACCTCTTTTTCAACAGGTGACTCAACAGCGCACTTGTCCCACTGTGCCGAGAACCATTCACGAGAGAACTCAGGCTGGAACTTGTCGTTAGAGTAGTGGTGATGGATACCGTTAGCCAACCAAACCTTCTTCAAGTACTTCTCCATAGCCTTGAACTCCGGACACTCCTTGTTGCCGTCATACGAGGTGTAGATCTTCTCCAAAGCACGACGGATGGTGAGGTTATACTTGAAGTTCTGGTCGAACAAGATATCACGACCGCACTTAGCCGACTCGGCCAAGTAGTAGATCAAAATTTTGTCGTTGAGAGACTGATTTTCAAATTCTGGCACCTCGTAACGGATAATCTTAACATCGTCGAAACGGTCGACAATCCAAGGCTGCTCCGCCTTTTCAGACTTGCAAGCCGTTGCTGCCATTGCAATAATTCCCATTGTTACAAAAACGATTTTTTTCATAATAACTATTATATTTATTTAAGTATTGTTTGCGCTCTTAAAGAATATGTTTGAACACATCTATAAATATCTCGATTACCATCCACAATGATATTACGAGTTTTATGCCTGTGCCCACAAAGAATGAGAGGAACGAGCCGATACCGCTCTTCAAGGCTCGGTCTTTGTCGCTGTTATTGTGCCACAACTCTCCGACTACTGCACCGATAAACGGACCTACAATAACTCCTAGCGGACCTGCAAAAAGACCGATTAGTGCACCTATCATAGCACCCCTTTCGCCCGCCTTTGAGCCGCCAAATTGCTTGGTCATAAACGAAGGTAAAAGGTAGTCGAGCACCGATGCAAAGAGTGTCAGTACTCCGAAAACAACCAACCAGGTAATCGAAATATCGGCCCACGAGCAGAAGTAGAGGCACAAGTAACCCACATAGGCCAATGCTACACCCGGTAATACGGGTACAATGCAGCCTACACAGCCTACAACGCCAAATAAAACGGCGAGTATCGACAATAGTGTATCCATCCTACTTTACAAGTTTGTTGGTGGCGGTGTCGGGGAAGATTACATTCGGCTCGAACGACTTTGCCTCCTCGAAATCCATCGCTGCGTACGAGATGATAATCACAATATCGCCAACGCTTGCTTTGTGTGCTGCTGCACCATTCAGGCAGATAACTCCGCTACCTGCCTCGCCAGGTATGGCGTAGGTTTCGAGTCGCTCACCATTGGTGACATTTACCACCTGCACCTTCTCGCCACGGATAATGTTTGCCGCAGCCAACAACTCCGAGTCGATAGTTATGCTACCTACATAATCGACATTCGCCTCGGTGATGTGTACTCGGTGAATCTTTGATTTTAAGACCTCAATAGTCATTTTATTTAAGTTTTATGTTATCTATCAATCTAATCTCGCCGGCTTGTACTGCGATGCAGCCCTGCACACGCTCCGAATCGCTCCACTTCTCGATAGTCTGCAACGAGAGCGCATCCACTGCGGCGAAGTATATCACTTTCAGGAGTCCGTTCTTCTCAACTTCGGTAACCACCCACTCGGTAAGTTCCGCAGGCGACAACTCGCCAACCTTGGCTGTGGCAGCGCTCAACACCTCGTAGATATGGGGTGCTGCGGCACGGTGTGCAGGTGTGAGAAGAAGGTTGCGTGATGAACGGGCCAAACCGTCAAAGTCACGGATGATAGGGCAGTCGATAATCTCGATGTTGTAACTGAGTTGTGCCACCATAGCACGAATTACGGCAATCTGCTGGAAGTCCTTCTCTCCAAAGTAGGCGTGAGTTGGCTCTACGATGTCGAATAGTCGTGATACTACCTGCGCTACACCGTTGAAGTGACCGGGGCGTGTTGCACCCTCCATAACCTTGTCAATCTGACCGAAGTCGAACTGACGGGTGTCAGGCTCTGGATAAATCTCCTCGACCGAAGGGAAGAGTACGAAATCTACGCCTGCCGCTTCGAGCATTGCAGCATCAGCCTCGGGGGTGCGAGGATAGTTGCGCAAGTCGTTCTTGTCGTTAAATTGGGTAGGGTTTACGAATACACTCGATACTACGATGTCGCACTCCTTGCGAGCACGCTCCACGAGCGAGATGTGTCCCTCGTGCAACGCTCCCATAGTAGGAACGAAGCCTATCTTCTTGCCTTGGTGTTGAGCGAGTTCCTCTCGCAACGCCTTAACTGTTGAAACTGCCTTCATCTGTTGGGTATATACTTGTGGGCGCAAAGATAACAAAACAAACGGAAAACAAAAAACCTAAAACGGAAAACTTTGTTTTCTGTTTTTTTATTCTGCCCTAAAAGAATATCAATGCCAACAAAATATAGGTCGGAAGAAGGAATATAATCGAGAATTTGAAGATGTAACCGAAGAATGACGGCATACGCACACCATCGTTTTCGGCCACCGCCTTAACCATAAAGTTAGGGCCATTTCCGATGTAGGTCATTGCTCCAAACAACACAGAGCCGAGTGCAATGGCTGTAAGCATATTTTCGGGTACTCCTGCCATAAGTGTCGCACCCTCCGCTATCGGCAAACCTTCGGCTACGGTGTGGAATGCCACCGCCGTAGGGGCGTTGTCAAGGAATGAGCTGAGTGCTCCCGATGCGAAGAAGAACTGCATAGGCTTGCTTATGCCGAGCGACGAGGCGTTCTCGTTCAGATAGAGTAGGGCAGGTGTCATAGTTACAAAAATACCGATGAAGAGTATCGCAACCTCGGCGATAGGCTCCCACGAGAAGTGATTTTTCTTGCGCACATTTTCGTGCGTTGTCGCTATCGAGAATAGTAGTACCGTAATCAGTACAATCTCTCGCAGAAAACGCATATACCAAGGAGCATCCTCGGCTGCAATTGCCGGAATTTCAGCAGGATTGATAAATGCCACTGCGAGCAATATGGCCGAGAGATAGAAGAGGTTTATCGCTCCCGAGAATGAGATTTTTATCGGTTCTTCCTCCTCGTTTTTGGCACTAGGTCGTACGCCGATAACCTCCTTGCGCTTCCAGATATAGGTGTCAATCACAACATAGACAAAGAGTAGGATTGAGCCCACGAAAACCCACTGCGGAAATAATGATTGAAACCACGAGAACTCCGCACCTCGCAAGTAGAGTAGAAACAGTGGCGGATCACCCAACGGTGTAAGTACGCCGCCACAATTTGCCACCATAGCGATAAAGAAGAGTATGGTGTGGATTTTATACTCTCTATCACGATTTATTTCGAGCAGAGGTCGAATAAGCAACATCGCAGCACCCGTAGTACCTACGACCGATGCCAAGCCGTAGCCTATAAACATAATTGCGGCATTTACGATAGGTGTCGGGGTGGTCGAATAGTGGATGTGAATACCTCCCGTAACCACATATAACGCAGCCAAAAGGGCAATGAATGGGATGTAGTCGTAGAGGATTTGCTCCTGCAACTTTTCGCCCAAGCCTGCTCTGGTAAGCATTATCGCCGTAGGTAGGGCGATTAGTAGTACGAAGAGTAGCTTATTGATGTTTCGGCTCCAAAGTCGTGGAGCGATGAGTGGTAGGAGTGCTATCGAGAGCAGCATTACCACAAACGGAATTAAAAGATGAAGTTCTATATTATACATTTGTCGTTTTTTTGTGTTAAACACCTATCTTGCGCTTGCGGTGTCTAACAAAAAAAGACTAAACCGCAGAACACTCAATGCCAAGGGCTCTAACCCTGTCGGCTATTTTTTCAAGTTCGTCACGCTCAACTTTTTGCAAAGTCTTGCAAGGGGTTGCACGGTCTATCGAATAGACCATTACTCGGCACGGTCGGAGGTGCTCCACGACTGCCAGCCAAGCCATAATTTCTCCCTCGACGGTATTGTCAACCTGCTCGCCGTTGTGTTCGCCTCGCAGGAACATTGTCTGCAACACAAACTCTCTGCCAAATGAGGCGAGTTGCTCTATGATGCGTGCTACCGAGTAGTTGCCGCAAGGTTTGTTTATCGCCTGCGCCGTAGACTCTATTGCCGAGTCGAGTTTTAATATCGGATTGTCCACTTTGTGAAGGGCGTTTATCACATCCTGACGGTGGAGTTGTGTGGCGTTGCTCAAAACCGATACTTTTGCCATCGGTGCAAACTTGTCACGCAAGGCTATGGTGTCGTCGATGATACCCTCAAATTCGGGGTGAATCGTAGGCTCACCATTACCGGCAAAGGTTATTACATCGGGGAGTTGTCCCTCGCTCTGCATCTTTGCGAGGGTGCTTTCGAGTGCGGTGCGAATGTCCTCTCGTGAGTTGAAGCGTGGCTTCTCGGCACGATTATCCTCGTTCCAGCCACACTCGCAGTATATACAGTCAAAGTTGCACAACTTTGAGTGAAGCGGCAACAAATTCACGCCGAGCGAGATACCCAGACGGCGAGAACGAATAGGACCGTATATTATATCCGAGAATAACATTCTTTCTACTAACTCTTACTGCACTACGACACTTACCACAAGGTTCGAGCCGAGTTTATTGTTGATACTTCGCACCAACGCCTCTCGCTGCATCATCAACTCGCTGCGCAGAATGCTCGATGTTATATGCACATAGAGCGTGCCACGAACAAATCGCACCTGCCGTGTATTTGCAGCCACCACTTCGCCCGTAACCTCACGCCATATATGAGGGAGAGAACCCTCGGCAATTTTGCGTGCCACATCGGGGCTCTTGAAGAGGTTATCCAGCAGTGCGCCTATGGGTTGAGCTTTTGTGCGTTTCATTCTACTCCTCCTTTACGATTTCACCGTAGGTTACATTAAACAACTTGTAACTGCAATCGGCTTTGTGGAGTATGTTGTCCATTCGCTCGCCGTTACAGTCGGTAATGATAACCTGACCGAACTCCTCGCCCTTAACCAACTCGATAAGTCGAGCAACACGGCTCTCGTCGAATTTGTCGAACAGATCGTCGAGCAATAAAATCGGCTTCTCGCCACAAGCCTGTGCAATAATGCGATATTGCGCAAGTTTGAGCGCTATAAGGAAGGACTTCTGCTGTCCTTGTGAGCCATATTTACGAAGTGTATATCCGCCAATCGAGAAGCGTAAATCATCACGATGTACGCCACAATTGGTAAATCCCATCACTCTATCCTTCTCTCGTGAGGCTTGCAAAAGCTCTTCGAGCGAGGCGTTATTTAACTCGGAGCGATACTCCAACTCCACCTTTTCGTGGTCGTCGGAGAGGGTACGATAGTAGTCGCAAACAAGAGGGTAGAGTAGCTCCACAATCTCCAAGCGGGATTTGTGAATTGCAGCAGCCAAAGGTGCCAACTGCGCATCATAGATACGAAGCATCTCCTCGTCAGAGCCTATTTTGAGGTAGCTGTTGCGATTTGCGAGGGCAGTATTGTAGCGCACCGCCGCATCGAGATAACTCTTGTCCAACTGCGAAATAAAACTGTTGATGTAGCGACGACGCTCGTCTGCCGAGTCGCTGATAAGCGATGAGTCCGCAGGCGATACGATAACTACGGGCACAAGGCCGATGTGGTCGGCAAGTCGCTCGTATACCTTATCGTTGCGTTTTACGACCTTTGCCGAACCTCGCTGATAGGTGCAGACGACCTTCTCGTGACGACCCCCGTCGGTCTGGTAGTCGCCCTCCAATACGAAAAACTTCTCGCCGTGTCGTACGCACTGCAAATCGGTCATCGCAAGCGATGACTTGCACATCGAGAGGTAGTAGACCGCATCGATAATGTTAGTCTTGCAAGTGCCGTTATCGCCCACAAAGCAGTTAAAACCCTTGTCGAGCAAGAGCTCCTCCTGTGTGAGGTTTTTGAAGTTTAGTAGCGATAGTTTCGATAGATACATTTTTACTTCGTTTTCTACTGCGAAGGTACGAATAATTGGTGTTCTGACAAAAAAAATCGCAATTTTTGTGGTTTATTGCATAAAAAAGTGTATTTTTGTCAGTTGTAAAGGGTGTTATGCCCATATAGAACGAAATATAAACTAAAAAATAAGAATAGAATTATGTCAAAGAAGGTTCAAAATCAGGAAGAGGTTGTTGTTGCCGAGGCGGTGAGCAAGACCGAGAAATTTTTTGAGGAGAATGGCAAGAAGGTTGTTATTGCACTTGTTGCTCTTTTGCTCCTCGTTGCAGGTGGTTATGCCTACAAGTATTTGGTGATGGATAAGAACGAGACTGCTGCTGCCGAACTTATCGTGGCTGCTCAGGAGAACTTCGCAGGTGAGACTCCTAACTACGACCTCGCTCTCAATGGCGACGAGTCGGGTGCAGGCTTCCTTGCCGTGGCTGACGAGTATGGTTCGACTAAGGCGGGTAATATCGCAAAGCACTGCGCAGGTATCTGCTACCTCCACCTTGGCGATTTGGAGAATGCAGCAAAGTATCTCGCAAAGTATAAGGCTGTTCGTGGTCTTGCAGCAGAGGTTGTAAATGCTCAGAACCTCGGTTTGCAGGGTGATGTGGCAGTAGAGCAGGGCGACTATGCCAAGGCTGTGAAATTCTTCAAGAAGGCGGTTGCTGCTTCGGAGAACAACTATACTGCTCCTCTCTACCTCTACAAGCAGGGTCTTGCACTTGCTGCTGAGGGTAAGGTTGAGGCTGCTAAGGCTTGCTTTAAGGCTGTTACCGAGAAGTATCCAAACTCGGCTGAGGCTCGTGAGTCGGAGAAACTTCTCTACTAATAATAGACTCTTATAGGCAATAAGATAGGGCAGTCTGTTAAGGCTGCCCTAAATTAAATAATTTAGACAGATGATTGCAATTTCGGATATAAAGGTCGGTGTTGTGGCCTTGGAGGGTGCAAAGTGTGAGTTCGAGGCGTTGCAGGGGCTCTCGCTGTGTGGTGTTGTGCGTGATAATATCGAGGTGCGCTATGTGCCTTCGGCTGAGAAGGCGGCGTTGATGACGCTCTTCTTTGCCGAGTACACCGAGGTAGATTGCGTATATATCGCTATCCCTCACGGGTTGGAGGAGGTGCGTGAGCGCCTTGCCGAGTTGGAGTTGCAATGCCGTATGCCGATAGGAACATCGTTGCGAGGCTTCGACGACATCGGCGATATGCTCCGTATGGTGCAGACGCAGAGCGAGATGGTTGCAAATGCCGAGATGGCTCAGCGCTCAATGCCAAACTTCCGTCCGAACTAACAGTAATTCTCTATGTCGCTGTGGGTGATGGTGTCGCCACCGAGAACCACCAATCGCTCGATCACATTGCGCAGTTCTCGGATATTACCACTCCAATAGCGCTCGGAGAGTTGCGATACGGCCTCCTTGTCAATCGCTTTGATTGGAATGTGATACTCTTGGCAGATGCTATCCAAAAAGTAATCAATAAGTATAGCCACATCCCCCTTTCGCTCTCGCAAAGGGGGTACTTTTATTAATATAACCCCTATACGGTGGTATAAATCTTCACGGAAGTTACCCCTTTTTATCTCCTCTTCGAGGTTTTTGTTTGTGGCGGCAATCACTCGCACATCTACATCAATATCTCGGTCGCTACCCACACGGGAGATTTTTCTCTCCTGCAAGGCTCGCAGCACTTTGGCTTGTGCCGAGAGCGACATATCGCCAATCTCATCCATAAAGAGTGTACCTCCGTCGGCCTGCTCGAACTTACCTTTGCGCTGCTTTACGGCTGAGGTGAATGCGCCCCGCTCGTGGCCGAAGAGTTCACTTTCGATAAGTTCGGAAGGGATGGCAGCACAATTAACCTCCACGAATGGGGCTTCGGCTCGACGGCTCTTGCAGTGTAGCCACCTTGCCACCAACTCCTTACCTGTGCCATTTTCGCCGGTTATAAGAACTCGTGCTTCGCTCTCTGCAACCTTATCTATCAACTCACGCACACGCACGATGGCATCAGATTTGCCTACGATAGGTTCGATGGTCTGACAACCTGCGTCATTGACTCCTCGGGAGGACTTTGTTCGAGCGGGCGGAGGTGTTGCTACGGATGGAGCAACGACCTTGCGCAGCGATTGCAGCAACCTGTTCATATCGATGGGCTTGGTCAGAAAATCGACTGCACCGCAGCGCAGCGCCTCGACGGCAGAGTCGATATCGCTACCGTGCGAGAGCACTATAAACGGTATTTGAGTGTCGGCAACACCCTCTGTTCGGTCCGAGATTATGATGTCGAAGGCGATTTTCTCGCACATCTTTTTGGCGAGCGCTACGCTCTCGGCACCCTCGGTGGAGAAGCCTTCAAACTCTAACCTTTCACGCAGATTGTTGCGCACACTTTTTGATTGTTCTAAAATTAAAACTTTTGCCATTTTGCTATTCTCTAAAAAAGTACTATTTTTGCATTCAGATAGTGCATCAAAGGTAGACCTTTTACCCGATATGACCTAACCGTCGAAGGAGAGGAGATGGTAAGAGTCCAAGGTCCGAATTTCGCATATCGCACGACTGTCTAAGATATGATTTGGTCTGTTTGAAAGAGTTCTGGAATAGCGGTCGAATGAAATTGGTATTTATTTCGTATGTATAAGAATTACAACTATTTACGCCGTCGTCTTATGATTCCTGAATATGGTCGCCACATTCAGGAAATGGTCGATTCTCTGCTCGAAATCGAGGATCGAGATGAGCGCACTCGTCAGGCAAAGGCCGTGATTGCGGTTATGGGTAACCTGAATCCGTTGTTGCGTGATACGGCCGACTTTACCCACAAGTTGTGGGATCACCTTTTCATTATGTCGGACTTCCGCCTCGATGTGGATAGCCCCTATCCGCTTCCTACACGAGAGGATTTGAAGGTTAAACCCGAGAAATTGGCTTACTCGCAGGGTAATATCTCGCATAAACACTACGGCAAAAATATCGCTAAAATCATCAAGAGCATAGGCTCAGATCATATATCTACTGCGGGGGAGACATTGCGCAGTGCAATCCTCTATATGCGCAACAAGAGTGCAGAGTACAATCAGGATTACCCTAACAACGAGGAGATACTAAATGACCTAATGGTTTTGTCCGAAGGTGCTATAATTCTCGATGAAGAGTGGCTCAAAAAGAACGATACAGAGTGTAAAATGGCCCATTCTAACCAAAAGAACAAGCGTCAGCAACGCCAATCAAAGCAGCAATTAAAGCAACAGAAGGGTAGTCGCAAAGGCGTACAACGACACAATAAGTAACGAGGGCAGTTCGTTATCATTGAGGAATAGAAGAACTTGAATATGAAGAGCATTGCAGTTAAGATATTGGTTGTGGCAAGTGTTGCGATGGCGATAGTGGGCTGTCGCAAGAACGATGTTCGCATCTCGGGCCGATTTGTGGGTTTGAACTCCACGATGGTCTACCTTGAAGAGATGTCGGCAACTGGACAGAACATCATAGATTCGATAGCGCTTGACGATAAGGGTATTTATCACTTCACGATTGCAGATGTTGCGCCTACACCTTCGCTCTACAATGTTATGTATGGTGGCGATCGTGTGCCGTTGCTCGTTTCGAGAGGTGAGCGCATCGAGTTGAATGCTTTGGGTAGTGTCTTGGCGAACTATACGGTTTCGGGCTCGAAGGAGTCGGAACTGTTGCGTAGGTTTAACAAGGAGTTCCTCGAAGGTCAGCTTGCACTCAATCGCCTGCTTTTAGATTATGGCAAGGCTGACAATGATGATCGTCACGAACTTGCCGAGCGCTACAACGAACTCTATCGTAAGATTAAGCGCAATCAAATTTCGTTTATCGTAGAGAATAAGGAGTACCTGGCAGCCGTCTATGCGCTATATCAGCGTCTTACAGGCGAGCAGTATCTGTCGGGATCCGATAGCGATTTGATATACTATCGCATCGTGTCGGAGAGTGTGTCGAAGCGCTATCCGTCGTCGCCATATTTGGTGAAGTTGAGCAACGATATTGCTCGAATGGAGGCGAGAATCTCGCTCCTTAACTCCATCGAAACACGCTCGTATCCGGAACTTAAAGGCAAGGATATGTATGGCAAGGAGGTGCCGCTCTCTTCGTTGGAGGGCAATGTTATCTTGGTCGATTTCTGGGCTGCCGAGGCGGGCAATAGCAACGCCTTGAATGCCGAGTTGAAGGAGATATACGACGAGTATAAGGATGAGGGCTTCCGTGTCTATCAGGTCTCGGCCGATACCTCGAAAGTGGCTTGGATTACGGCAGTTCAGGAGCAGGCATTGCCTTGGATTTCGGTCTGCGACTTTATGGGCGAGGCGTCGCCTATGTTGCGTGCCTACAATGTGCATAAACTACCGTCAAACTTCCTGATCGACAAGAGTGGCAATATCATCGCCAAAGACCTTTATAGCAACGCCTTGGAGGCACGATTGGATAAAATTTTCAAAGATTAGAATATGCACTATTTCGTATCGGATATACATCTTGGTTCGGGCAATGTGGCAGAGCAGCGCCGTGTGGAGCGCCTCTTTCTCGACTTTTTGACGGATATTGAGCACGATGCCGAGACTCTCTTTTTGGTGGGCGATATATTCGACTTCTGGTTTGAGTACAAGGAGGTTGTGCCAAAGGGATTTGTGCGAGTGCTTGGCCGCTTGGCGGAGTTGAGTGATAAGGGTGTGCGTATAGTGATGCTCACGGGTAACCACGATATGTGGGTGGGCGACTACCTCACCGAGGAGTGTGGTTTTGAACTATATACTACACCACAACGATTTAACATTGCAGGCAAGGAGTTGTTCGTGGCGCACGGCGACAATATGAACATTAAGGGAAATCCTATCTTGCGCCTGATGAATAAGATGTTCCGTTCGGAGAGGTTGCGCAAGTGTGCATCATCTCTTATTCATCCAAACCACTTTATTCGTTTTGGTAAGTGGTGGAGCGGTAAATCTCGTAAGTCGCACGGTGCAGCCCAAAGTATCAATGTGTTGCAACCTCTTATCGACTTCGCTACGGAGTATGGCCGAGAGCAGGAGGTGGACTACTTTGTATTTGGTCATATGCACTACGCTGCCGATGTAGCGGGAGAGCAGCGAGTTCTCTTTATGGGTGATTGGCATACCGCCGCAAACTATATTCTCCTCGACAATAACGGAAAAATAGAGTTAAAAAGATAAATAATAGAGTATGAAACAATATCTCGACCTACTTACTCGCATCAAGACCGAAGGAGCGGTAAAGACAGACCGCACCGGCACCGGCACAAAGTCGGTATTTGGCCACCAGATGCGCTTTGACCTCTCGCAGGGATTTCCTCTTTTGACCACTAAGAAGGTCTTTTTGAAGGGTATTATACACGAACTTTTGTGGTTCTTGAATGGCGATACCAACATCAAGTATCTCGTTGATAACGGGGTGCATATCTGGGATAATGACGCCTACCGCTACTATAACGAGTTGTGCGTAAAGGAGGGTGTTCTTCCGGTTTCGATGGAGGAGTTCTTGCGTGCAGCGCAGGAGGGTGTCGAGTCGCCAATCGCAGGCTATAAGTTTGGTGATTTGAACCATGTCTATGGCTATCAGTGGCGTTCGTGGCCACGACCTAATGGCGAGGCAATTGACCAAATTCAACAGGCGGTAGAGTTGATTAAAAACAATCCAGACTCTCGTCGTATTATCGTATCGGCGTGGAATGTTGCCGATGTGGAGAAGATGGCTCTGCCACCGTGCCATACATTGTTCCAGTTCTATGTGGCTGATGGCAAACTCTCGTGTATGCTCTATCAGCGTAGTGCCGATACATTCCTCGGCGTGCCGTTCAATATCGCATCGTATGCTCTGCTTACGATGATGATGGCGCAAGTTTGCGGTTTGAAGGCCGGCGAGTTTGTTCACACTTTGGGCGATACTCACCTTTATCTCAATCACTTGGAACAGGTAGATGAGCAACTCTCTCGCACTCCGAGAGCATTGCCTACAATGCGACTAAATCCCGATGTAAAGTCAATTTTCGACTTTAAGTACGAGGACTTTACATTAGAGGGTTACGACCCGTATCCAACTATTAAGGCCCCAATGTCGTTCTAAAACAGCGGATTATGATAAAGTTGTTGACCTCGTTAATGACTATCATTAACATTGCGGCTTTTAACTCCTCGGCGGCAGATAAGGCTGCGGCGGATGTGGTTTGCAGTGGTGTACACGATGAGGTCACCATTCAACAGGTGTTGGATAGGTTCGATGGAAATACCTCTGAAACGTGCGAGATATACCTTGCTGATGGAGTATATAATATAGACGGCTTTCACCTCTATGGTGATGCTACGCACCGCACTGCAATTAAATTTCCGCAAATGGCAAGCCTTCGTTTCGAAGGTAAGAGCGATATTATTCCCCGTGTAGGTGTGAATGTCGAGTTTAAGGTGCGCCCCGAGGCGTATGAGGGTCTCGACCCAAACGAGCAAGTGTGCGTTATGCTCTTCTCCGACAATATGGGCAGAAATACGAATAATGTCAAGTTACGCAACTTCCAGATTATGTTGCCCGATACCAAGCATAAGGTCATATGCCTTAACCTCTTCCGTACGGGTGGCGCAGTATTGGAGAATTTGCGAATGAATGCCGCAGGCGCAGGTGCCGGAGTGATTCCTGTTGAAGGCTCGGTTGGTATTCGTGGTCAAAATGTCAATACGAACGGTATTGGCCAGTATTGGAAAGATATCTATAGTATTGGTTTCTACGAGGCGTTTCAGATTGGAGGCGAGCACACCGTATGTGTAGGCTTGCTTGGCTATAAAAGTTATTATGGCTATACCTTTGGCAATTATGAGACCGTGGAGTGGGGCGTTTGGGAGCACCCGATTACACTCATAAATTGTAGCGAGGAGTTATGTGCAGCGTTACCACTGTCCAATCGTTGTGGTGAGATGCGCGATCCGAATAATCCGGGTTTGCAGTGTGTGGATATGATATCTCATACAATGGAGTTTCGTGAAAACGAAAATCCTACGCTCAAACCTGTCCTCCCGGCACGAGAAGTTATCCCAGGAACTTGGTGCGGCAATATCGTCTTTGCAGCAAATAAACACTCACTGAGTAAGGGTAATGCCGTGGATGTACAATTCTGGGAGAAGGGTAGTGGTCATCGCTTCAAGACCCGTAATTCGGCTCACGCAATGGCTGGTACGACAGCTGAGCGATTGAGTTATATACCCACCTACATACAGACATACTATGATACCGACTTGGGTAAACTTGTTATATATAATGGTGAGGCGTGGGTCGATGCAAATGGAAAGAGAGTAGATTAGTTATGAAGAGATTGATTTTCACGGTGTTGGCAGTGATGATTGTCGGCCTGACTATGGCGGCCCGAAGGGATCTATCGGCCTTGGAGAGCGCTAACTGCTATATGGTTTGCGGTGGCGAGAACTACTCTTTCCTGGCCAATGTCAAAGGTAACGGCGTGGCTACACTCGGCTACTCAACCCATATCGACACCAAGCAGATAAAGGGTATAAAGGTTGTATGGGAGGATAGCGATTTCGTTATTGACGAGAGTGTGAAGTTATCGGGTAGCAAGATTCTCTTTTCGACCAAAAAAGGTGCAACGAAGGGTAATGCGCTTATAGGTATCTACTCCGATGAGGCTTGTAGCGAAGGTAAGTGTATATGGTCGTGGCATATATGGTTGACCGATGCTGTGGATTGTCAAATTGGGGGTATCGTATTTCTCGATCGCAACCTTGGAGCGTACTCAACAACATTGGGTGCATCGGGCGAAAATGGTTGTTTTTGGCAGTGGGGGCGCAAAGAGCCTATACCCGCCTCTATGAAGGGAATGGCGGTCTGTTACAACAAGAAACAGAGCTATGACTTTGCGGTTGCCAACCCAATGACATTCCTCTCTCGTAATAGCCGATGGATGGATGTCGAGCCGGCCGAATCGTGGCGCAAGGAGGGATGCAAAACAATGTTCGATCCCTGCCCTCCGGGCTATTGCGTACCCGTTTATGAGGATATTCTCCTCATCAAGGCGCAGGGTATCAAGGATGGGTTTGTTAAGGCTGGCGCTATATGGTATGACCTCGACCCCAGTGGTCAAAAGTGGCTGGGCAAGGCGGGTTGGTATTGGACATCAAAACTTACGCCCGGTCGTAGGAGTAGTTCGAACGACTTCTACATCTGGGAACGAGGAATAGGGCTTATTTCACAGTATTACAACGCCTCGGCATTCTCTATACGCCCCCAAAAAATGGTGGAAAGATAGTGGCAGAAAGCCCTATGTTGTATATGTAATGTAAAGTTGATTTATAACATCTAAATAATGATTTCAATTATTGTAGCCATTGCAGAGAATGGCGTGATAGGCGATAAGAACGCCTTATTGTGGAATATCAAAGAGGATATGCGTCGTTTCCGTACCACCACTACGGGACACCCCGTTATTATGGGGCGTAAGACCTTCGAGTCTATTGGTCGCCCACTGCCAAAGCGTACAAATGTAGTCATTACTCGTGGCGAAAGCGAGTTTGAGGGTTGCTTGGTTGCACACTCTATCGAGGAGGCAGTTAAGATGTTCCCGTCCGATGAGGAGGTATTTATTATCGGTGGAGCGCAGATTTATAAGCAGGCGTTGCCGTTAGTCGATAAAATGTATCTCACAATCGTGCATAAGGAGTTTGCTGGCGATACATCTTTCCCGAAATTCGATATGAGCGAGTGGCAGGAGGTTGCTCGTGAGGAGTTCGAGCGAGGTGAGGAGTATGACGGAGCATTTACATTTATAGACCTTGTTCGTAAGGCTTAAAAGAGCCTTTGTTATAAAAATATAGTGTGCCCAACTTTCGTCGGGCACACTATATTTTAGTTGGCAGAACTATTTAACCAGATGTGCTAATCTGTCGATAAGTTCCTGGCCAAGTGCCGATTTAGCCTCGATATGTTTGAGTACGGTGCAGACAAATGTGTTGCTCTCGAAGTCGCCTCGTACCTGCTCGAAGTCGCTATCCTTCTCTTGGCGTGAGC
Source organism: Alistipes sp. (assembly GCA_045654385.1). Classification (GTDB taxonomy): domain Bacteria; phylum Bacteroidota; class Bacteroidia; order Bacteroidales; family Rikenellaceae; genus Alistipes. The sequence continues at coordinate 31,258 of JAZONG010000042.1, forward strand.
CGTCTACGCCGAAGCCTGTGCGAGAAGCCAACGAGAACTCCTTGCGTGCATCCTCATAGATCATCTTGTCGAGCCATACTACCGCATCTCGCCACTGCTCTACAATCTTGGTTATATCCTTGGCTGTAAGTTTATCAGGGGCAATGCCGTAGAACTCCTCAATCTTGTTGTAAACCCAAGTCCATTCGTAGGTGTAGTAGTTATTGTACATCTTCTCCCACGCTTTGTTTATCTCCTTCAACTGCGCAGTATTGCCACTTTCGATTGAGGTCATCAACTGCTCGATTTCGCTCTTTGGAGCAATCAAGCCCGAGATATCTGCCCACTCGCCAACGCCAATCTCGGTATCGGGACGAAGACGGTTTCGAATCTCCTCATCAGATGTGAACTGCAAGTTCTCCAATCGCTTAATGATGGAGTTACCCATAAACTTGTGTATAGCGACATCGTAGAACTTGATACCCTTGCGGAGCGATGAGTTCTTGATTTTGGTACTGTGGAATGAGTAGATATCCGACAACTCACCACTCGCCTGCTGCAAGCCTTTGAGGATAGCCTTACCCTTCAACATCTTCTGCACGGTATATGGGCTGAGGTGGTTGTAGTTGATAAGGTCGAGGCGGTTAGGATCGGTGCGACGATCACGCTTTGGCCACTTCTGCACATCACGAATAGTACCCACCGAGCGGAGATTTACTCCCGGAACGAGGTGGGTGGTATTGTTCTGCTCGATAAGGTATGAGAATGGCAGATTTGTAGTGTCGGAGTTGCTTACATGGCGGCCCATAACCAACGAGAAAGCACCTACACGGGAAGGCCACAAGATATAGGAGTTGGATGTAGTCTTTGCGCCACGCTCCAATGTGCCTTGGTGAATAGGTCCGAGTTTATACATATGGTTGCTCTGGTTCGAGCCTGAGCCGGCATTCATAAACGAGAACATTCCTGCGATAAGGAGTGTCGATTTGTGGTGAGTTACGGTGTATGGACCTGCGAAGATTGCGCAAGCCTCACCATTCTCACCCTGACAGTTGCTGAAAAAGAGCGAATCTGATGCCGAGTAGTTGTGTCCAAGAGTACAAGCCTGACCTACGAAACAGCGACTCAATGTTGCGCCACTATCTACCGTAGAACCACTCGAAACGATGAAATCGTTGCAGATAACGCCGTGTCCTATGTAGATTGGAGCCTCCTTGCAACTGTTCAAACTTCCGTTTGTGAGGAGGTTTACGCCGTCGATACGGCAGTAGTCGCCAATGCGTACACCCTTGATGACTCCGGAGTTCGAAATCTCGACATTCGAGCCGATTGTACCCATATCGGAAGAGTACTTCTCGCTATAATAGAGTGCTATATCTCGCAAGCACTTAGTAAGTTGCGGACGGTGGCGGTAGAGAGCCATAATGTAGGCCGTGTGTGCTGAGAGTTTATCGGTGATAATAACCTCACGACCTCCCGTTTCGTTCAATACCGAGACCTCGACGCCATTGCCAAAACTCGATTTGCCGTCCACGACAATCAGATCGCAGTTCTCGATAATAGAGTGCTCGCCGATGGTGTAGTTGGCGATGTAGTTGTTGATATTCTCAATCAGGCAGTTATTGCCTACCTCTACATTGTGGAGTGCGGCGTTGCGAATGCCTGAGTGCATATTGATGCCTCCTACACGAGTGAATGCTTCTGCAAAAAACCCGAGCGTGATATTACCCGAAAAGCGGACATTGTGGATGTGGTCGGTTGTAAAATTGGGGTGAACCTTGATGGTAGCCCAATCCTCGGCTCGACACTGCTGTGCCTGCAAAGCTGCGATTTCTGCCTGGGTTAAAACTCTGTAATTCATATATTAGGTAAATAGTTAAATTGTCTTGAAAATATCGCCAATGTTGCTTAAAAATACCTCTCTATCCTCTACCTCTCCAATGTGAGTCGGAAGGATGATGTGTAACGAGTTGCCTTTGCGCTTTTTATCACCCTCGATGGCTCGCAATAACTGCTTTCGTTCGGTCGAGATTGTAGTCTTGAAACCATACTTTTCGATGAGCGACAAGATGCGCTTGCCCTCACGCTCCGAAATGGCTTTGTGCGCCATAGCCGAGAGGGTTATGCGGTGTAGGCCTATTGCCACAGCCTCACCGTGCGAGTAGTCGTGGCTGCACTTTTCGATGGCGTGAGCCAATGTATGACCGAGGTTGAGTATTCGACGACGACCGCCCTCTCGCTCATCTTCGGCAACAACCGAAGCCTTGACCTTCATCGAACGAAGGATTATATCTTCGAGCAGAGAGTCGTTCTTGCGCAACTCCTTACACGAGGTCTGCTCCAACATCTCGAATAGCTCGGCATCGCCCAAAATGGCCGTTTTGATAACTTCGGCCAAGCCTGCACAAAACTCCCTTTCAGGCAGAGAGTGTAGGAGTGCGACATCGCATATCACAAACTTTGGCTGCGAGAATGTGCCGACCATATTCTTGAAGCCGCCTACATTAACGCCATTCTTTCCGCCTACCGAGGCATCTACTGCTCCGAGCAGGGTAGTGGTAACAAAACCAAACTCCAAACCACGCATATAGGTCGATGCGATAAAGCCTGCAATATCGGTAACGATACCTCCGCCTATGCCGAGTATAAAGGTGGTGCGGTCTGCGCCCAACTCAATCAGGTGACGATATATATCCTCCAATGTGGAGAGGCTCTTGGCCTGCTCGCCCTGTCCTATGAGGATATGCTCGTAAGGTTCTATGAGGTTGTGATGTGTACGGTCGATATTGCTGTCGGTTATGACAATAATGCGTCGGTTGGGTAGAAGTTGCGGCAATAGTTGCTCCACACTACCCATATAGATAGTGCTATTGCTCGTTACTTCTATCGATTTTGCCATACATTGTATATATTAGTTATGCAAAAGTAACAAATTTTCGATTAAAATTCTTAATTTTGCGCATTATTTAGATAAAAACCGAGAAAAAATCATGCAAAAATTGCGCAATATCGCCATCATTGCCCATGTAGACCATGGAAAGACCACTTTGGTGGATAAGATGATTATGGCGGGAAATCTTCTCCGTGAACCATCGAAGACAGGCGACCTCGTACTCGATAATAACGACCTTGAACGAGAGCGTGGAATTACCATCTTGTCGAAGAATGTGTCGGTGGTATATAAGGATTATAAAATCAACATTATCGACACCCCGGGCCACGCCGATTTCGGTGGCGAGGTGGAGCGAGTGTTGAATATGTGCGACGGAGTACTGCTGTTGGTTGATGCCTTCGAGGGTACAATGCCACAAACCCGTTTCGTGTTGCAGAAGGCTCTCTCGCTCGGCAAGAAACCTATCGTGGTAATCAATAAGGTGGATAAGCCAAACTGCCGCCCTGAGGTTGTGAATGAGCAGGTCTTTGACCTTATGTTTACACTCGATGCAACCGAAGAACAGCTTGATTATAAGACAATTTATGGCTCGGCAAAGCAGGGATGGATGTCGCATAAATGGAACGAAAAGACAGATAGCATCGTGCCGTTGCTCGACGCTATTATCGACGAAATTCCGGAGCCTGCAACTAATGAGGGTACTCCGCAGTTGTTGGTTACTTCGCTCGAATACTCATCGTATATTGGTCGTATAGCAGTGGGAAAACTCACCCGTGGTACACTCGTAAATGGCCAGAATGTAACCCTCGCAAAGCGTGATGGTACAACGATGATAAAGACCAAAATCAAGGACTTGATGGTCTTTGACGGACTCGGCAAAAAGAAGGTCGATAAGGTGGAGTGTGGCGAGATTTGCGCCCTGGTCGGAATTGAGGGATTTGAGATCGGCGATACAATCTGCGATTTCGAAAATCCGGAGCCGCTGCCACCGATTAAAATCGACGAGCCGACAATGTCTATGCTCTTCACTATCAATAACTCTCCATTCTTTGGCCGTGAGGGTAAGTTCGTTACTTCACGCCACTTGAAGGACCGCTTGGATAGCGAGTTGGAGCGCAACCTTGCTCTTCGTGTTCAGCAGGGTCAGAATGCCGATTCGTTCCTTGTTTTCGGTCGTGGAGTGTTGCATCTCTCGGTCTTGGTCGAGACAATGCGTCGTGAGGGTTATGAGTTGCAGGTCGGCCAGCCAAAAGTTATTATCAAGGAGATTGATGGCGTGAAGTGTGAGCCTATTGAGGAGATGACGGTAGATTGTCCTGAGGAGTATGCAGGAACGGTTATCGAATTGACAACTCGCCGCAAGGGAACACTTACAAATATGGAGTCAACAAATGGTCGCACACGCTTGGAGTTCGACATCCCTTCACGAGGTATTATCGGCTTGCGCTCGAATATGCTTACGGCAACGGCAGGAGAGGCTATTATGTCGCACCGCTTGCGTGCCTTCGAACCGTATGTGGGCGATATCGATATGCGTACAAATGGTTCGATTATCGCTTCGGAAACAGGTACGGCTTATGCCTATTCAATTGATAAACTGCAAGATAGAGGTCGCTTCTTTATTTCGCCAATGGAGGAGGTTTATATGGGACAGGTTATTGGCGAGCACACTCGTAGCAACGATATTACAGTGAATGTATGCAAGTCGAAGCAGTTGACCAATATGCGTGCTTCGGGCTCTGACGATAAGGCGGTTATTGTACCTCCGAAAATCTTCTCGTTGGAGGAGGCGTTGGAGTATATCAAGGAGGACGAGTATGTGGAGGTAACTCCAAAATCGATGCGTCTTCGCAAGATACTTCTTAACGAGGTTGATCGTAAACGAGCATCAAAGTAGTTGCATAAAAATAAAAAAAATGGCGAGCCGAGCATATCCTTGTTCGGCTCGCTGTCATTTGTGTATAATGCTGATTTTCAACCATATATAAATGGTTAAATTTAAGTAAAATCGTGTAATATGTGATATTTGCATAAATATGCCCAAGAGGTTAATAAAAAATTTCTTTAATGCAGTTGGTTTTTACAAAGTAAAATAGTATCTTTGCCCCGCTATGTTAAAGAGACATTTTAATTCATTACTAACCTGTCTGCTCCTCGCATTTGCGATGATGTCGAACTCTGCGTTTGCGCAGGGCGGCTCTGTCGTAACCGTGAGTGGTATCGTAACCTCGGCCGAGGATAAGTTACCACTGATAGGAGTTGCTGTCGTTACCGAGAAGATGCAAGGTGTTACGACAATGCTTGACGGAACCTACACCATCAAGGCTGAGGCAGGTACAAAACTTTCATTTTCTTATTTGGGCTACCGCTCGGCAGAGTGGACAGTGCCGGCCGGCAAGTCGGAGGTTACCTACAACCTCGTGATGCAGAGCGACACTGAGGCTATCGACGATGTCGTAGTAATCGCTTACGGTGTTCGTAAGAAGGGTACTGTGGCAGGTTCGGTTGCCGCTGTCGAGATGGAGAGCATTACCGACACCCCGACTGCTGCCTTCGATCAGGCGTTGCAGGGTCAGGTTGCAGGTTTGTCGGTTATGTCCTCTTCGGGTGAGCCGAGTGCTTCGGCGCAGTTGATGATTCGAGGTGTGAACTCGATTAATTCGGGTACTGCACCTTTGTATATCTTGGACGGAGTACCTATCGAGAGTAGCGACTTCAACACCATTAATCCTGCCGATATTGAGTCGATGTCGGTTTTGAAGGATGCGGCTTCAACCTCAATCTACGGTGCTCGTGCTGCGAATGGTGTAATCGTTATCACAACCAAGCGAGGTGCGAAGGCTGATCGCCCACGCATCGACTATCGTATGCAGCTCGGTTTCTCGCAGATTGCGGGTGATAACTGGGACTTGATGAATACTGAGCAGCGTATTCAGTACGAGAAGGAGGTTGGCTTGACTGACGGTAAGGACTACGACTTGTTGCGCAAGACCAATGTTCGTTGGCTCGACGAGGTTTACAACAGCGCTGCGTTGTTGCAGAACTACGAACTCTCGATTTCGGGTGCGGATGACAAGACTTCGTACTATGTATCTGGTGGTTACTACAACCAGCAGGGTACGGCTCTCGGTTCGGGCTTTGCTCGTTACTCGTTCCGTGCTAACTTGGATCGTAAGGCTGCAAAGTGGTTGAAGATTGGTACAAACACAATGCTCAACTATCAGCAAATTCAGCAGGCAGACGAGGGTAGTTATACCTTGGTTACTCCTATCTCGGCGGCTCGTTTTATGTTGCCATACTACTCGCCATATAAGGCTGATGGCTCGTTGGCTTCGGTAAACGATGGCTCATGGAAGGGTATCAAGGAGAATCCGCTCGAATGGATCAAGAATAATCCGGTAAGTTTCAAGAAGTATAAGTTGCTCTCGACATTCTATGCCGAGGCTACTCCTATTCAGGGCTTGACTTTGCGTTCGCAGTTGGCTGTTGATTACTCGCATACTACCGGTTTCGGTCAGTCGTATCCAAGCTACCTTCCAAATCAGGGACAGGGCTCGGCTTCACGCTCTTCGACCGATGGTGGTTCGCTCACAGTAACTAACACTATCAACTATCGCTTTTCGAAGGGTTACAAGCACAACTTCAACTTCTTGGCTGGTCAGGAGGGTATCTCTTACCACTATGAGGCGTTCAGCTTGTTGGCTCAGGGTCAGAATAATGATTTGTTGACGAACATCTCTTCGGCTACACGAGTAACATCGTGGAGTGATACTACCGATTCGGACTACGGCTTCTTGTCGTTCTTCGGTCGTGGCGAGTATAACTACGATGAGCGCTACTTCTTCGAGGCAGCAGTTCGTGCCGATGGTTCTTCTCGTTTCGGTAAGAACAATCGTTGGGCTGCATTCTGGTCGTTGGGCTTTATGTGGAGTTTGCGTGATGAGCCATTTATGGAGTCTGCACGCCGCTGGCTTACCCACGCTCAGGTTTCGCTCTCGACAGGTACTTCGGGTAACTCGTCGATTCCAAACTATGAGCACTTGGCCCTCGTAGGAGGTGGTTTGGACTACGGAGGTGATGCAGGTATGGCGTTGGCACAGCCCGGTAATGAGTCGCTCAGTTGGGAGAAACCTTGGACTTCGAACTTGGCTTTGCACTTCGGCTTCTGGCATCGTTTGACCGTTGATGTGGAGTTGTATTACAAGCGCACAACTGATATGTTGATGCAGGTACCGCTTCCATATTCGACTTCGGGCTTCGGTTACAAGTGGGATAATGTCGGCGCTATGGTAAATAAGGGTATCGAGGTGAACTTGCAGGGAACACTCCTCCAAGCAAAGGATTTCTCGTGGACCGTAAATGCAAACTTCTCGTACAACCACAACCGTATCACCGAGTTGTATAACGGTGTAACCGAGTACGAGATGGCAAATACAAATACAAAACTCGTTGTTGGCCACCCACTCGGTGAGTTCTACATCAACCGCTTCGCAGGCGTAAACCCTGCAAATGGTGACGCTTTGTGGTACACCAAGGATGGTAAGTTGACTAACGAGTTGCGTGATGAGGATAAAGTGCTCGTAGGAAAGAGCTACTTCGCTCCTTGGCAGGGTGGTTTCGGTACTGCTTTGTCGTGGAAGGGTCTCTCGCTCAGCGCACAGTTTGCGTGGGTTGCTGACCGCTGGATGATTAACAACGACCGCTACTTCGATGAGTCGAATGGTCGCTTTATGTCGTACAACCAGTCGGCTCGCTTGCTCGATCGCTGGAAGAAGCCGGGTGATATCACCGATATCCCTCGTCACGGCGTATATACCGAGTTCGACAGCCGATTGTTGGAGGATGCATCGTTCTTGCGATTGAAGAATGTGATGCTCTCGTACTCGTTCCCACAGCAGTGGATGCGAAAGAGCAAGGTGTTCCAGGGTATGCGTGTCTATGCGCAGATTCAGAACCCTCTCACCTTTACCAAGTTCTCGGGCTTGGATCCTGAGGGTACTTCGAATATCTATGCTGCGCAGTATCCTATGGCTCGTCAATACACTTTTGGACTTGATATAACATTCTAACGGCTATGATGATGAAGAGTATAATATATAATATAAAGGTATGTATCGTGGCAGTTGCCGTGGCAGTGGCTGCAACCTCGTGCTTGGATAAGTATCCGGGCTCGGCGATACCGACAGAGAAGTCGATGAAGACTTTCGATGATGCCTTGCAGATTAATACGGGTATCTACGCTATGTTGAAGAGTTCTTCGCTCTATACAGGCTACCTTACCTACTTGCCGGATGTTCAGGCAGACTTCGTATATGCGGTAGAGGGATATAGCAACCAGTTGGGTTCATTCTGGTTGTGGAATATCCGTTCGACCTCGTCGGAGTCGGAGGCTGTATATGCAGGTCTTTACAATGTAATTTCGAACTGTAACTTCTTCCTCGAAAATGTGGATGCCGTAAAGGCTAACACCGTGGATGATGCTAAACTCTCTGAGCTTGATGTGCTTACAGGCGAGATTTACACCGTGCGTGCATTGTGCTATTCGGAGCTTATCAAGTTGTATTGCGAGGCTTACAACCCTGCAACTGCCGAGCAGCAGTTGGGTGTAGTGTTGCGTAAGCACTACTCGCAGCCGGAGAAGGCGGAGCGTGCTTCGTTGTACGACTCGTACCAGTTCGTATTGTCGGACTTGGATAAGGCAGAGGAGATTCTCGATAGCGACAACGATATTTACGGTAATATCTATGCTACAAAGGCTAAGGCTGAGGCTTTGCGTGCTCGTGTAGCGCTCTATATGCAGGATTGGGATAGTGCTGTTGAGTATTCGACTCGTTTGATCGATAATAAGAACTTTGCACTTTCGTCTGTAAATGCATCGACAGCAATTCAGTACTTCCCATATATGTGGTCTACTGACGACAGCACCGAGATTATCTGGCGTATCTACCTTACTCCGGAGTCTTATGGCGGTATGCTCGGCTCGCCATTCTTGGGCCGTAATACCGATGGCGTAAACTACTATCCGGACTATGTTCCTGCGCAGTGGGTGTTGGATCTCTACGATAATAGCGACCTTCGCTACGGCACATACTTTGCTATGGCGCAGACAGCTCATCCGCACGGACTTGCTTGGCCATTGCTTGTTAAGTATGCCGGAAACAGCAGCTTTATCAGCAGCTACTACCTCTACGAGGTGTCGATGCCAAAGCCGTTCCGTTTGGCAGAGCAGTACCTTATCCGTGCTGAGGCACTTTGCCGTCAGGGCCAGTACTCGAAGGCTTCGGAGGATTTGACAAAGTTGCGTGGAACCCGTTACGAGTCGGGTAAAGGTGTGATGACAGTTAGTTCTTCGAACTGGTTGCAGAGTATCGCCGATGAGCGTGTGCGTGAGTTGTATATGGAGGGCCACCGCTTGCAGGATTTGAAGCGTTGGGGCAACGAGTACAACGAGGGTAAGGGCTTCAAGCGTACTAAGCAGACAAACTCATTGGTTGAGGGTAGTTCAATTGAAAAGAGCATCGACGACTATATGTTCGTATGGCCAATTCCTCGTCACGAGGTTGAGGCTCCGGGCTCGAAGGTTAAACAGAATGCGGGCTACTAAACGAAGGAGGAGATGATTATGAAGAAGATACTTAATATATTTATGGCAGTTGCCATTATTGCAGGTGTGGTGTCGTGCAAGGAGCACTATATCACCTACGATGATGCGGAGTATTTGATTTTCTCGGATACTCTCTCGACAAATGCAGTCGTGGCAGACGGAACACCATTTAAGATTTCGATTTCATCGACCGTGGCTCGCAACTACGACCGTACCTATGCAGTGGAGGTTGTAGATAAGGGCAGCAATGCTGTCGAGGGTTTACACTATCGCTTGAAGTCGAACACATTCACCATTCCGGCAGGCAAGTTGGCTGCAGATATCGAGGTGTATGGTAACTACGAGAAAATTGAGCCTACCGATTCGCTTGGTTTTACCTTGCAGTTGGTTATGCCCGATGCGTTGAAGTGGGATTTGTACCCACAGCACAACCGTACAAAGGTTACAATGTTTAAGGCGTGCCCATTCGATGTAAACGAGTGGGGAGGTAGTGTTGAGGAGCCTCGTTACTGCCTGCTTACCTCGTTGTTGCTCTACAACTATCCGGGACAGAATACCTCGTACAGCCGTTTGGTGAAGTGCTATAAGCACAAGAACAAGGCTAACACCGTAGTTATGAAGAGCCTTTTCCACGATGGTTACGATGTGGAACTTACATTCAATACCGAGAACCCTTCGGAGCCTACTTTGGTAGTAGCGCCGGATCAGATTATCGGTGATGAGTTCTCGGTGTTGGGCATCGAGCACGGCGACGGTAAGATACTTGCGCAGTCGAGCCCTGCCGGCACCTATACATCGTCTTTCAACGCTTGTCAGAAGTTTGCGCAGCTCTATGTCAGAGTATATGTAAAGAACTATACTGAGCTTGTAGGTTATATCGGCGACTTCTACAACATCCTCGAATGGGTATCGAAGGAGGAGGCCGAGGAGATGATGCGTGAGGGCGTGTAATCTCGGCAATAATAGATAGAAACAGAGAAAAGGAAAGATATATTTATTAATCCATTTTATTTATAGTTTAATTTATTAAGTAAAAAGCTTATGAAAAAGATTTTAGCAATCTTGTGTGGCGCAACGATGATGTTCGCTGCATGTACGCCTGATACAGGAGAATCGCTTCCATACCCAACATTCCCTGAGTCATCAGAGTACGAGATTACTTCGGGTACGGGCAAGTACCTTAAATTTGCTGCTGAGGCAGATTGGACTCTCGAAGTTGATTATCAGTATGCATATGTCAAGGACAACATGGGTAATATGCTTAGCAAGGTTTCGGGTAAGGCCGGCGAGAAGAACGAGGTGTTTGTAGGTGCTTATAGCTCTATCGAGAACTACGATGCTGATGTTGTATTCCATGTATTGATGAAGATGAATGGCTATACACAGACATTGGCTACATTCACTATCAAGAAGATTGAGTACGCCGTTCAGGAGTACGATATCGTATCAGGTAATCTTCGTCAATTGAAGTTCCGTGCAACTCAGCCTTGGACTGTATCACTCTCTGCCGGTGCTTCGGAGTATGCTTACCTCAAATGGGGCGACGAGGAGAACGATGAGATCTCGGGTACTGCAACCGGCGAGGAGGTTACTTTGCGTGTTTATACCTACAAGAATATCAAGAACTACGATGCAGATATTGTATTCTCGGTATATCGTAAGATGGGTAGTGCTGATGCTCAGGAGTGGGCTAAGTTCACTATCAAGAAGATTGAGAAGCCTGCTTCGATTGAGTTGGAGGGCGAGTATGAGACTGTAACCTTCGGAAAGTATACCGGTATGAGCGAGTTCTCGAACGCTGGCGAGGTTTACTATGTAAACTATGCTCACGAGTGGGATCCAATCGATGGTGCTACTCTCATCAACAATGTAGAGGGCTGCGAGAAGATTACCGTTCACGCTTACAACGAGGGTAGAACTCTTACAAACTACACTGATCGTGTTGTTCCTCAGCAGAATGCAGATGGCGAGGAAATTGAGTCTGAGCCATTCTGGCTTAACCTCTGGACTACTGTACTTGATAATGGTACCAAGAAGTTTAAGTTGACAATGGACCTCGCTCACGAGTCGGCTTTGTGGTCTTGGGATGAGAACAAGAAGGCTTATGAGGCTTATGTAAACTTCGAGGATGGTAATGGCAATGTATTGACTTCGGTTTACTACACTTGTACTTACAACCCTAACAATACCGGTGGTGGTGATACCTCTGTTGATGTTACATTCGTTAATGAGAGTATGGCAGCTGCTGCTGAGATGACTCTTACCGGTAGCGGTTCGCAGTACACTTTGACTTTGAATACCCCTATGGCTTTGGATCCATCGTATGCTTCATACTGTGCTATTCAGGTAGTAAATGGAGGCCAGGCTTGGATGGAGAATCAGGGTGAGGGTGTTCTCAGCGTGAACTTACTTGGCAATGGTGCATACCATATCTGCCCACTCGACATGTCGACTTTCAACCCTTATGCAATTACAGTTCGTAACTACACTCTTACAGCTTACTCTTCGGACTTCTCGAAGTCGTATACTATCAATGTAGTACTTAACTGGGTTGCTGACTCTGCTTCGGTTGCACCTGTGTCACTTATGACAAATATGGCATCGCAGGTAGGCGTGTCACTCGAGGGTAGCGGCTCATCGTACACATATACATTCCTCTCACCAGATGCTATTTACAGCGCAGTTGACTATGGACAGTACATCGGTCTTAAATTCAACAATGCAACAGAGGTGTCTATCAATGGCAATGGCATATTGTCGCTCCAGAAGAACGAGGAGGGAGTATATTATGTTGTAACTTGGGATTCGGCTATCGATCAGAGCACATTCAATCCGTTGGCTCTCGAGCAGACTAACTATATTATTACTGCTGCTTTGGCAGATGGTACAACCTGCAATGTAACCGTTGTACTCGGTTGGTTGACCGGTAACGGCAACTCTGGCATTGGTGGTATGCTTCCAGAGAGAAGATAATCACTAACACCATTTCGATACTCCGCCTCGAACAAGAGGGTGGAGGCGGGGTATCGCTTTTTAAGACTTTTTTCACTAAAAAAGTTAGACTATAAATAGAAGAAAAAAAGACAGTTTTGATAATGAAACTTAGAAAACTATACATATTCGCAGTGGCGGTAGCAGCACTCTTCGTACAGGGTTGTACGACAGATCCTGCGGTTGACTACCGTGAAAAAGAGTACGGATATGTTCAATTCAAACTATACAAGAGGGCGTCATACGACACCCAGGTATACTCTTCACGAGCTGCAAACGACATTCTTGACTACTTGTCGGATGCAAGCAAATTGGAGGTAGAGCTCTACGACACCAAAGGTGTGCGTGTTCGTTCGAGTATCCGACTCTCGGCTTCAAATAATGAGTCGGCAGAGTTCGGTATGCGTAGCGAGAAGTTGAAGCTTTTGGCAGGTGAGTATACCTTGAAGCAAGTAACCATCTACAAGATGGATAATGAGGAAAATAACGAGGTTCGCTGCTACTCGAAGAGTGTTGAGCCTGCAACATCATTCTCGGTTACCGAGGGTGGTCTTGTGTTGCACGACATCTTGATTGATGTAGTGGAGCGAGGTCACGTGAAGTTCCGCCTTGTGAAGGACTTCTCCGATTTCAATAACTTGCCTGCTACACGCAGTGTAACCCGTCAATATACATTCGATGAGATTAAGGCGGTGGATATTACCTTGGCTTCGGTAATGGAGAATGGTGAGCCTTCGACTACAAACCTCTTTAAGCTTTCCAAGTTGCCTGCGAAGTTCTCACTGCACTTCGACGAGGAGAATATGCATAGCAACAAGGATGGCTACAAGACCTCGTCTATACAGTGCGACACACTTCTCTCGCTCGAAGCGGGACGCTATCGTGTGGTGTCGTACAGCACTTATGCATCGGTGCGAGATGTTATTCCTCTCGAAGATTGCAACGAGGCGGCGAAGCCTGAGTTCGATATTGTAATCGAGGATAATAAGACTACAAACGCCGATGTGCGCATTAAACTCCACGAGGCTGACGAGTATATCAAGGATAACTACGCATTGAAGGCTATCTGGGAGTCGCTCGATGGTCCGAACTGGTGCTACGATGGCGAGTCGTATCAGCGTGGTTTGAACTGGGACTTTAATAAGGATGTCGATTTGTGGTGTGATCAGCCGGGTGTTCAGGTGCACTCGAATGGCCGTATTGCCCGTCTTGATTTGAGCAACTTCGGCTTCAAGGGCGAGATGTCGCCTGCAATTGGTCAACTTACCGAGTTGATAGAGTTGTACCTCGGTACTCACAACGATACAAATATCATCTATGACCCATCGCTCGATATGGAGCGTTCGCACGCAGAGCGTCAGCGTAATATGTTCGATGATCAGCGTGCATACTTGCTCTCAATTCACCCTGCGGTGCAGATGTCGGAGCCTTGTGCCCGTGCACTTATCGAGAAGGGCTTAACATCGCCTGCAATGGCTCTCTACGAGAAGTACAGCGAGGCTGATATTATCGACAAGAAGAGCGGTAAGCAGACCATTCACAAGTACGATATGAACCATGGTGTGCTTATCAACGGCTTGACAAAGTTGCCTGCCGAGGTTGGCAACCTCAAAAAACTCGAAACACTCAATATCGCCAACAGCCCGATTAAGGAGTTGCCGGCTGAGATTGGTCAGTTGGAGGCACTCTCGTCTATTGAGATTTACAACTGTCCGAATATGGATAAGTTCCCTGTTCAGATTGGCGAGTTGCCTGCTTTACGTTCGGTAAACATCTCGAATAACAAGCAGTGGTCTGACGAGGAGATTGCCAAGGGTATGGAGGCGTTGGCAAAGGGCGCTTCACGCAAATTGATCGAGATTTTGTATGCTCGTGAGAACAATTTGAAGAAGTTGCCAAAGAGTTGGTTCGGTACTGACGGCTTCGAGGCTATGGGCTTGTTGGATTTGGCATTCAACCAGATTTCGGAGCTCGAACCGCTCGGTAAGGATGTGGCATTTACACAACTCTACCTCGACAACAACCAGATTGAGTATATCCCTCACGACAGCAACGGCTACTACTGCGGTTATGATGATGTGGAGAACTTCTCGGTGAACTACAACAAGTTGACCAAGATTCCGAATATCTTCAATGCGAATAGTACCTATGCAATGAATGCTGTAAGTTTTGCGGGTAACCAGATTGGTACTGCGGATGAGATTTGCGAGGGTGAGAAGAGTGGCTCGTACAAGGGTATCAAGTGTAAGACCTTCACCTTGTCGATGAACCCGTTGAAGAGGTATCCAAAGGCGTTGGCTGATTCGAACTCGTTGTTCGAGTATATCGTGGCGAGCGCTTGCCAGATTGAGGTAATTCCGGCAGGTTCGTTCACTCACAAGAACGCAATCAACCATATGTCATTTGACCTTTCGTACAACCGATTGACCAAGTTACCGAAGGAGTTCCACGCAGGAAATATGCCATATCTCTATGGTGTGGACCTTTCGTTCAACCGATTCTCGGAGTTCCCATTCAATCCGCTCGATGTTGCGGGCTTGACCGTATTGGCAGTGCGTAGCCAGCGTGATGCTGAGGGTTACCGTTGCTTGAAGGAGTGGCCACAGGGTATCTATCAGCACGTAGGTTTGCGTGGTTTGTACCTCGGTTCGAACGACTTGCAAAAGATTGACGATACAATCTCGACATTGTGTTACTACCTCGATATTAGCGATAACCCGAATATCGTATTCGATGCTTCGGATATTTGCTACGCTTGGCAGGTAGGTGCATACATTCTCTTCTACGATAAGTCGCAGAAGATTCTCAATTGCGATATGATGTTGGAGTAAAAGAGGAAGAAGTATGAAGAACAATATATTGATTTTGGCTGTGGTTGCAATGGTGGCTGTGGCCTGCACAAACGACTCGAAATTGACTCCTGATGTGAATGTCGATGTAAATCGCAGCGAGATTGCGGTTGGCGCTTCGGGAGGCGTCGAGAAGGTTAAAATTGCTGCCGACGGTAACTGGGTTGCTTCGCTCGGCTCGAATATGCCTTGGGTTACTATCTCGCCTGCAAATGGTAGAGGCTCGGTAACTTGCGATTTTATTATAGACTCGGCTTTGACTACAAATGGCCGTAAGGGTGTGGTTACAATCAAGCACCTCGATAGTGGCGAGGAGCGTAAAATTACGATTGACCAGACCGGATACGAGTACGCTTTGGAGATTGATAGAACAAATGTCGATGTGAAGAAGTATGCCGAGTTCGGCAAACGCTACTTCGATGTTACGGTTAAGACAAATTTCGCTTTCAAGGTTGTTGTTCCGGATAATGCAAAGTCTTGGATCTCTCGTGAGGAGTCTATGTCGAAGTTGGGTGAGTCATACAAACTCGACTTGGATCGTGGTGTTCGCCCTCGTGAGGTAAAGGTGCGTTTCAATTGGAATATCAACAACTCGGCAGAGGTGCGTTTGGCTGATATTAAGTTTGTACCGACAAGCAACGAGGTTGTGGCATCTCATAGTGATGTGTTGCACGTATCGCAGGAGGCTGCCGAGAGAATTATTCCGGATACTCGTGCCGGTGACTCGTTGGCATTGTTGAACATTGCGCAGACAATGCAGTGCTGGAATCAGTACGACACTTCGGTGGCTATGGATTCGTGGAGCGGCATCACCTTGTGGAATGAGCGTATGAAGGGCTGCAAACCTGAGTGGATCGGCCGTGTTAAGCGAGTGGAGATCTTCCTTTGCAACTCTTATGAGGGCTTGCCTTACGAGGTTAAGTACCTCACAGCCGCAGATGAGATCTATATCTTCTCAAACGAGAACTCGATGTTGAAGAAGATTGACTTGTTTAGCAACTTCTCGAAGGATGAACCTCTTGTACTCGAAAATTTGAAGCGCTTGACAGTTGCTGCTTTCGGTGTGGATAATTTGGTGGATAATACCTTCTCGATGCCGAACTTGGAGTTCCTCGACCTCGGCTCGAATAACTTCCAGCGAGTTCCGGCTGCAATTAATCCTACAAACTTCCCTCATTTGCGTGCTTTGGTGTTGAATGCACAGCAGCGTCACGCCGTATCGGATTTGAGTAATACGGTATATAAGACCGAGGATTTGGGTGGTCTTATCGAGGAGGAGAGTTTCCCTGAGCGATTGCTCTTGTGGGAGTCGGCAGCAGGCAAGTGCTTGGATACCTTGGTGTTGAGCGTGAACTACCTGCACGGAGCATTGCCTTCGTTCGAGGGTAGAACGGATGTTCCGACTTGGACCGAGGCGGAGGTTATTGCAGCAGATACATTGCCACGAGAGTTGATTGGCGTGCCAAAGATCTTGCCTACAACAAAGACCTTCCGTATCAACCATAACCGTTTGTCGGGTGAGGTTCCAATGTGGTTGATGATGCACCCTGCACTCGACTGGTGGGTACCATTCAGCTTGATTTTCCCTCAGGAGGGCCGTTATACTGACGGAGTAAAGGCAGGATTCTCAAATGAGCCGCCAAGCCTTGTGGAGTACTATACAAAGTGGTATCCAAATAAGAAGTTGGCAAACTCTATCGAGGAGGATACCTCGACTGAGGAGGACGGAACTATAACGAAGTAAAGGAGATTAAGATGAATATGTATAGTAGAATTATAGCAATTTTGTTCTGTGCATCGTTTGCTCTCACATCGTGTGTGCAGGAGCCGATGATGGAGGAGGTTAAGGTTCCTTCGCAGAACGAGGCTTATAGCGCAGGTGAGGTATTGGTAAAGTTTACCCCTGAGGTGGCTGCAATACTCGAAGAGGCGGGCGTTGTGCGCTCTGCGGTTACTCGCAGTGGTGTAAGCAGCGTGGATGCCGTGCTTGACTTGGTTGGCGGATTTGAGATTTCGAGGGTATTCCCTCGTGATAGCCGCCACGAGGAGCGTACCGTGCGTGACGGCTTGAATTTGTGGTATCTTGTTCGTTATAGCAACGACTACTCGGCAGAGGAGGTATCTCGTCGCTTCTCGCAACTCGGCGAGGTGCAGAAGGTGGATTTGAACCGTACTGTTAAGCGTGCCAATACTCGCAAGGCTCAGCCTCTTTCGGAGGAGGATATGGCGAAGATGGCAGGCGCAACCCGTGCTTCGGAGAATCCGTTCAACGATGAGTTGTACTCGCAGCAGTGGAACTTGGATAACGATGGTACAATGTTCCTAGGAACAGAGTACACTCATAAGGCCGATCACGAGAAGGGCGATGAGAATACCAAGAAGATTAAGAGTGTAGCAGGCGCTGATGTTCAGGTGGTAGAGGCTTGGCAGAAGAGCAAGGGCGACAAGTCGGTTATCGTTGCGGTACTCGATGAGGGTATCTATGTTGAGCACCCCGATTTGGCGGAGAATATCTGGGTTAATGAGGCCGAGAAGAACGGCAACCTTAACGAGGATAAGGATAATAACGGCTACAAGGGTGATAAGAATGGTTACAACTTCGTAAAGGATACCGGTAAGATTACTTGGAATAACTACTACGATTCGGGTCATGGAACTCACGTTGCGGGAACTATCGCAGCGGTGAACAATAACTCGATTGGTGTAAGTTCAATCGCCGGAGGCGATGGTTCGAAGGGTAGCGGTGTGAAGATTATGGTTTGTCAGATTTTCTCGGGTAATGTTTCGACCGGCCTCTACAATGTTGTTCGTGCGATGAAGTATGCGGCCGACAATGGCGCTGTGGTTTTGCAGTGTAGTTGGGGTTATGTTTCGGGTGCTGCCAACCAGTATGAGTGGGGTGAGGCAGGCTTCGCTTCGGAGGAGGCGTGGATTGCAGGTTCTCCAATCGAGAAGGAGGCACTCGACTACTTTATTAACAATGCAGGTTCTCCAAATGGCGTTATCGAGGGTGGTGTAGCAGTCTTTGCTGCCGGTAACGAGTACGCTCCGCAGGCGGGTTATCCGGGTGCTGCCGAGTATTGCATCTCGGTTGCTGCTACTGCGGCGGACTTCACTCCTGCCGTATATACCAACTATGGACCGGGTACTACAATCTCGGCTCCGGGTGGCGACCAGGATTACTACTACGACTATCGCAGTGCCGATTCGAAGAAGTATGGTACAGCAGGTTGTATCCTCTCGACTTTGCCTTTCCACATCAGTAAGACCGGTTACGGCTATATGGAGGGTACTTCGATGGCGTGTCCTCACGTATCGGCAGTTGTGGCTCTTGGCTTATCGTATGCCACAAAGTTGCGCAAGCACTTCAAGGCGAAGGAGATTAGAGAGATGTTGTATGCCGAGGAGAATGTAACACCAATCGACGATTATATGACAGGTACGAAGTACTTCTGCCGTTATGTAGCGGATGTAAACGATATTCAGCCTAATACATTGGAACTTGCTCCGTTTAAGGGCCAGATGGGTACAGGTCAGGTTAATACTGCGAAGTTCTTGGCTGCAATCGAGGGCAGTGGTGTTGCAATGCGCTTCCCGAATGTTCTGGTTAAGGTTGGCGGTGCGGCAGCATATGCTCCTGCAATGTACTTTGTTGGTGGCGAGGACTTGACTTACGATGTTACGATTGCCGATATGGAGGTTGCAACTTGTGAGTCGAAGGATGGCAAAATCGTCTTCTCGGGCTTGCAGAGTGGTACTACCACTGCTGTGATTACGGCAAGCAATGGCGAGAAGCACTCGTTCAATATCACAGTTCGCAAATCTGACGGCTGGATGTAATATGAGATTGCTCGTTTTGGCTGTTGCACTCTGTGCTGCGCAGTTGTCGTGGGCGCAGATACGCATTATTCCGCAGGATGTGGTGCGTAAGGCAGCCGAGATAGAGGTGGTTGATAACTCGCTCCAATTTCGTCCGAATAGTGCCGATTTTGGCACGATAGACGAGATGTCGGGAGTGTGGCAGGGTGGTGTAAAACTCCAAAATTTGGGTGCAGATACGCTCGCTATAACGCAGATAAAGACAACTTGTGGTTGTTTGAAAGCGGAGGTTGCAAAGCGTGTGTTAGCACCAAAAGAGGAGGTCGCAGTTGCGTTGAAGTACTACCCTCGTGGTCACGCAGGACGAGTAAGGCAGAGAGTTCTGGTATATACGAACAGGTCGAACGACAATCCCTCGGCAGTGCTGACTCTTACGGGCTTGGTAACTGCGTCGGAGGATAGAAGCGACGACTACCCATACACTCGTGGAGTGTTGCGCTTGCGCCAAGATACAGTTCGCTTGTCGGGCGAGAGAGAGGCTCTGCGCATAGCCATTATGAATGGCGGCTCTGCGGAGTTGGTACTGTCGGCAGATGAAAACTTCCTGCCAAAGGGCGTGAAGGTGCGCTTCGAGCCTGCGAGAATTGCTCCAAAGGGGCAGGGAAGTATGGTGGTGGAGTATAACCCCACAACCGAGCAGTCGCCTGCGAACTTGGGTAGGATATATATCAAGGGGCTGAATTTACCACCTCGACAGAGTGCAATAGATGTGGTTGTGAAGAAATAAATGAGAAAAACAGATAAAACTATGAAGAGAGTAGTGAAATTTTTGATGGTTGTAGTTGCTATGGCAGTAACTTTTGGTTGCGCTGAGCCAGATTTGCATCCAAGCCCATATCTCGATGTTACGGCCAATAACATCAAGGGCGTATGGCGTATGCAAAGTTATGATAATGGCGTTCAACTTGCCGAGGGCAGTTACTACTACATCGTATTTGATCGTGCGGAGCGTACTTTCGTGTCGTATGACAACCTCGGAAGTATGGGACAGCGCACCAGAAGTGGCAAGTATGGCATCGTAACCGATGGTGCAGCCGTTATCTTCGGAGATTACGACTTTGGTCTTGGTGTGAATGATTGGGAGCACCGTTACTATGTGCGTAACCTAACCGATGACAGTATGGTGTGGGTTGCCGTAGATGACGAGTCCCTCGTAACAGTCTATGTGCGTGATACACTTCCTGAGTGGATTGAGAAGAAGGAGTAACCGTCGGGTATATTCTTCTCTAAGAGGTGGTCGTTTGGCCACCTTTTTTATTGTATGCGCAGACCACCAACCCTACGCCTACGAATATAACCAACGCAAAGAGTACGGTGTCGAGGTGGAGCTTGTCCAACCCCATAGCCACCGCAAGAATAATGGCCACGATGGGTTGGATGTAGGAGTAGATACTCGTAACGGTAGGCGCTACAAAGCGCAGAGAGTAGTTCAAGAAGAGGTTTGGCAGATAGGTCGGTACAATGAGTACAAAGAGTGATGCGAAGATTATCTCGGCACTCATCGTATCGAACTTTGTCTCGATAATCTCGTGCGCCCCGATGGGTAACATTATAACCGCCGAGATGCAGTATATCCAGCGCAGTAGGGTGGTGATGCGATACTTGGATACCAGCCTCTTGAAATAGACCATATAGGCTGCCGATACGCACGCCGAGGTAAAGACGAGGAGGTTACCCTTCAAGCCTGAGTGTTCGTGGGTTGTGCCACTCGAAACAATTATGGCTATCGCTCCTGCCATACCGAGCAGCAGGCCTATGACCTTCATCTTCGTAAAGCGCTCCAATCCTACGAGTACCGAGAGCAGTAGTACGAGCAGAGGGGTTGTGGTGCTTATTATGGAGCCGTCGATGGGCGATGTCTGTGCCAGGCCGAACATCATACAGAGTTTGCGGGCGATGCCGATAAGTAGTGCTGCACCGAAGATTTTGGTACGGTCTTCGGCAGCAACCCTCTCGTGTTTCTCCCACAACATAGGTATCAGCGACCATACGGCAGCCACGACTAACGATGCCGACACCATTGCTAATGGGGTGATGTAACGACCGAGTACAAGGTTGTAGAAGGGGTAGTCGCACGCCCAAACAATGTTGCATAGGAGTAGCGAGAGGTGTGCTGAAAAACTCTTCGATAAAGCCATAGTAGTAGTGTTGAGATAGGAGATGAGAGTCAAAAAATATACCGAGATTTGTCGATTTAGGTGTAAAGTCGTAAATTTTCTTTTTGCGGCCGTTGAGTGGATGCAGACGGAGGGTAGTGCAAGTGTTAATGTGCTGAATGTGATGTTTAAGCAACCGAAACTATAATTTGTTTGCGAAAAAGTTTGCAGATACGAAAAAAATCACTACTTTTGCCTCGCTTTTAGCGCAAAATGCTGTTGTAGCTCAGTGGTAGAGCACTTCCTTGGTAAGGAAGAGGTCACGAGTTCAAGCCTCGTCAACAGCTCTGAACAAAAGATGAAGACAAATGCCACCCAATGGGTGGCGTTTGTTGTTTATATGTGGCTCAAACTTGTTTGCAAGCCAATATATAAACAATAAACGCAGTGCTTTGCACCATTTGTCTTCATATTATTCTCATAGCGCCACGAGGCAAGGCAGAGCGTAGCGGCAGCCAAGCCTCGTTCCCCTCTCGCAGCCAAGCCTCGTCAATACCCCCCCCCTACAAAAAACACCACCCAAAGTTGAGTGGTGTATATCGGATGACAGAGCAGTCGGTTTGGATTACTCCGCTATCAAAGCTAAACGCTTTTGGATATAGTCGCAAACATCACTCCATTTGTAGAAGGGTGCTGTTGCGCTATCGATAGGGAGTGTGATGTCGTTCTCGTTTTCGAGGATGCGCACCAAGATATCAGACTCCTTCTTACTGCGATAGAGGACAAACTGCAAGTTTGAAGCCATAGTTATAACCTTGTATGCCGACCATTTCTCGGCCAAACTATCCACATCGGAGAGGTTGAGGTTGCTTGGGTACTCGTTGCAGTTAAGCACGGCGAGAAGCGCAAGAACATAGTAGTCGTGGCCAAAGCGGAGATTGGCAACTGCGCTATTCTTACCCTCGATAGCGTCGTTTGCGAGGGCGACGATGTCATTCACCAAATCCACCATCGGAGCAAAACGCTTGTATCCATTCTCGACACTTGTGGTTGCATAACGGCAGTACCAGCGGTAGTTCTCGTAGAGATAGACGATGAAACGCTCATCTGCCGAGAAGATAGAGTCGATAATGGTGCGGTCGTACCAACCGAGGTTCTGCATCGCTCCAAGGCGCTTGTGCAGGTCAATCATAAGGTATGCCGATTTGCCGTTGTAGCTAGTGAGCAGAGGTTCGATGTTGGTGAAGAGTGTATTTATGCTGTGGCTGAAATCCTGCTTATCGAGCCACTTATTGAGCTCTATTGCCCAATAATCCTCGCTGTCGATGTATGCCTTCTGATAGCGTGGGTCTTTCAAGAACGGCATCGAAGGGCGCACTTGTGCTCGGTCGTTATCCGACGCTGTCATTCGTGTTTCGAGCATAGGCTCGCACTCTTTGAGCGACTCGTTGAAGGCGGTCATCGAGAGTACGCAACGACCGTAGATTGAAGAGCGTGACTCTACGATTGCACCACGATAGAATACACCCTTAAAGCGGTTGTACATTCGGCGTGCGATACCCTTGTGTTGCTCGAAGCCAAGGCGTGTAAGGTCACCATAGCGGTTCTTGTGAGCACTGCTCATTGTGTGAAGGTAGGCCTTCAACTCCTTGCCCTTGGCGGTGAGGAGCCCCATCTCGTCGGCACGATCGAACAGGGTTACTACATCCTCGACATACTCGGCGTGAGCCTCGTGGCGTGAGCCGTGTCGGCCATAGTGCGAGATATAGAATGGCTTGTAACCCTTTGGTGCTTCGGCGATAGGCTCGAAGAAGTAGGGCGCACCATAAGGCGAGAGCGATGTTACTGCCAACTCGGGGTGCTTGTCGATATCTTTGCGAGCTGCGGTTTGCGCTACGGCTGCAAGTGTAAAGAGTACTGCGACTAAAAGTGAAAAAACTCTTCTCATAATCTTTTGTTGATGGTTATTCGTAATTATTTATCGTGTCTGTTTAGAGGGCACTGCTTGTTGCAGTTGGCGCAGGCGGAGTTGCGGCAGAAGAGGCTCTTTATGAGCCATACCACGGCTGCCGTTACCGCCACTGCGATAATTATCCAGGCTAATAGTTCGTGCCACGCCATACTCCTGCTACATAAAGAGTTGTGCAATATGGTATACGACAAAGGCGCACAACCAAGCCACCGTTGTACTATATATTGCCGAGCCTATGGCCCACTTCCAGCCACTCTCCGAGCCAATGGCCGAGATTGTGGCCACGCAAGGGAGGTAGAGCAGTGTAAATACGAGTAGTGCAAGTGCCGAAGGGGTGGTGAAGTCGCCACTCTTGGCCAGGTTCTCCTTCAACTGCGCAGGGCTCTCTGACGATGTGTCGTTGTTGCTGTAAAGCACACCGAGGGTGCTGACCATAAGTTCCTTGCCCGCTACGCCCGAGAGGAGCGATACGCTCGACTTCCAATTCAACCCCATAGGTTCGAATGCAGGTTCGCAGAGGCGACCAATGCGACCGATGTAGGAGTTCTCGTAGTGCTCTACGGTGCTTTCGTTCTCCTGCTGGCGAGGGAAGTAGCCGAGCAACCACACCACAATCGATGCTACGAGTATCATTCCGCCGATGTTGCGGAGGTACTGCGCACAGCGTTGCCACATATGCGAGAGGGTAGCCTTCAAGGTAGGTATGCGGTACGGCGGAAGCTCCATTACGAATGGGGTTTCCTCCCTCTTGAACATAACCTTGCGGAGCAGTAGTGCCGTAGCCATAGCCACCACGATGCCGAGCAGGTACAATCCGAGCATCACCCACGAGGAGTGCGCTGCAAAGAAGGTGCCGATGAGGATGATGTATATCGGTAGGCGTGCGCTACACGACATAAACGGTATGATGAAGGTGGTGATAAGGCGGCTGCTCTTGCTCTCGATGATGCGGGTGGATAACACCGCAGGTACATTGCAGCCAAAGCCCATAACCAGAGGAATAAACGACTTTCCGTGGAGTCCTGCCTTGTGCATCACTCTATCCATTATGAAGGCTGCACGAGCCAAATAGCCTGAGTCCTCCATAAAGGAGATGAAGAGGTAGAGTATCATAATGTTGGGCAGAAAGACTATAAGGCTTCCTACGCCTCCGATTACGCCGTCGCAGAGCATATCTTTGAGTATGCCGTCGGGCAGCACTCTTTCGAGCAGTGAACCTAAACCCGTAACGAGCCTCTCAATCCACCCCTGCGGATAGGCTCCAAGACGGAAGGTGCAGTAGAACATCAGCCACATCACACCGATGAAGATAGGATAGCCCCAAAAGCGGTGGGTGATGATGGCATCTATGGCGTTTGAGATGTTTTCGAGTTTGTCTTCGCCCTTGGTGTAGGTTTCACGCAACGCTCCCGAGATAAAACCATAGCGCTGATTGGCCATCGTGGTGCAAATATCCTCGTCTGCTCCGAGATCGTGGCGGAGGTGCTCACGCTCCTTCTCGCAGATGCGTTGCCACTCGGTGTAGCGAGGTGAGTGCTTTTCGAGCAGTTGGCAAATATCGCTGTCACCCTCCAACATCTTCATCGCAAAGTAACGAGGCGGAAAACACTTCGGAAGTTCCGCACGATGCTCCTTCATATCCTTGTTGAGCGCCATTACGCTCTCCTCGATAATGCCCTGGTTGATGTGGATGTGGCGGACACGCTCATCACGCCCCTCGTAGATTGCCACTATCGTGTCGAGCAACTCCTCTACGCCCTTGCCACTATGCCCCTCTACGGGTAGCATCGGCACACCCATCATCTTGCCGAGCAGGTCGTGGTCGAGTGTGGCGTTGTTGCGTTGGAGTTCATCGTACATACTCAACGCTACGACCATCTTCTGACTCATATCGATAAGTTCGGTCGTGAGGTAGAGGTTGCGTTCGAGGTTCGAGGCACAAAGTACATTCAGCACCACATCGGGCGTATGCTCGATAAGGTGGTGGCGTATGCGCAACGACTCGGCCGTACTCTCCGAAAGGGAGTTTGTACCAGGAAGGTCGGTGATGTGGATTTGGTAGCCCTTGTGATGGCGTACGGCACTTGTGGCATCAACGGTTACGCCACTATAATTGCCTACACGCTCGTGCTCACCCGTGATTTTGTTGTAGAGCGAGGTCTTGCCGCAATTCGGATTACCGACAATGGTTACATTTATGTGCTTGTTGCCTTCCACACGGCAAAAGTACAACTTTTAATTAGAAATTAAAAATTAAAGTTGTTTTCTGTTATCTGTTTCTCGCTTTACATTTTTTTTCTTATCTTTGCAGATTGAAAGTATAGGAACGATAAAAACACTATATATTATGGCTATTGCAGATAAGTATTTGCCACAAGAGATTGAACAAAAGTGGTACGACTACTGGATTGACAATCGACTTTTCCACTCGGAGCCTGATGCTCGTGAGCCCTACACAATCGTTATCCCGCCACCAAATGTAACGGGTATGTTGCATATGGGCCATATGCTCAACAACACCTTGCAGGATGTGTTGGTGCGTCGTGCCCGTATGCTCGGCAAGAACGCTTGCTGGGTACCTGGTACCGACCACGCATCTATCGCTACCGAGGCGAAGGTGGTTGCGAAGTTGAAGGCTGAGGGTATCGACAAGGCAACCCTTACCCGTGAGGAGTTCCTCGCTCACGCCTGGGAGTGGAAGGAGAAGCACGGCGGTATCATTTTGAAGCAGCTCCGCAAACTCGGTGCTTCGTGCGATTGGGAGCGCACCTGCTTCACTATGGATGAGGCTCGCACCGAGAGCGTAATCTCGGTATTCTGCGACCTCTACCGCAAGGGCAAAATCTATCGTGGCGTGCGTATGGTAAACTGGGACCCGTCGGCAAAGACTGCCCTCTCGGATGAGGAGGTAATCTACAAGGAGTCGCAGGGTAAACTCTACTATTTGCGCTACAAGTTGGAGGGCTCGGACCGCAACATCATCGTTGCTACAACCCGCCCTGAGACTATTCTTGGCGATACTGCGGTGTGCCTTAACCCCAACGACCCTCGCTATGCGGATGTGCCTGAGGGCGCACGAGTGATTGTGCCGTTGGTAGGTCGTTCAATTCCGATTATTCGTGATGAGTATGTCGATATCGAGTTCGGTACAGGAGCCTTGAAGGTAACCCCTGCACACGATGTGAACGACTATATGCTCGGCGAGAAGTATGGCCTCGAAACCATCGATATCTTCAACGATGACGGTACTATCAACGACAAGGTTGGTATGTATGTGGGCGTGGACCGCTTCGAGTGTCGCAAGCAGATTGAGAAGGATTTACAAAATGCCGACTTGCTCGAAAAGACCGAGGCTTACACCAACAATGTGGGCTACTCGGAGCGTACGGGCGTGGCTATCGAGCCAAAGTTGTCGATGCAGTGGTTTATGTCGATGCAGCAGATTGCAGAGCCTGCAACCAAGGCTGTATTGGAGGATGTAATCCGCTTTGTGCCTGAGAAGTACAAGAATACATACCGCCACTGGATGGAGAATA
>JAZONG010000043.1:0-3835 GCA_045654385.1 Alistipes sp.
TGCAGGAAGATTGTCAATAGCAGGGCAACCTCGGTATGGGAATCGCTTGTCATCAGCCCAATAGAAAACATCGTCCTTGCAACTTGTCTGCGCTTCGAGGAACGCTTCTGTTACTGCCTCGTTGTTGTATGTCTCCTTATCGTAGCAGATATCCGGGTACTCGGTTACTTTGGTAGAGCCAAGCGGTAATGATGGTGTAGGCATAAGACTGACAATGTAAGCGGTCTTGTCAGTTACTACACCAATACCGATGCACTGCTCTCCATTGTTCTGCTTCTCCCACTCCATAGGCTTGATAGCTCGATAGTTCTCGGTCAAGCACCACACTCCAAGTGGGCGAGGTGCAACCGCCTTATCCGAACACTCATCGTTTGTAATAGCGTTGCACTTGCTCGAATTAGCAGCTGCTATCGCCTGTGCAACAATCTCCTTAATTTGAGCAATCTGCTCGTTACTAAATTTTGTCATAGTTATTTGTTTTTCTCTTTTTCTAATCTGCGAAGCAGATTTATCTGCTCCCAATTACCAATTTCCGGAGGCACTTCCACATCGCCTCGATAGAACTTACCATTACGAAGTTCAAGTTCAGGTTTGTCCCACTCTTGTCGCAATCGGTCTAACTCTTGCGCCCACAACTCTCCGTCTGCCATAAAATTGTTACTTTGCGCCACTCCGAGCATCGAACTCAGTGAATGCCCATACGCAAGTGGCTAACCATTCCTACTTTTGTTCGGTGGTAGGAATCACACCTCTTGCCTCGATATCAATCTTTCGGTCGGTACGAGCTTCAATAGAGTTTGCACGGATAATACCTCGCATATCTACGCCTGTGGCCTCCGATACGACATCCATTGTCTGCTTAATAAGTACAGGAACATTACTCGACATCTGCGAAACTTCACTGCCATTGGTACCATAGATGGTAACACCATCAATACTCTTGATTGCATCAGATACTCGGCCTGCCATTTCCGGAAGAATCTTAATCATCATTTCAGCGATGGCAGCTCCGTTGTACTTCTTGTAGGCTTCGGCCTTCTTATCCATTGCATCTGCTTCGGCTACTCCCTTCTGCTTGATAGCATACGCCTCAGCTTCGCCCTTTGCCTTGATACCAAGGGCTTCCTGCTCCAATTCAAACTTTCGTGCTTCCGCCTTTGCTTTGAGTGCTTCCGCCTCCTGCTCTGCCTCATAGCGTTTTGCCTCTGCATCACGCTTACGCTGTTCAAGAGCTGCATCTGCATCTACCTCAGTTTTGTACTTGTCGGCCTCTGCCTTCTTTCTAATCTGCGATGCCAGCTCATTCTCGGTAATCTTAATCTGCTCCGCTGAAAGGACCTGTTCTCTACGAGTCTGCTCAATACGAGCATCCACAGTGCGAGTGTTGATCTCTGCCAACTGCTTCTGTTTCTCAATCTCGTATGCTGCATCTGCAACCGCCTCACGAGTGTCGGACTCAATCTTCAATTCGGCCTTACGAATTGCAAGCTCATTGTTCTTCTCTGCAATGGCAGTATCGGAAATAACACGAGCATCATTTGCCAACTTTGCAGCCTTTGCCTGCTCCTCCGCAATCTCTCGCTCTGCGTGAGCCTTTGCGATAGCTGCATCTTTCTTAATTTTGTAGGTATTATCAGCACCCAAATCACGAATGAGATTGTTCTGGTCGGTAATATCCTGAATGTTGCACGAGATAATCTCGATACCGAGCTTTGCCATATCAGGCGTAGCCTTCTTCATCACCTCATCAGAGAATCCATCTCGGTCAGTGTTCAGTGACTTCAAATCGAGAGTACCAACAATCTCTCGCATATTACCCTGCAAAGAGTCTTTCAGTTGCAGAGCAATTCCATGTGGCTCCATATTTAAGAAGTTCTTTGCCGCAAGACGAATACCATCCTCGGTCGGTGTTACTCTAATCTTCGCTACCGCATCGACATCGACATTGATAAAATCTCGTGTCGGCACAGCGTTTTCGGTCTTAATATCAACCGATATTTGTCCGAGGTACACCTTATCCAATCGCTCAAAGAATGGAAGTCGGAAACCTCCCTTACCGATTAGGACTCGTGGAGTTTTACTCAAACCCGAAATGATAAATGCAACCGCAGGCGGTGCTTTAACATACGATGCTACAACGATAGCAATAAGGACAATCGCTACTGCGATAATCACAAAGAATAATGTTTGACTCATAATGATTGGTTTTTAATGGTTTATAAAAAGGTTTTACTTTGTTGAGTCGGTTGTTGGCTCTTTCTGTTTCTCCTCTGATGCAGGTGCTTTGCAAGTATTGGTGTCCTTAGACTTCACCATCTCCTGAGCCTCTATGTTTCTTTTAATCTTTTGCAATATGTCGAGGGTTTCAATCTCTTTTAACGAAACAATCTTTGATATGTGGTCCTCTATCACGCTCAGTATAAAGCATACGAGATACAATACCGATAATACCGAAATCAATAAAGATTGAATAGTATCACCCAAACAAGCGGCAACAATCGCCAATCCAACTGATGCTGTAAAAATCACGGCAAATACAATTTTAGTTTTTTTTCATAATGTTTTGGTTTTTAAGTGTTAAACAAAAGTGTTTTGCAGACCGGCAAGGATTCGAACCTCCTTTTGCTCACGAGCGTTGGAAAAGAGTGTGAGCCTATTCCTATTAGTGTGTAAGTAAACAGATTTCGTGTAATCCAACACTCCGATACCCATGTATCGCATTTCCGGTCTATTCGTCTGCCGCCTATCTCCCGACTGTCGGCAGACCTGCTCAATTTGCATTGAGCACTACTAACCCAAATTTAAATAAATGATGAAACCTTTGCCAACATATAGCGGTTGGCTACGCTTTTCGTTCCATATCGAGTGCACGATCATTGTGCGACTTGTTGCGCTTGACAAACTTGCCACCTTTGCCTCGTGCAGGAGTATCAGCAAGTAGGTCATAATACTTTTGCCTCCACTCATTGCGCTCCTGTGCAAGAGCTTTTCGCTCGAACTCTTCTAATGCGCACTCTTCACGCTTACGCTTCAACTCTGATTCGAGTCGAGTAATCTCCTTGCGGTACTCCTTGCGTGGAGTAATGTCGATGCCTAAAAACTTTTTCTGCTCCATAATGTTGTAATTTTATGTTGGTTAATGTTCGTTGTCAAAAGTTGGGGAGCTGGACTGAAAAAACGCAGGGCCCCCCGAAAAATAAAGAACGAGTGCAAGATTTTGGCAACCTCTCGCATAGTTGGATAGATTACTATCATTTCCCTAAGTACCTAAAAGGCGTTTGGCGATGCCTTATTCACTTATCAGTTCGTAATACTTATCGTTTCGAGTATCACCGATGCGTATCTTACCATCAGCTTCTATTTGCCTTGCAATAACTTCTATTTGCTTACGAGATACATTGAGAGTTAATGCTGCTTGTAATCTCGTGGTAAATGTCGGAACGATATTCAACTCTTCTCGTGTTCTCTTTGTCTGCTCTATCAAAGTCAGTAGTTTAGCGTATAGGCTTGTAGATTCGTGCTTGTTCATCTTCTAATCGTTTTTTGCGTATATTATCCTGTTGTAACCATTTTCTGAGTGTGTGATACACTGACCTATTGCGTTTATGTAGGCCCTTGCTGTTATTCATTGCATCGAGCACTCTCGCCATATCATCTGTATCATCTTTGCGAGAGCCAAAATCTCTTATGATAAACTCTGCTTCACGAGTGGTTAGAGGCTTATCCATCTTGAACTGCAAGAGGTGAAAATTTCGGTAGATGTATGTAACTAACCAGAACGCTGCGCCCTCCATCTTTGCCTCAGGCGAGTCGAAGTAGCCGAGTTCGTGCAACT
>JAZONG010000044.1:0-21495 GCA_045654385.1 Alistipes sp.
GACGAAACGCCCAAGAATGGGCAGATGCCGAGGAATTGTGCAAGTACGACATTATTTACGAATATCGCACCGATGATAATTGCGAAATATGATAACTCCATAGCCCTACTTCTTTAATAACTTATTGAACAATACCATCAAAAATCCGAGCACCAAGAATCCACCCGGAGCAAGGACAAATACAAGCGGTGTATAGTCGCCAATACCGAGATTGTGGCCGAAGATTGCACCACTTCCCAACACCTCACGCACTGCACCGATAACGGTCAAGGCGAGCGTAAAGCCCAAGCCGATACCTACACCATCGAGAGCCGAATCCAAGGCGTGATTCTTCGGTGCGAAGGCCTCGGCACGACCGAGGATGATGCAGTTCACCACAATCAACGGAATAAATACTCCGAGTGATGCGTACAACGACGGTACGAAGGCCTGCATCAACATCTGAATAACCGTAACGAACGATGCGATAACCACGATAAACGCAGGTATACGCACCTTATCGGGGATAACATTCTTAATAAGCGATATTACGATGTTCGACATAATCAACACCGCCATAGTTGCCACACCCATACCAAAACCATTCTCTGCCGAGGTTGTAGTTCCGAGTGTAGGACACATACCCAAGACCAAGACAAAGGTCGGGTTCTCCTTCACGACGCCACGCCATACAAGGAGCAACTTATCTTTCAAGAATTGTGTTACTTTATTTGCCATAATTACTCCTTTCCTCTTTTAGGCTCGAAGTTTCCGTGGTTGGAATCCTCTCCACCTTTTGTTTGTGATGCACCCGTAGTGGCCTGCACCTCTTTCTGCCAGCCCGCTGCAACCTTAAACACTTCGTAAGCACGAGCAACCGCCTCGGCATAAGCACGAGAGGAGATTGTCGCTGCGGTCAAGG
Organism: Alistipes sp.; assembly: GCA_045654385.1. GTDB lineage: Bacteria > Bacteroidota > Bacteroidia > Bacteroidales > Rikenellaceae > Alistipes. Next base: position 902 of record JAZONG010000044.1, read on the forward strand.
CATCAACCTCGCCACCATCCTTGCGCACCTTGCAGTTGAACTGAGGTGCTGACTTGCCCCTTACACTCTCCAAGAGAGGGTTGCCCTCCTCGGTCATCTTAGCGCCAAGGCCGGGTGTTTCGTTCTGCTCCAATACATTTACATTCAGTATTGTGCCGGCAGTATCAAAGCCTACCATCATCTTCACCAAGCCACTAAAACCATTCTTCGAGGCTGTTTCGATAGCATAGCCTACAACCTCACCATCCTTGGTTGCCTTGTGGGCAATAATAAGCAACTCGTCAGCCGAGTGCTCGCTCTTTTCGGTCGAGTCGAACTCCGGCAACACCTGCGCCAAAGCCGCCTTTACAGCTGTCTCCTTTGCCTTTGCGATAGGCTCAACGGTAATCATATTTACCAAGCCCACACAAGCAGACGATACGAGGGTGATGCAGAAAAGCACCAAAACCATATTCTTCAACGAACTCTTCATCGCTCTACCCTCCTACTTTTTAGCGCCAAAACGGCGTGGTTTAATATACTTATTAATAAGAGGTACTACGCTATTCATAATAAGGATAGCGAACGACATACCCTCGGGATATGCACCCCACAAGCGAATAATCATTGTAATAGCACCGATACCGACACCATAGAGTACCATTCCCTTAGTGGTCATCGGCGAGGTTACATAGTCGGTAGCCATAAATACCGCTCCCAACACGGCACCGCCACCCAACAAGTGGAACAAGGTGAAGTTCGACACAAGGTGTGGCGTAGTGAACAAAAATGCGCCATAGATTGCTGCAAATACCGCCATAGTACCGAGCACCGATACAGGAATATGCCAAGTTATAACTCGACGAACGAGCAGATATGCACCGCCAAGCAAGAGTGCCAATGTTGCAATCTCACCAAACGAGCCGGCCATATTTCCTGCCATCATACCGAGCATATCGTACTCTGCAAAGTTCAACAAGCCCGCCTTTGCCGCAGCCAATGGTGTAGCACCCGAGTAGGCATCGACAAAGCCCTCAACCGAAGGTTGCGAGAACGAGGTCATCTGCACCGGATATGCAATCAAGAGGAATACACGAGCCACAATAGCAGGGTTGAATGGGTTTTTACCAAGGCCGCCAAACGGCATCTTTGCTACACCGATAGCAACCAACGCACCCACAGCCACAATCCACAACGGAATGTTTGCAGGCATATTCATAGCCAACAACAAACCCGTAACCACAGCCGAGAGGTTTGTTACGGTCTGCTTACCTCGCACAAAAAGTTTCTGAATTAACGCCTCAAAGAGTACGCAGCAACCTATCGACATCGCCACAATACCCAAAACTCCCCAACCATAGACATAGACCGATACTGCCAACGCCGGCAAGAGGGCGATAATAACATCTCCCATCAGGCGTGTGGTAGATAACGAGCCGTGAATATGAGGAGCCGAGGCTACAATAGTTCTGTTTGCCATATCTTTTCTCCTTTCTTATTTCTTTGCGTTACGAGCACGAATAATGCCCATTACGGTCTGCTTACCCAAGCGCACATAGTCCAACAAAGCGATGTTTGCAGGACAGGTGAACTGGCAGCAACCGCACTCAATACAACTTACAATATCGTTCTGCTCCATCGCATCCCAAGCCTGTTTCTTCGACTGCTTTGCGAGGAGGTAAGGCTCCAAGCCCATAGGACACGCCTCAATACACTTGGCACACTTGATACAAGCCGACGGCTCGCCACGCAACGCCTCTGCTCCACTCAAAACGGTAATACCCGAGCATCCCTTCATCACGGGCGATGCCAAGTTCGACATCGGGCGTCCCATCATAGGTCCTCCGTTCAATACACGATTATCGCCCTCTGGCAGACCTCCACACTTCTCGATAAGTGCCGACACTGGTGTTCCAAAGCGGGTGAGAAGGTTCTTTGTATCCTTTACAGACTTACCCGTAACAGTTACGACACGCTGAACGAGTGGTCTATTCTTCTGCACCGCCTCGTAGACAGCTACGGCAGTCGATGCGTTGCAAACCACTGCGCCAACATCAATAGGCAATGCCGGCGGAGCAGGCACCTCACGACCTGTAACAGCCGCAATCAACTGCTTCTCGCCACCCTGCGGATACATAGTCTTCAAGGCCTTAACCTCGATACCGTCATACCCCTTTGCCAACTCACAAAGATGTTTGATAGCATCCGGTTTATTATTCTCGACGCCAATAACAGCCTTCTCGACCGATACGGCCTTCATCAAAATCGAAGTTCCGACCAACAACTCCTCGCCACGCTCCAACATCGTGCGATAGTCCGAGGTGAGGTATGGCTCACACTCCACTCCGTTGATAATCAATATCTCAGCCTTCTTACCGTCAGGAATAGACAACTTTACATGGGTTGGGAAGGTTGCACCACCCATACCTACAATACCTGCCTCCTTGATGCGGGCGATAATCTCTGCCGAGGAGAGGTTACACTCCTTGATAAGCTCGGTCGAGAGGTCTACACCCTCAATCCACTCATCGCCCTCACGCTTGATCGAGATCATCATCTGGCGCAAGCCCTGACCATTCAACTGCATATCGACAGCGGTAACAGTACCCGAAATTGGGGCGTGGATATTTGCCGACATAAAGCCCGTAGCCTCGGCAATCTTCTGTCCCACCTTCATTACATCGTCCTTTGCGACAATAGCGGTAGCGGGTGCTCCGATATGCTGTGCAAGCGGAATAGTTACCACATCGGGCAACTCCATAGGCTCAATCGCTTTCGCCTTGCTCCACTTTTTATTATCCGACGGATGAACTCCGCCAATCGGAAATGTTTTCATTATTTTGTAGTAGTTTCAGTTAATTCTGTTTCACAGTCTTTTCTTCCTCGCAGCTCGGCATAGTGCAAACTATTTTGCACTCTGCTCTTGCCCTGCAGCGTCAGTTTCTGGTTTAACTTTTGGAGGAAGTGGTGCAAGGCCAATCATCTTGATTGCTCCTGTAGGACACTCTGCAACGCACTTACGGCACAAACGGCACTTTGTCGAATCGATAAATGCCAAGTTGTTCTCGATGGTAATAGCGCCGAACTCACAAACCTTCAAGCACTTGCTACAACCGATACAACCCGCCTTGCAAGCCTTCATTGTGGCAGGGCCTTTATCCTTCGATACGCACGACACATATATCGCTCTACTCTTCGGCCACTTTTTACGCAACTCGATAACGCCCTTCGGACAAGCCGTAACGCAAGCACCACAAGCGGTACACTTATCGGCATCAACCTCTGCCAAGCCCGTTTCGGGGTTAATGTGGATTGCATCGAACGCACACGCCACAACGCAATCACCATAGCCCAAGCAACCATAGGCACAGTTTGTCTCGCCCACATAGACAGAGGATGCGATAGCACACGAACGAGTACCCTCGTAGGTCGAGGTGCGAGGTCGCTTCTCACAAGTACCACCGCAACGCACGGTTGCAACCTGCGGCTCCTTTGTAGGGGCTGCCTTACCGAGGTAGTCGGCAATACCCTTCATACACTCTGCACCACCTACCGAGCAGTAGAGCGACGAGATATCGTCCTGCTCAACCAATGCGCAAGCCAAACCACGACAGCCCGGAAAACCGCAACCACCGCAGTTAGCGCCCGGAAGCATCTTCTCGACATCATCGATGCGAGGATCCTCCTCAACCTTGAACTTCTGCGCTACGATGTAGAGGATTACCGCCGCCACAACGCCAATTACGCAGAGTGTCGCAATTGTAAAAAGTAAAGTATTCATTTTATAGTTTATTGATTGTAAAAATCACTTTTTTGGAAATTCTCTCTTTGAAGAGTGCAAGCACTCCAAAGTATAACGCCTGGGTGCCGAGTCCGACAACCGCAGAGATACCGTCCGAACAGCCGAGTAACTGCGCCGTAACCATAGCCACTAACAGCACTACCAAAGGTACTACATAGCACAAAAGTACTGCCACAACGCCAAGCGACTGCTTTGCTCCAACCTTAACAACCTCTCCTGCCGAGTAGGTCGAGGCATCTGCCGTAGCGACCTCAATCTCTCGTTTGGAGGTCTGCCCCATAGCGCACGACTTGCGAGCCGAGCAACCGCCACAAGCCTCGCTCACCTCGATTGCAACACGCACAACCCCCTCTCCAACGGAGAGAACCACGCCGTTATGCTCTATTTGTTCCGGTTGTTTCACGACAAGACACTCTAATCGCCGTACTTGTTAATGAGTGGCATCAATCGCTCGTGGCCAAATGCACACGCCGACAAACGCAATACCGGAGGATACTGATAGCGCTTCTTCTCGTTCTGCATAACCATCGAGTGAATCTTCTCGACAACCTCTGCATCGAAGCCCGCATTGATAATCTCCTCACGGTGCTGTCCCTGCTCAATCATTCGCATCAATATCGCATCGACAACATTGTATGGTGGGAGGTAGTCGCTATCCTTCTGTCCCGGATGCAACTCCGAAGATGGCTCTTTTTCGAGAATGTTCTCAGGAATAACATCGCCCTTCAACTTGTTGATATAGCGAGCCAAGTCATACATCTCGGTCTTATAGAGGTCGCCCGTAACACTGAATGCACCTGCGGTATCGCCATAGAGTGTACACATACCGAGTGCATTTTCACTCTTATTCGAACAGTTCAATACGACATTGCCCTTCTTGTTCTGCAAGGCCATCAACATAATGGTACGCAAACGAGCCTGGATATTCTCCTCGGTAACATCAAATGCGTGGCCGCCGATAGCAGGGATAAGGGTATTTACAATCGAAGTATATGCCTCCGAAATAGGCAAAACACTATAATCTACGCCCAACTTCTCGGCAAACTCGGTAGCATCGCTAACCGAATGGTCGGTCGAGAACTGTGAAGGCATCATTAACACCTTGACATTCTCCTTGCCGAGTGCCTCAACTGCAATGCAGGTTACAACTGCCGAGTCGATACCGCCCGAAAGGCCTACACATGCCTTCTTGTAACCGTTCTTGTAGAAGTAATCTCGCAAGCCCATAACTGCCGCATTGTAGAGATAGCCTGTTCGCTCGTGGCGATATAACTCCTGCGGGATATCGCAAGGCTTATTCTCTGCCTCGGTGTCGTAGATTGCAAAGTCCTCATCAAAGCTCTTCATCAGGAGCAACAACTCGCCCTTGTCGTTAAATACAGCCGAAGTACCATCATAGACAATTTCGCCCGAGCCACCCACATTGTTTATCATAACAACACTCTTCGACTCAACATAGGCAATGCGGTGCATTGTCTCGTAACGATACGACATCAAGCCCTTACCATAACGACGAGCATTGATACTGAAAATCATCTTCACATCGTTATCCATCTCTCGCAACTGGCTAAAATCGTCGCCCACAACAATAGCAACCTTCTCGCCGGCGATGCGAACAACCTTTGCACCTTCGCCCGGACTCAAAAAGCCCATCTCACGACGAGCAGTAATGCACGACTTGGAGATATAACGACGAATGCGACCATTCTCGATAACGACAGCCGCACTCTGAGTTCCATTGCCCATCAATACGGGAGCACCTACAATGGCAGTGATGCCGTTGCAGTACGAAGCGATCTCATCGAGCGCCTCATCACAAAGTTCGAGGAATGTCGTCTTACGCAGGAGGTCGAATGCAGGCGTACCACTCAACGACTGCTCACAGAAGAGCACCACATCAGCACCCTCCATCTTGGCACGCTCTACTGCAATGATGATTTTGGCGGTATTACCAGCAATATCGCCTATTGTGTAGTTAAGTTGTGCAAGAGCTATTTTCATCTCTAAAAATTGGGTTTTTATTTTACTGGTGGCAAAGATAGTTATAATTTATCAAAATTATAAAAATTCGCCCCTTTTTTATCCCAATTTTTAGAATTTTTGAGTCAATAGACGGAAAGACCAAGGCTCCATATCGCCCCAAGTATGCTCATAGAGGATTTCATCTTCGCCCGAAAGTACATTTTTGTAATTGCCGGCATAGATGCCCGTATGGAAATCGGCAAAGACCTTGTAAGGCGAAAGATTTGCGATATAGACCACTCTACCCTGCTGATTTTCACGCACGAATACCAGCAAACAGTCCGGAGCATTAGTATTGATTTCGACAAACGAACCACCCCAATCAGCCGAGCGCAACGCCTCAAACGAGTGTTTCATCTCGCACAAGCGGCGATACCTGTCGGTCGCTCCATTCGGCTCAAACTTCGGCATTGCATCCTTATCGAAAAACTCGAACGAATGGTTATAGCCAATCTCCTGACCGGTATAGATTAACGGCAACGACTTTGGCAGCACAAAAGTGAGTGCCGTCATAGCCTCCAAAGCCTCGCCAAAACGGCTCTGCTCGCTACCGCTCCACGAGTTTTCATCGTGGTTTGAGGTGAACGACATATGCATCGAAGTCGCAGGATTGCCATTCATCACCGAGTATATCTTATCACGCAACGCCCAGACACGAGCTTTACCCTGCGCAACCGCCACCATCGAATGGTGCAACTCCCAGCCGTAGCAAGCATCGAAGGCGCCATCAAAGAACTCCGCACCCTCTGCCTCGGCAAGCATAAAAATGTCCGATTTCACGCTTTGTAACTCTCGGCGCACCTCCTGCCAAAATGCCAACGGCACAAGCATTGCCATATCGCAACGGAAGCCATCGACAGCGTGCTCTCGCACCCAGTATTTCATCGCCTCGATTTGACCTTCCCATACCGCCTTCTCCTCGTAGTTGAGTTTTGCAGTATCGCTCCAATCCCAAGGCACTTTCGCTACGCCGTGTTCATCTCGCTCGTACCAACTCATTGACTTCTCTCTCAACCACTTGGCATCACGAGCCGTATGATTTGCCACCCAATCCAAAATAACCTTCATACCAAGTCTGTGCGCCTCTGCCACAAAGGCATCAAAATCCTCCATTGCACCAAACTCGGGGTTTATGGCACAGTAGTCCGAAATAGAGTAATATGAGCCCAATTCACCCTTGCGCTCAATCTTACCTATCGGATATACGGGCATCAGCCAAACGGCATCTACTCCCATATCTTTAAGATGTTGCAAATGGCGCATTGCGGCAATAAATGTTCCCTCTTCGGTAAGTTGGCGAACATTCATCTCATATAGTACTGCATCGTAACTCCAAACTGCGTGCTGCATAGTCGTAAAAAGGTTTAATTTGTCGTTTGTGGTGTCAAAAGTAACAAAAAACATCGAAATAAGCAACATCACGGCTTCATCTTTGCACTACGGTATTGTTTATTTTAATAAAAAGTATTATCTTTGTGCGCATTTATACACATTGTTCAGCGACACGAAAAAACAAAAACTATAAAACAATGAAAATTTCAATCAAAACTCTCTCGATGATTTTGGTGGCAGCACTCCTTGTGAGTTGCAACGCATCGAAGCGAGTTATCTACGAATTCAACAAAGAGGAGGCTGTCAAGGCGATTATGGCAGATGGTCAAATCCGCATCAAGCCTCTCGACCGCATTACGGTAATCGTATCGAGTCAAAACCCGGAGTTGGCTGCACCATTCAATGCAACAACATCGTACAATTCACTCTCATTCAACCCGCTCAGCGCATCGGCTTCGAACGGAGCACAGTCGGTACAGGTGCGCACGGTTGATTCGGAGGGTATGCTCGAAATGCCTATCATCGGCAAAATTTTGTGTACGGGCAAGACTCGCACCGAGTTGGCAAACGAGATTGCCAAGAAGATTATCGACGGAGGTTATATCAGCGATGCTGTGGTAAACATTCAGTTCGCCGATATGAAGTTCTATGTGCTTGGCGAGGTGGCTCGTCCGGGACAGTTCGACATCACTCGTGATAAAATTACCGTTTTGGAGGCATTGGCAATGGCCGGCGATATGACAATCTTTGGTAATCGTGCTAATGTTGCCGTTATCCGCCGCAACAGCGACGACAAGGGTTACGAAGTATTCGAAATGAACTTCCTCGAAGGCAATCAGATGTCTTCACCTGCATTCTACTTGCAGCAGGGCGATGTGGTATATGTTCAGCCAAATAAGTATAAGGCTGCGACCTCGGAGATTAACCAGAACAGAACTTTTTGGATCTCGATTGCAAGCACTTTGATTACCGCAACTTCGTTGGTGCTCACAATTGTAAACTTTGCAAACAAGAATTAAGGAGGCGATATAGTTATGGAAAATACAACAAACAACACACCTCAAAACACAAGCGGAGAGAGCCTCTTTCAGAGAACCGTATCTTTCCACGAAATTTTCGATAAGGTACTGAGAAATTGGTATTGGTTCGTTATTTCGACTGCCATTTGTATGTGCCTTGGAGTTTTGTATCTGCTCTCGACAGCACCTGTATATCACCGTGAGGCAACCGTATTGATCAAGGATGCCCGTCGTGGAAGTGCAGCCAGCGAGTTGTCGGCATTTGCCGATATTGCAGGTATCTCAACTCGCCGCAGCGTAGATAACGAGTTGTATGTTTTGCAGGCTCGTCGCCTTATGGTAGAGGTTGTAGATCGCCTTGACCTTACCCGTTGCTACTCAATGAAGTCGGGCTTGCGCACCGTTACTCTCTACAAAAATTCGCCTATTGATGTAACATATATCGACAACCTCGGCGGTAAGAGTTGCTCATTCGTCGCAACACTTGCAGAGGATGGCGTAACAATCAGCGAGTTCTCGTGCTCTCGCAAGGCCTCGGAGAAAGCCGAGCAGAAGAACGACAAGAAGTTCACCACAACCGCCAAGTTCGGCGAGGTCATAAACCTCCCTATTGGTCAGGTAATTGTAAATCCTACACTCTACTTCAACTCGTCGTATGTGGGCAAGGAGGTTCGTGCTCTAAAAGGTGCAAAGGAGGCTATCGCAACTGCTTATCGCAACCGTGTACAGATGAATGTACCGAGCAAGATGTCTTCGATTGTAAACCTCTCGCTCAACGATGTTGTAGCACAGCGTGCTGATGATATTCTCAACACCTTGCTTGATGTTTACAACGATGACGCCGTAATCGACAAGCAGATTGTAGCAGAGGCGACCGCAAAATTCATCACTGATCGTTTGCAGATTATCGGCTCGGAGTTGCAGACTATCGACGGCGACATCAAGCGCTTCAAGGATGACCACGGCATTGTGGATATCAAGACCGAGGCCACTCGTCGCACCGAGGGCGCTATTCGCTACGAGCAGGAGATTGCCGCTACAAGCAATCAGATTGCAATGTCGAAGTTTATCAGCAACTACCTCAGCGACAACTCGAAGGATCTTAATATCATCCCTGCGACAACATTCGAGGGAAGTCTTGCTATTGCATCGCAGATTGCAGACTACAACGAGTTGGTTATCCGTCGCAAGAAACTTGGCAACGACAGCGAGAACAACCCTCTCGTATTGCAGTTGGACAACAATATCGTATCGACCAAGAATGCAATTCTTGCATCGTTGGTTTCGCACATCAAGGCACTCGAAATCAAACTCGAAAACTTGGAGCGTGAGGAGCGCAAAATCAATAGTATGATTGGCGCTGTGCCACAGCAGGAGCAGGAGTACCTCTCTATCGCTCGTCAGCAGAAGATTAAAGAGGAGTTGTACCTTTACCTCCTGACAAAGAGCGAGGAGAATGCCATTTCATTGGCTATTACCGAGCGCCCTGCCCGTATTGTAGATTACGCATTCGGAAGCGCTCGTCCTGTATCGCCAAACAAGATGCTTATCTTGCTTGCAATGATTATGCTCGGCCTTGGATTGCCGCTCGCCATTATCTACATTGTGATTCTCACCAACACAAAGGTTCAGGGCAAGCACGATATAATTAAGCACTGCGTAGTACCTTACTTGGGCGATATCCCATTGTTCGAGGGCCATATCAACCGCTCTATCGCCGTTAAGGAGAGTGGTCGTGATAAGGTTTCGGAGGCGTACAAGATTTTGCGTACTAATATGAGTTTTATGTCGAGAGGTACAAAGCAGCAGGTTATCCTCACAACCTCGTCGAATGCTCACGCAGGTAAGACCTTCGTATCGATGAACCTCGGTATGACTCTCGCTTTCTCGGGTAACAAGGTCTTGATGATTGACCTCGACCTCCGTCGTCGCACTTTGTCAAAGCATATGGGACAGCGCAGCAACCCTAATGGAGCAACCAAGTTCCTAAGTTCGACCGATGTGAATATAAACGACATCATTGCACAGAGTGGCTTGCACGATAACTTCGACTTTATCTACGCAGGTTTGCAACCGCCAAACCCTGCCGAGTTGTTGATGTCGAAGCGTCTTGACTACCTTATTGAGGAGTGCCGCAAGCGATACGACTATATCATTATCGACAGCGTACCTGCTCTTATTATTGCCGATGCGATGATTACAAGCCGTGTGGCAGATTTGAGCATCTATGTAGTACGAGAGGGTTTGTTGGAGCGCCAGCAGTTGCCTGACATCAACGCTCTCCACACCGAGAAGAAGTTGAACAATATGTGCATTGTTCTCAACGGTGCGAGCGAGACTCGTCAGTCGTATGGTTACAGCTACCGCTACCAATACACATCAGGCTCGGACAAAAACAACCACGGTTGGCGTAAGATATTCAAGATGATGGGAATTCTCAAATAGTTCTTAGAGTATGTCGTACACCGGATTATATATTGCAGTCGATTTTGACGGCACCTGCGTAACACACGAATACCCATATTTGGGACAGGATGTAGGCGCAGTGCCCGTATTGCGTGAATTGGTGGAGCAAGGACACAATATCATCCTCTACACTATGCGCAGCGGCAAGCTCGAAAAGGAGGCTGTCGAGTGGTTTAAGCAGAATGGTATTCCGCTCTATGCCGTAAACTCGAACCCGACACAAAAGAAGTGGACAAAGTCGCCAAAGGTGCACGCCGATGTCTATATTGACGATGGTGCTTTGGGCGTGCCGCTCGTTCACTCGATGACCACCTCCCGCCCCTATGTCGATTGGGTAAAGGTGCGTGAGTGGTTGGTAAATGAGGGCTTCTTGTAGAGAAGATAACCATAGCACAAGAGGAGTGACAAACAAATGCCACTCCTCTCTTTTTTTCTGCCATTTTGGCAGAGAAAACTATATGGCACAAGGTTTGAGTAAAGAAGATTCAAAGCGAAAATAACTAATAACAAAAATATACAACTATGAAAAACGGAAAAATTGGGGTAACGACCGAAAATATCTTCCCCGTAATTAAGAAGTTCTTGTACTCCGACCACGAGATTTTCTTGCGTGAGTTGGTATCGAACGCAGTCGACGCAACACAGAAGTTGCGCACTCTCGCCTCTACCGGTGTATTTGCCGGAGAGACCGGCGAGTTGGCAGTTCGCATCGCAGTAGATAAGGAGGCTCGCACCCTCTCTGTAACCGACAACGGTATCGGAATGTCGGCAGAGGAGGTAGACCGCTACATCAACCAAATCGCCTTTTCGGGCGCAGAGGAGTTCCTCGCAAAGTACCAAAATCAGGCTATTATCGGCCACTTCGGCTTGGGTTTCTACTCGGCATTTATGGTATCGGATAAGGTTGAGATTTTTACACAATCCTACGATGAGTCGAAGCCTTCGGTGCATTGGTCGTGCGATGGCTCGCCGGAGTACTCAATGGAGGAGTTATCCGAAAAGCGTGAGCGAGGCACAACCATCATACTGCACCTCTCGGAGGAGTGCGCCGAGTATGCCGAGGAGTCGAAAGTTAGCGAGTTGCTCAATAAGTACTGCCGTTTCTTGCCTGTGGCTGTAATCTTCGGCAAGGTAAAGGAGTGGAAGGATGGCAAGTATGTCGATACCGATAAGAATAACCAAATCAACGACACCGAGCCACTTTGGACTCGCAAGCCTGCGGATATTACCGAGGAGCAATACAAGGCGTTCTATCAGGCACTCTACCCTATGAGTGATGAGCCATTGTTCTCTATTCATCTGAACATCGACTATCCATTCAATTTGACCGGAATTTTGTACTTCCCTCGTATTCACAACAACTTCGAGATTCAGAAGAACAAAATTCAACTCTACTGCAATCAGGTATTCGTAACCGACGAGGTGCAAGGCATTGTTCCGGAGTATTTGACACTCTTGCACGGCGTTATAGACTCACCGGATATTCCATTGAATGTATCTCGTTCCTACTTGCAGAGCGACAGCAATGTAAAGAAAATTTCAGGCTACATCACCCGCAAGGTTGCCGAGCGCTTGAACGAACTATTCTCGACTATGCGTGCAGAGTACGAGCAGAAGTGGGATGACTTGAAAATCTTCATCCAATACGGCATCCTCACCGACGAGAAGTTTGCCGAGAAGGCTGCACAATGTATGTTGTGGAAGAATACCGAAGGTAAGTACTTCACAGCCGAGGAGTACACCGCAACGGTAAAGGATTTGCAGACCGACAAGGACGACAACCTTATCATCCTCTACACCGACGACATCGTAGGCAAGCACTCGTTCCTCCAATCGGCCAAAGCAAAGGGTTATGATGTTTTGGAGATGAACGGCCAGCTTGACAGCCATTATATAAATTGGTATGAACAGAAGAATGAGAAGGTGCGTTTCGTGCGTGTGGATAGTGACATCATCGACCACCTTATCCGCAAGAAGGAGGAGAACAAAATCTCGTTGAGCGAGGCGCAGCAGGAGATTATGCGCCCTGTATTCGAGAGCCAGTTACCAACCGATGAGGATATTCGCTACAACATCTCGTTCGAGGCGATGTCGGCCGAGGATGCACCGATTGTCATCACTCAGAACGAGTTTATGCGTCGAATGAAGGATATGGCGAAGATGTCTGGCGGACAGATGAGCCAATTCTACGGTCAGATGCCTGATAACTTCACCATCGCCGTAAATGGTAACCACCCTATCGTAATCGATATTTTGGAGAGCGTAGAGAGGGCTTATGGCGACAAGTTAAAGAGCATCACCAAGAAGATTGATGCAGCCGTAGCCGAGGAGAACCGCTTCGAGGAGATTACCAAGGGAAAGAAAGAGGAGGAGCTCACCGCCGAGGAGAAGGAGATGCAGACCGAGTTGTCGAAGAAGGTCGTAACGCTTCGTGATGAGCGCAACCTCCGCCTCAAAGAGATAGGCAAGGAGAATGCTCTCGTGCGTCAGATTATCGACCTCGCCCTGCTCTCAAACGGAATGTTGAAGGGAAAGAACCTTTCGGACTTTATCCAGCGTTCAATTTCATTAATTGGCACAAAGGAGTAACACTCCATAGCAACAAAAGAGAGGCTGTCCGCAGATTGCAGGACAGCCTCTCTTGTATCATATAACTTCGTTTATACTTTATTCAACGCATCAAAGCCCTTACCATATACACCCATTACCGAGCCAATGGTAATAAAGGCCTCTGGATCGACTTTGTTCACCACTTTAAGCACCATAGCCTGATCTCGCTTGCGGCATACGCACATAACGATTTTCGATTGATCCTTTGAGTACCAACCCATCGAATCGATAACGGTTGCACCACGCTTTGCCTGATTATTGATTGCGTCAGCCATAGCCTTATAGTCCTTGCAGATTATGAACATCTGGGTGGACTGCTGGTTACCCGAAAGAATCATATCCACAGTATAACTGAATACGGCAACCATCACAAAACCGTAAATAACACCATCAATACCAATCTCCGGCAAGAGGAGCGCCGACGAGATAATCACACCATCGGTATAACGAACAAACTTACCGTAAGAGATTGTATGGAATTTATTTACAATCATCACAACGATATCCGAACCTCCCGTAGAACCGCCCTGCTGGAAGCATAGTGCAACTCCCACTCCCGAGCAGATACCTCCCAATATAGCCGAGAGAAGTCGGTTGTCGATATTGAATATATCGACGATTGTACCGGGTTCGAGGTTCAAACCATCTCGTGCAACAATCATATCAGCAACCCATCCGCTTGGACTGCCTACGGTACACCACACCTGCAAGAAGTGCATAATGACGGACATAACCACTACGCAGTAGATGGTCTTTATACCGAAGTTCCAACCAACGACAAAGCCCGCAATAACGAGGAGTATGGCGTTGATAATAAGCACCATTGTACCAATGGATACAATACCGCCCGAAAGGTGGTAGATAAGGAGCGACAAACCCGTTGCTCCACCACCCGCAGCATCAGCCGGCAAGATACAGCACAACCAACCAAACGAGTAGAGGAACATACCAAAGGCCATCAACGAGTACTCCTTGAAGATGGTAAATATACTTGGTCTGTTTAATGATATTCCCATAGCAACTTGAATTATCGGGTGCAAATTTATAAAAAAATAACTTTCGATGTTCAAAAAATGCCATATCCCCTCTATTTTTTATTCGAATTCCGTGCAAGCGAACCCCTTACGACTAAAAAAACATCTGTTTTTTTGACTTTAAGCACGCTGTTCACTCAAAAATAGTTATCTTTGCGACGCAAATGTATAAATTCTAAACTAAGGATGTTAAATATCGTATTGTTTGGTGCTCCCGGCTGTGGTAAGGGTACTCAGTCGGAACTCTTGGAGAAGCGCTTCTCGCTTCGCCACATCTCGACAGGAAACATTATTCGTGAGCAGATTGCTGCACAAACCGAACTCGGAAAGCAGATGCAGGCTTGCATCGAGCGTGGAGAACTCGCTCCCGACCAACTTGTTATTGATATGGTTGCCGACTATGTGGCAACTCATACCGAAGGTACAGGCGTGATTTTCGACGGTTTCCCACGCACTACGGCGCAGGCCGAGGCATTCGACGAGATTCTCGCAAAGCACGGACAGAAGGTGTCGGTTATGATTAATATGGAAGTTCCGGAGGAGGAGCTCGTTAAGCGCATTCTTCTTCGTGGTAAGGATTCGGGCCGTGCCGACGACCAGTCAGAGGAGATTATCCGCAACCGCATCGATGTATATAACGCACAGACTGCCGTTGTTGCCGACTTCTATCAGGCTCAGGGTAAGTTCGAGAGCGTACCTTCACTCGGCACTATCGAGGAGGTTGCAGAGCGCATCGCAAAGGTTGTTGAGAAGTACCTTTAATTCAAAGTCAGAATTAAATATGGCAAAGGGCAGAACAGAGATAGCAGAGTTGGGAGAGTTTGGTTTGATTGACCGCTTGACAGCAAAGTTCGAGAAGAAAAATAGATCGACAATGTACGGTGTTGGCGATGACGCTGCCGTAATCGAGGCTTCGAAGGATAAGGCGATAGTTGTTTCGACCGACTCGATGTTGGAGGGTGTAGATTTCGACTTGACCTACTTTCCGCCAAAGCACCTCGGCTATAAGGTTGTAACCAAGGGTATCAGCGATGTTGTGGCTATGAATGCCTCACCCGAGCAGATAACCATTGCACTCGGTATCTCATCGAAGATTTCGGTGGAGTTCCTCGACGACTTCTACGCAGGCGTAGAGTTTGCGTGCAAGGAGGCGGGCGTTGATTTGGTGGGTGGCGACACCTCAGCTTCGGTTACGGGCCTTGTAATTAACATCACCGCCGTAGGTCGTGCCAAGAAGAGCGAGATAAGCTACCGCAGCGGTGCTAAGGAGCACGACTTAATCTGCCTCACAGGTGATCTCGGCGCTGCATATATGGGTTTGAAGTTGTTGGAGCGTGAGAGCTATGTTTTGAAGGGCATCGACAATCCGCAACCAAAGTTTGAGGGCTATGAGTATCTGTTGGAACAGTACCTCAAACCTCGTGCCCGCTACGACATCGTGGAGTCGCTTCGTAAGGAGGGCATTGTGCCAACCTCGATGATTGATATCACCGATGGTCTCTCGTCAGAGATATTGCAGATTTGCAAGGCTTCGAAGTGTGGCGCACGCATTTACCTCGACCATATTCCATTGCCAAAGCAGGCTACAATGTTGGCAGAGGAGATGAATATCGACCCTGTTATTGCGGCGTTGAATGGTGGCGAAGATTACGAGTTGCTCTTCACCGTGCCACTCAGCTTGCGTGAGAAGATTATAAATATAGGTTGTATCGATATTATCGGCCATATCACAGCCGAGAGCACAGGGGCATACTTAGTTACACCTGACGGCAACGATATAACCCTCCGTGCCCAGGGCTTCACACCAAAGCAGTAAACCTAAACCTATCATATAATGAAAAAGTTTATCCTATTAACCTTTGCACTACTTGTTAGTGCAGAGGTTTTTGCGCAAAAAAGCTACACCCTAATCTCTCCAAACGGCAAATTGGAGGTTAGTGTTGCCACTCAGCCGCATCTCTCGTACAGCATAAAGTGCAATGGCGAGGAGATCCTTGCACCATCGAAGATCGGCCTAAAAATCTACGAGGGTGAAACACTCGGCGAAAAGAGCATAGTTAAGCGAGTAAAGCGCACCTCGGTAAACGAGGAGATTGCAACAAAATTCTACTTCCGAGATGTTGTACTCGACCACTACAATGCCTTGCGAATAGAGTTTACCACACGCTATGCCGTAGAGTTCCGTGCTTACGACGATGGTGTTGCTTATCGCTTCACGACAAACTTAAAGAGCGACTTCTTACTCGAAAATGAGATTGCCGAGTTCGCCTTTGGCAAGGACTATAATGGCTATTTCCCTTACACCAAACCGACCGGAACGAAGAATAGCAAATACTTCAACTCCTTCGAGTCGTGGTATCGTTACACCTCGCTCTCGCAGTTCGACAAGGAGAAGATTGCCTTTGTTCCCGTAATGGTCGAAGCTGATAAATACAAGGTCTGCATCTTGGAGGCCGATGTGGAGCACTATCCCGGAATGTTCGTAACAAGCAAGAGAGATGCGACTGCGCTGTGTGGTGAGTTTGCAGCCCTCCCCGAGAAGGTCGTCGAGGGTGGCCATAACAAGTTACAAGGTATTGTCGAGAACCGCAAGCCATATATTGCCGAGTGCAAGGCTGTAACCACTACTCCGTGGCGTGTGGTACTTGTAACCGAGGATGCGAATAGTCTGTTGGCAAACGATATGGTCTATCGCCTTGCATCACCATCACGAGTGGAGGATACCTCGTGGATAAAACCGGGCAAGGTGGCTTGGGAGTGGTGGAACAATTGGGGTTTGACCGGCGTGCCATTCAGAGCTGGCGTCAACACCGAGACTTACAACTACTATGTCGATTTTGCAGCCAAATATGGTATCGAGTATGTAATTCTTGATGAGGGTTGGGCTGTAAAATATGCTAATGATTTGACCCAGGTTGTACCGGAAATCGATTTGAAAGCGATTATCGAAAACGCCGATAAGCAGGGCGTAGGCATCATTCTCTGGGCAGGTTACAATGCCGTAGTGGGCAAAGAGGAGGAGATATGCCAACACTTTGCCGAGATGGGAGTCAAGGGTTTCAAAGTGGATTTCCTCGACCGTGATGATGTACCTATGAACGATTTTCAGTACAAACTCGCAGAGATTGCAGCCAAGTACAAATTGATGATTGACTACCACGGTTGCGCCAAACCTACGGGTATGAATCGCACCTATCCGAATGTGGTAAATTTCGAGGCTGTATTGGGCTTGGAGAACGCCAAGTTCAAAGGCTCGGAGAAGGAATACAACCAAGTGGAGTACGATTTGCAGATTCCATATCTCCGTATGGTTGCCGGCCCGATGGACTACACGCAGGGTGCTATGCGCAACGGCACAAAGAAGACCTATTTTACCTGCTCTCGTGCCCCAATGAGCCAAGGTACTCGCTGCCGTCAGCTGGCAATGTACGCCATCTACTTCGCCCCATTTGCGATGTTGTGCGACTCACCGACACTCTATGAGCGAGAGGTTGAGTGCACCAAGTTTATCGCCTCATTCCCTACCGTTTGGAACGAATCGGTGGCATTGGATGGAACTATGGGCGATTATATCGCTATGGCACGCCGTAGTGGCGATGCGTGGTATGTGGGAGTGATGGGAGATTGGACCGCACGCAAAGTTGAGTTAGACTTATCGAAACTCATTGGCGAGGGTGACTATATTGCCGAGGTGTTCCGTGATGGCATCAATGCTGACCGACTCGCCGAGGACTATATTCACGAAACTATCACAATCCCTGCCAACCGCAAAATAGAGGTCAATTTAGCACCCGCAGGAGGCTATGTAATGAAGATTACCAAACGATAAGCAATTCGCTAATATCGCACAAAAGACCGCTATGAGGCGGTCTTTTTTATTGCTCGACAAGATGCCCGATGTGCAGCAACCAATGCTATAACATAACGCCTGTTTTTAGCGAGGAAATTTTGTGCCAAACGAAAAACCGAGTCCGCAGCAACGCTATACAGTAAAACGCATCTTTAAGGAGGTAGTTGCAACGCCGTCAAAGAAAATAGAGATGGGCGCATACTAAAGCGTATGTAACCATCTCTATTTTTGAAGACAAGGAAGCAAATGCCCCTTAAAATGCGTTTTTATGCGCCGAAGTTATCGTAAAGGATATTCTCCGGTGGAACGCCGAGAGAATCAAGCAACTTCTCTACTGCGCCGACCATCATCGGAGGTCCACACATAAGGTAGATACATCCCTCTGGATCCTCGTGGTTTTTGAGGTAGTTCTCGAAGAGAACATTGTGAACAAAGCCTACCTTGTAGTCAACGCCTGCTGCATCTGCCTCCGGATCCGGACGATCGAGAGCAAGGTTAAACTTGAAGTTAGGGAAGTCACGCTCGATAGCTGCATAGTCCTCCAAATAGAAGGCCTCTTTGAGCGAACGAGCACCATACCAGAAGGTAACAGGGCGCTTGGTCTTCTCGGTCTTGAACAGGTGCATAATGTGCGAACGCATAGGCGCCATACCTGCACCACCACCGATAAAGATAAGCTCCTGAGTATCCGGCAAGTTATCAGGGAGGAAGAACTCTCCGTAAGGGCCCGACATAGTAATCTTATCGCCCGGTTTGAGCGAGTAGATATACGACGAGCAGACACCCGGATTAACCGGAAGCATCTTACGATCCGGACCGAATGGAGGAGTTGCGATACGAACATTAAGACGGATGATATCGCCCTCAGCAGGGTAAGTAGCGCACGAGTAAGCACGCACCTGCGGCTCTGGGTTCACCATCTTCAAGTCACGAAGGCCGAACTTAACCCAATCCTCCTCGTACTGTGGATCAACATCTATATCCTTGTAATCAACAGTGATTGCAGGAACATCAATCTGGATGTAACCACCCGAACGGAAGTTGAGGTGTTCGCCCTCAGGCAACTTAACCACGAACTCCTTGATGAAGGTTGCAACATTGTGGTTAGACACAACCTCGCACTCCCACTTCTTAATACTCAATACTGAATCAGGCACAGCGATCTTCATATCCTCCTTAACCTTTACCTGACAGCCCAAACGCCAATTGTCACGGAGCTGCTTGCGGTTGAAGAAGCCTGTCTCGGTAGGGAGAACCTCGCCACCACCCTCCATTACCTGGCACTTGCACTGGCCGCACGCACCCTTACCACCACAAGCCGATGGAAGGAAGATGTCAGCAGTTGCGAGTGTAGCAAGGAGGTTACCACCAGCCTCAACCTCAACGACCTTCTTGCCGTTGTTGATGTCGATGGTTACATTGCCTGACGATGTCAATTTAGCCTTTGCAAAGAGCAACAGTGCTACCAAAAGGAGCGTTACTGCAAGAAAGGCAACGATTGCAACAATAATTACTTTTACCATTTTCTTTACTCTTATTAAAGGTTTACAACTGAATACCCGAGAATATCATAAATGCGATACCCATAAGGCCTGTGATAATAAATGCGATACCCGGACCTTTCAATGCGTTAGGAATGTGCGAGTACGAAAGGCGCTCACGGATAGCCGCCATCATAACGATAGCCAACCACCAACCAATACCAGAGCCCAAGCCATATACTACCGACTCGCCAACATTGCTAATCTCGCCTGCGCCTACCATCTGCTGCATAAAGAGCGAACCACCCATAATTGCGCAGTTTACAGCGATAAGCGGAAGGAAGATACCGAGCTGATTGTAGAGCGATGGAGAGAACTTCTCGACAATCATCTCCACCAACTGCACGAATGCAGCAATAACGGCGATAAAGACGATGAACGAGAGGAACGACAAATCTACACCCTCAACCAATGCATTTGGAGCAAGAACATACTCATTCAAGAGGTAGTTCAAAGGTACGGTCATAGTCTGCACGAATGTTACGGCAAGACCAAGACCGAGAGCAGTCTTAACACTCTTCGATACAGCGATATAAGAGCACATTCCGAAGAAGAATGCGAAGACCATATTGTCGATAAAAATCGAGCGAATAAACAAATTCAATGTTTCCATAATCTATCCTCCTATTTCTCCTGTAAGTTAGTGTTAATAGTGCGGTGTACCCAGATAATGCAACCTACGATGATAAGTGCCATAGGTGGGAACAACATCAAACCGCAGTTTGCGTAGCCAAGTTCATAGAGACCGAGTTTCTCGAAGATTGGGAAACCGAACAACGAACCCGAACCGAGCAACTCACGGAAGAATGCCACGATAACGAGAATCAAACCATATCCGGCACCGTTACCGATACCATCGAGGAACGAGTCCCAAGGCTTGTTCTGCAAAGCGAACGCCTCAACACGACCCATTACGATACAGTTTGTAATAATAAGACC
>JAZONG010000045.1:0-4772 GCA_045654385.1 Alistipes sp.
GGCGAGAAGGTGATCGTATCGAGCTACGACAACTTTGGAGATAATGAAGTGCTTATTTTGAATCAATAATCTAAACTGAACTATGTATATTCGTAATTTTCTAACCCTACTACGCCGTTACACCACATCGTCGGTGCTGAACATCGTGGGTATGGCAGTAGCCTTTGCAGCGGTATATCTTATCGCCGTGCAGGTAACTTTCGACCTATCTTATAATCGTGTTATTAAGAATTCGGAGCGTATTTATCGTCTGGAATATCCTTCGTGGTCAATGGATGGTACTTGGTGGTGTGGTTGGAACAGAATGATTCCCGACCAACTATGTGCCGTATGTCCCGAAATTGAGACTGCAGGTTCAATAGATATGATATCTAACCCAACCTATCAAGATGAATACTCCATCAAGCGTAACTCAACTGTCGATAATTTCACCATCAAAGTTGCCGGAGCCGAGCTTGAAGGATTGGCAGTCTTTCCATTTGAATTTATTGAAGGTGGTATTGATGACGAGTTCAAGACCTACTACGGAATGATTATCTCGGAGAGTGTAGCCAAGCGTTTCAACTTAAAGGTTGGCGACAGAATCAACTATGGTCGTGGCGCTGTAAATCAAGCGCAACGCACAATATCTGGCATCTATCGAGATTTCCCAAAACCATCCACAATGGCAATGAGTCAAGGCTATATCCTTATGCCAGAGGCAGAGTTGGAGAATGAGACAGATTGGAGTACCACATATTATGTTCTTCTGCGTGAAGGAGCCTCGGTCGAAGATGTTGAGAAGCGTATGAGGGAGGCCGTAATTGATGATTGCCGAAAGAAAGGTTTTTCAGAGCAAGAGACTAAACTGCAACTTGCCCGTGTTGAGCCACGCCTCACACCTATTGCTGACCTATACTTTGCCGATGACACCCAAGCAGAGTGGATACACGGTAGTCGAACAACGACCTACACACTGATTGCTATTGCAGTGTTGATTCTTGTTATCTCGTTTATCAACTTTGTAAACTTCTTCTTCGCACTTATTCCGAGCCGTATTCGTGCAGTGAACAATTACAAAATTTTCGGTGCACCAACATCGAAACTGCGTCTAAACTTCTTGTTCGAGACAGTTGGACTTATCCTTATTTCGCTATTTGTGGCAGTAGGAATAGTAGTTATATTTGCTGATACTTGGTTAGCAAACTATATCTCAACCTCAGTAGCGTTTAACGAGAATTGGATGGTTGCGTGTGCAATGGTTATAGGCACTCTTCTCTTCGGAGTTCTTGTATCGCTCTATCCGGCTTGGTATATCACCAAGTTCTCTCCTGCATTTGTTACAAAGGGTGATTTTGCAGCATCACGCTCTGGTCGTATCTTGCGTTATGCGCTTGTGGGTGTGCAATATGTCATTTCCATTACACTTATCATCTGCTCACTCTTTATCTATCGTCAGCATCAATATATGCTCACTAAAGATATGGGATTTGATAGAGAGAATCTGTTAGTAGCTACATTACCTTATGAGGCAGTTTATGGCGGATGGACCTTTGAAAGCGATTACACGAAGCGTGATGCACTGCTCAACCGCTTGGAACAAAATCCTCAGATTAAGGAGATTGCACTGGGGCGTGGCAATATAACCCATAGCCGAATGCAGTGGACCCGCCCTGTTGAGAATGGAGAGAGTGTTATTTTCGGAGTCTATGTCGTATCGTGGAACTACTTAAAGACAATGGGTATTGACATCCTAGATGGTAGAGATTTTCTTCCGTCAGATGAGTATAGCGAGACTGGTGCACTGATTTTCAACGAGCAGGCGTCCAAAGAGCTTGGTATTACCGTTGGCGAACAAATAAATGGACATCTTGATAACGCTAATACTCCTATTGTCGGAGTCTGCAAAGACTTCTGCTTCCAGTCTGCACATTACGGCATTACTCCTTTTGCTTTCCTCGTTTATGGAAAATATGGTTGGGATCAGCCTCGCGTTGCCTATATCCGTACCGTAGCAGGAGCCGACATTACAACGGTGAGGAAGTATATCACCGATACGGTTCTGGAACTCTCACCAAATAGTGATCCCGAGAAAATCAAGGTGGAGTTTTTCGACAACGAATTGGAATTGGTGTACCAGCGTGAGGACAAACTCTCAACCCTTATCGCAATGTTCTCGTTCCTCTCAATAGTGATTTCGATTATCGGAGTCTTTGGCTTGGTGCTCTTCGAGACGCAGTACCGCCGCCGTGAGATTGGTATTCGACGAGTTCACGGAGCATCGGTGGGTGGAATATTGAGAATGTTCAACCGCAAGTATCTCTACATTGTCGCCGCTTGCTCGGCTGTGGCAATACCGGTGAGCTACTACATCATCAGTCGCTGGATGGAGCAGTATGTCTATCGCATGGAGATGTCGTGGTGGGTATATGCCCTCGCAGTGGGAGTTATCCTGCTAATCACCATCGTTACCGTATCGCTACGCTCGTGGAGTGCAGCCAACGAGAATCCAACAAATTCAATAATGCATTAAAATTCAAAACAATATAAACAATTAAAAACAGTACAACTATGTTAAAAGTAGAAAATTTACAGAAGAGTTTTTTCACCGAGGAGATCGAGACTGTTGCTCTGAACGGTGTATCGTTTGAGGTTAAGGAGGGCGAGTTTGTTGCCATTATGGGACCTTCGGGTTGCGGTAAATCTACGCTCCTCAACATCTTGGGCCTCTTGGACAATCCTACGGGCGGCTCATACCAATTGCTCGACCAAGAGGTGGGCGGTCTGAAAGAGAAGGAGCGCACCGCCTTCCGCAAGGGCAATATCGGTTTCGTATTCCAGTCGTTCAACCTTATCGACGAGTTGTCGGTGGCGGAGAATGTCGAGTTGCCACTTATCTATATGGGCGTGAAGCCCTCGGAGCGTAAGGAGCGCGTAAAGAAGATGCTCGACCGTATGAACATCTCGCACCGTGCCGGCCACTTCCCACAGCAGCTCTCGGGTGGTCAGCAGCAGCGTGTGGCCATCGCTCGTGCCCTTGTGTCGAACCCCAAGCTGATCCTCGCCGATGAGCCTACGGGTAACCTCGACTCGAAGAATGGCCAGGAGGTGATGACATTGCTCAAAGAGTTGCATCAGGAGGGTACAACCATCATTATGGTTACCCACTCGCAGCACGACGCAGCCTACGCAAGCCGCACAATCTGCTTGTTTGACGGTAAGATTGTAACCGATGTAAAGAGTAAACTATAGGGAATTTAGTGAAATTAAGGAAATTAAGGAGTTTAGCGATTGTCACTATCCTCCCTAAATTCCTTAAACTCCCTAATCACAAACCTAACCATAAGCATTTCAGGTGTGGGTTGGCTTGACCGCCTCCCACATCACTAAGACAAAAAAACAGACAGATATGAAGATTTTTAACTATTCACTGCGCTATTTGCTTAAAAATCGTGGTAACTCTGCGACACGCCTTTTATCGCTTGCATTAGGGCTTATCGTTGCGTTGCTTATCTGCTCATATGTGGGCATCAATCTCTCGTATGGTCGCTTCTTTCCCGACCGTGAGCGAGTATACAAAGTGTTTGAGAAGTCGTCACAATTTGGTATCAGTGGAGCAATGTTGCAACCTATGGCACCAACGCTTGCTGAACGCATCCCGCAAATTGAGGCTGCGACACACCATTTCGACCGCTTAATGCAGATTAAAGTGGGCGATATTCCTGTGGATTACCAATACTTGAATGTCAGCAGTGATTTCTTTACCGTGTTGGATTTCGGCGTTATTAGCGGCGATCCCAAGCGTATCCTATCAAACGAGGGTCTTGCCAACAACGAGGTGATGATCTCCGAGCGCTTGGCAACAACGCTATTTGGCAAGGAGGCTCCATTGGGTAAGATTATCACAACGACACAAGGTCGTGAGTATGTTGTTGCAGGCGTGTTCCGCACACCGCCTGTGACCAATCCTTTGGGTGATTTCGATATAGTTGACTATCTTCCATTTGACCCCGCTACGGCAAATTGGAATGGTG
Source organism: Alistipes sp. (assembly GCA_045654385.1). Lineage (GTDB taxonomy): Bacteria > Bacteroidota > Bacteroidia > Bacteroidales > Rikenellaceae > Alistipes. Next base: position 4,014 of record JAZONG010000045.1, read on the forward strand.
ACGATAGCTATCCTACATACATCAAATTGCGCAAAGGTGCGACCATTGAGGAGGTTGAAGAGAAAGTTGCTAAATTCATTGCAGGCAACGAGATGTTGAGTCTTATGGTCAAGATGTGGGAGGCAGAGTTCTTCTTTGTTCCTATCGAGGAGGCCTACTATGTGGATAATAATATGAAGGCAACCCAGACCATATATGGTATATTGGCACTGTTGGCTCTGCTTGTGGCTACACTCAACTATGTGCTTTTGACCCTCTCGTCGCTTGCGCATCGCAGCCGTACGGTGGCAATGTTGCGTTGCAACGGAGCTTCACGATGGGATATCTTCCGTATGTTGTTGTCTGAAACACTGATTATGATCGTGGCAGCCATCGCTGTTGCAGCCTTTATACTTGCGTGTCTGCATCAAGAGATTTATCAATTGCTCGGCTATAACTTATCACAGCTCTTTGCCGTTGAGCGCATCTGGATACCAACTACTGTATGTATCGTATCGTTCTTAGTTGCAGGCTTGATTCCTGCGGCTCTCTACTCACGAGTAAGTATGAGTTATGCATTCCGCCGAGGTAGCGATAATCGCACTTGGTGGAAGCGAATCCTACTCTTTGTTCAGGTTACTTGTACTACGGGTGTAGTCTGCTTCTTGCTCACCACCGCACAGCAGTCGGAATATGTTATGAAGGCAGACCTTGGCTATGATTACGACCGAGTGATTACGATGCAATTCCCTGCTACTTCCTCACAGCGCTCAGCTATGG
>JAZONG010000046.1:0-14801 GCA_045654385.1 Alistipes sp.
TATGGCATTCCGTGTTCCTACTTTGGATGTATCGGTTGTTGACCTCACTGTAAACTTGGCTAAGCCTGCAACTTACGCAGAGATCTGCGAGGCTATGAAGGCTGCATCTGAGGGTGAGTTGGCTGGCGTTCTCGGTTACACTAACGAGGATGTTGTATCGTCTGACTTCTTGGGCGACGCTCGCACTTCGATCTTCGACGCTAAGGCTGGTATCGCTTTGACTGACACATTCGTTAAGGTTGTATCTTGGTACGACAACGAGTGGGGTTACTCAAACAAGGTTCTCGACCTTATCTCGGTTATGAAGGCTTACAACAAGTAATATCCACTTGTAAAGCTATAAACGAACGGACATCGGCAACGGTGTCCGTTCTTATTTTATGCATTTATGTATGGCCTATACCTATGTTATATAAAATAAAAAGATAGGCAGAGATCTACTCTCCACCTATCTCAAAATCGATATTTGTATATCTCTTACAAGTTATCCTTCTCGATATCCTTGAAGTAGCGGTAAGTACCAACCTTCAACTCAACAGTTGCAGCCTCATCGCAAACAATCATACCACGAGGGTGAACCTGAATAGCCGATGCGGTGTAAACGTGTGAGTAACCGCCCTCAATGCAGTGGTGCAAAGCCACAGCCTTCTTATGACCGTACGCCTGAATAATAAGCTCCTTTGCCGACAATACAGTAGCAACACCTACCGACATAGCCTGCTTAGGCACCTTATTTACATCGTTGTCGAAGAATCGAGAGTTTACGAGCAATGTGTCGTAAGTCAAAGTCTTAACACGAGTGCGTGAATTGAGCGACGAGAATGGCTCATTGAATGCCAAGTGGCCGTCCTCACCAATACCACCCAAGAACAAGTCGATACCGCCTGCGGCAACAATCTTTGCCTCATACTCCTCGCACTCCTTAACCAAGTCAGATGCGTTACCATTGAGGATATTTACATTTGCAGGATTGATATCTACGTGCTTGAAGAAGGTATTCCACATAAACGAGTGGTAACTCTCAGGATGCTCCTCTGGCAAACCAACATACTCGTCCATATTGAATGTTACAACATTCTTGAACGACACCTTGCCAGCCTTGTACAACTCGATGAGGTGCTCATAAGTCGAAATAGGAGTCGAACCGGTAGGCAAACCGAGAACGAAGCGGCCACCTGCAGCCTCCTTCTCATTGATACGCTTCACAATGTACTCAGCAGTCCAACGACCTGCATTCTGCTGATTGTCCTGAATAATAAGTCTCATAACTTTACTTTTTATTGGTTTAATATAGATATTTCAAGTCAAAAAAGCCCGATACACTCTCGTAAAAGAGTGGTATCGGGTTTGTTTATATGCTTGGGTGTGAGTTCAACACGAACGAATAACTCTCCTTGTTTTGAGCAGGTACTCGTTCTGCCTGTTGTATCAACGCCCTAAGTGTGTAATCAGCAATCAGACCACCAACTACGGGCAATGCAATCTTGCTGTTCATTATCATTTTATTGTGTTTTACTCTACTCCTCGTCAGCCTCGGCCATAGTGTGGTATACATTCACCACATCGTCATCCTCCTCCAACTTCTCGACCAACTTCTCGACAGCCTCACGACCTGCTGCATCGAGTTCCTTGGTATCGGTTGGAATGCGTACCGACTCTCCCGATACAATCTCGTATCCCTGATCATCGAGCCACTTCTGAATTGCACCGAACGACTCGTATGGAGCATATACATTGATGCCGTCCTCCTCTACATAGAACTCATCTACACCGAGGTCGATCATTTCGAGCTCCAACTCCTCAGGATCTGCACCCTCTGCCTTGAACTTAAACACACACTTGTGCTCGAACATAAAGCCTACCGAGCCCGAGTTACCGAGAGCACCACCACACTTATTGAAGTACATACGGATATTTGCTACGGTACGGTTAGTGTTGTCGGTAGCAGTCTCGACAAGCACTGCGATACCGTTAGGGCCGTATCCCTCGTAGATTACCTCCTTGTAATCAGCAGCATCCTTATCGGTAGCACGCTTAATAGCACGCTCGACATTCTCCTTTGGCATATTCTCTGCCTTTGCATTCTGAATCAAGATGCGAAGACGAGTATTAGCCGATGGATCCGATCCGCCTGCCTTAACTGCCATTTCAATCTCCTTGCCAATTTTGGTGAAGACACGAGCCATGTGTCCCCATCGTTTCATTTTTCGTGCTTTGCGATACTCAAATGCTCTTCCCATAGTTTTATTATATAGGTATATATTTAACGATTTTAACGAAGGTTACTTATCCAATGGTAGGAATAATAGCACTCTTCCAATTCGCAAAGATAGAAAAAAGATGTAAAATATATATCGATTTTCTCAACTTTTTGGAAAAAAATTTGCAAAACCGAAAAAAGGTAGTACCTTTGCACCCGGAAAGATGGCAGAGTGGTCGAATGCGGCGGTCTTGAAAACCGTTGATCTTCACGGGTCCGGGGGTTCGAATCCCTCTCTTTCCGCTCAGAGCAGTAGAGATACTGCTCTTTTGTTTTTTATTGATACGGCCTGCGGCAACTATGCTGCCTCGTCGGTGACAGCTTCGCCGTTCAAATCCCTCTCCTCTCGATATGTCTCGTGCTGAAAGGAGAGCCTCAACTTGTGCGGGAGTGGTGTTTTGAGCAATACTCGGCGGTTCTTATCGAGGAGTAGAGACGAGGTTTCGAGGTGAGGTCATAGAGTGAGTTCGTTTCTACTGCTTGGTATATGCCAATTTATTCTCCTCACGGAAGCGGGTAGGAGTAACACCTTCTATTTTGCGGAAGAGTGTAGAGAATTGACCTACGCTCTCGAAGCCGAGTTGATATGCCGTCTCCGTAATACTCTTATTTTCAGTCACCAGCAACTCCTTGGCATAACTCACCAGCAACAGCGTCAAATAGCGTGATGGCGACACACCCGTTACTCGTTTGAAGGTTTGACGAAGCCACGAATACCCTACACCAAGCGACTGCGCAATATCCTCTACTCGGAGTGTATGATGCACCCTCTCACGCATCATCTGACGAACCTCGTTTATAATCTCCTCTGCATAGCCACCCTCGGCACTTCTATTTCGATATTTGTAGTAGATAAGTCCGAGCAGGTGAAATGCCAAACCTGCAATAAGTTGCTGACAACCCATCTTCTCCTTTTGAGCCAGACGAATAGCCTCACGATAGAGCGAAATCATCGTATTACTCAACCCCACATTTATCAGCGGAGCGCTCTTCGAGAATGAACCCTCTTGAACTATACGATCCATATACTCGCCCTTAAAGCCGAGCCAATACTCACTCCATCCGCTCATCGCATCGGGGGCATAACTGTGCCACTCTCCCGGAAACAAGAATATCACAGTACCACCCTCAACCCTGCATCTTGACACCGATGCCGACTCGAAAAAACCGCTACCTTCGGTGATGTAGACAATCTGATATTCGTCGAGTATGCGCCCGTTATTGGGGCGAAAATCGTATGTGTCGGGGTGACTCATAGCGGGATAATTTGCATTCGCATCTATCGACTGAAAACCCACGGTTGTCACCTCCACACCCCACGACTCCTCGCACAAAGCACCCGTCAGATACTTCAAAGAATTTGTATCAATAGCTGTCATCTTGTGTCAAATTTGAAACATTAATTGTCAGTTTTATAATTCAAAGATAGTAAATATATCCGTAACTTTGCAAAAAACTACAATAATAAATCGAAAAATATGAGGACTTATAACTTTTTATCCTTCGATTTAGGAGCGACAAGCGGTCGCTCGGTCATCGGAACTCTCTGCAATGGCAAAATTGAAACACGAGAACTCACTCGCTTCCCAAACGGCATTGTGGAACTGCACGGAAAATTCTATTGGAACCTGCTCGGATTGTACGAGCATCTCAAAGAGGGCCTTGTGGCGTGCGCTCGTGAGGGCATCACACCCGACTCTATCGGCATCGACACTTGGGGTGTGGATGTAGTGCCTATCGGCAAGGATGGTTCTATTCTCGGAATGCCTCGTGCATATCGTGATCCATACACCGACGGTGCACCTGCGAAGTTCTTCGAGATTGTACCTCGTGAGGTTGTTTACGACAAGACCGGTATCCAGATTATGAACTTCAATACCTTGTTCCAGATTTTTGCTGCGGTTAAGGAGGGCTACACCCCCGTAATGGAGGCAAAGCGATTATTGTTTATACCTGATGCGTTGTCGTATATGTTCACAGGCAAGGAGATTTGCGAATACACCATCGCTTCGACCTCTCAGATATTAAACCCTCACACTGCGAAGTTGGATACCACACTTTTGGAGGCAGCAGGCGTAAATGCAGACATCTTCCCTGAGGTAACATTGCCGGGCTGCGTGATTGGCCAACTCACCGACGCTCTCGCTGCCGAGACCGGCATTGGCAAGGTCAATGTAGTGGCAGTAGCAGGTCACGACACCGCTTCGGCAGTTGCAGCCGTTCCTGCCGAGAACGAGAAGTTCGCATACCTCTCGTCGGGCACTTGGTCGTTGATGGGTATCGAAACAAAAGAGCCAATCATCAATGAGGAGTCCTATCGCCACAACTTCACAAACGAGGGTGGTGTAGATGGCACAACACGCTTCTTGAAGAACATCTGCGGAATGTGGATTTTGGAGCAGTGCCGCAAGGAGTGGAGCCGAGCAGGCAAAGAGTACTCTTACCCTGAAATCGTCGCTATGACCAACGAGGCAGTGCCATTTGTCAGTTTTATAAACCCTGACGACGCATCATTCGCCAACCCGCCTTCGATGTTAAAGGCTATCGAGGAGTTCTGTGTACGCACAGGCCAGCCTATACCACAAAACGACGCACAGATTATCCGCACCATATTTGAGAGTTTGGCTCTGCGCTATCGTGAGGTCCTCGATATTTTGGAGGGCATCTCGCCATTCGGCATTGAGGTGCTCCACATTATCGGTGGCGGTTCAAAGAATCGTCTGCTCAACCAATTCACCGCAAATGCCATCGGCAAGCGTGTCGTAGCAGGTCCTTCGGAGGCTACCGCTATCGGCAATGTGATGATGCAGGCTATCGGTGCAGGCGCAGTAGGTTCGTTGGCGGAGGCTCGCCAAATCATCCGTGCCTCAATCGAAACCGAGGAGTTCCTCCCTCAGGATAGCGAGGCGTGGAGTGAAGCATATTCCCGATTTGTGACACTAAAATAATATATTGTAAAACCTTAAAAACTAAAAAGACTTATGAACGAAGCAAAAATTAAACAGGCTTATGACCTTGCAGTTGAGCGTTACGCTGAACTCGGTATTGATGTCGAGAAGGTTCTCGAAAAGATGCAGAAGGTCGAGATTTCGATGCACTGCTGGCAGGCTGATGATGTTAGCGGATTTGAGTCGTCGGGCGACTTGACAGGTGGTATTCAGGCTACCGGTAACTATCCGGGCAAGGCTCGCAACATCGAGGAGGTGCGTGCCGACATCTTGAAGGCTGCATCGCTTATCCCAGGCAAGATGCGTTTGAACTTGCACGAGATTTATGGCGATTTCGGCGGAGAGTTCGTTGACCGTAACCAGGTTGAACCAAAGCACTTCGAGAGTTGGATTCAGTGGGGCTTGGAGCACAATATGAAGCTCGACTTCAACTCGTCGTCATTCTCGCACCCTAAGTCGGGCAGCCTCTCGTTGGCAAATCCGGACAAGGAGATTCGTGATTTCTGGATTGAGCACACAAAGCGTTGCCGTGCTATTGCAGAGGAGATGGGCCGTCGCCAGGGCGATCCTTGTATTATGAACTTGTGGGTACACGATGGTAGCAAGGATATCACCGTAAACCGTATGAAGTATCGTGAGTTATTGAAGGACTCTCTCGACCAGATTTTCGAGCAGAAGTACGAGAATATGAAGGATTGTATCGAGTCGAAGGTGTTTGGTATCGGCTTGGAGAGTTACACCGTAGGTTCTAACGATTTCTACATCGGTTATGGTGCGCAGAATAACAAGATTGTAACCCTCGACACAGGCCACTTCCACCCAACCGAGAGCGTAGCCGACAAGCTTTCATCGTTGTTGCTCTTCGTACCTGAGGTTATGCTCCACGTGAGCCGTCCTGTTCGCTGGGACTCTGACCACGTAACAATTATGAACGACGACACAATGGACCTCTGCAAGGAGATTGTTCGTTGCAACGCACTCGACAGAGTACACATCGGTTTGGACTACTTCGACGCTTCAATCAACCGTATCGGTGCATATGTTATCGGTACACGAGCAACACAGAAGTGTTTGTTGCAGGCTTTGTTGGAGCCAATCGAGCAACTTCGTGAGTACGAGGCAAACGGTCAGGGCTTCGAGCGCTTGGCACTCTTGGAGGAGAGCAAGAACTTGCCTTGGAACGCAGTATGGGATATGTACTGCTTGCGCAACAATGTACCTGTGGGCGAGGCATTTATCGCCGAGGTGCAAAAGTATGAGAATGAAGTAACATCTAAACGCCAATAATTATGTATCGTATAGTATTGAACGAAACCTCCTATTTTGGAGCAGGTTGCCGCTCGGTGATTGCTGACGAGGTGGCAAAGCGTGGTTTTAAGAAGGCTTTCTTCGTGACCGACAAGGATTTGATTAAGTTCGGCGTTGCCGAGAAGATTGAAGAGGTATTGAAGGGTGCAGGTATCCCTTACGAGATTTATAGCGATGTAAAGGCTAACCCTACAATCGGCAATGTTCAGCGTGGTGTAGAGGCTTACAAGGCTTCGGGCGCAGACTTCATCATCGCATTGGGTGGTGGCTCGTCTATCGACACTGCAAAGGCTGTCGGCATCATTATCAACAACCCTGAGTTTGCGGATGTTCGCTCGTTGGAGGGCGTAGCACCTACAAAGCATCGTGCCGTACCTACTTTCGCCATCCCTACCACCGCAGGTACTGCGGCAGAGGTCACAATCAACTATGTAATCACCGACGAGGAGGCAAAGAAGAAGATGGTATGCGTAGACCCTAACGACATTCCGATGTGCTCGGTTATCGACTGCGAGTTGATGTACTCGATGCCAAAGGGCTTGACCGCAGCAACAGGTATGGACGCCTTGACTCACGCTATCGAGAGTTATATCACTCCCGGCGCTTGGACTATGAGCGATATGTTCGAGACGAAGGCTATCGAGTTGATTGCTACTCACCTCAAAAATGCAGTTGAGAATGGCAAGGACGAGGTTGCTCGTGCAGGTATGGCCGAGGCGCAGTATATCGCAGGTATGGGCTTCTCGAATGTTGGCTTGGGTATCGTTCACTCGATGGCTCACCCACTCGGAGCATTCTACGACACTCCTCACGGCGTGGCTAATGCGTTGCTCTTACCTTATGTTATGGAGTACAACGCCGATTCGCAATCTCGTGCCAAGTACTTGGGCATTGCCAAGGCTATGGGTGTAAATACCGACGGTATGAGCGTAGATGAGGGCGTTAAGGCAGCTATCAACGCAGTGCGTGCATTGTCATTGAGCATCGGTATTCCACAGCACTTGTGCGAGATTGGCGTAAAGAAGGAGGATATTCCTGCTTTGGCAGTCGCTGCATTCAACGATGTATGTACAGGTGGCAACCCTCGTCCAACATCGGTTGAGGATATCACCAAATTGTACGAAACAGCTTACGAATAGTCTATTATGGAGATTTTAATCGGCCTTTTGATTATTGCGGTAGGCGCATTCTGCCAATCGAGCAGCTATGTACCTATCAACAAAGTTAAGGGTTGGAGTTGGGAGTCATATTGGCTCGTGCAGGGCATCTTTGCGTGGCTTGTATTCCCGATTTTAGGTTCACTCTTGGCTGTGCCTGCGGGGCACAGCCTCTGTGAACTCTTTACTTCGGGTAATAACTTCAACATCTTGATGACCATACTCTTCGGAGTATTATGGGGCGTTGGAGGCTTGACCTTCGGACTCTCGATGCGTTATTTGGGTGTTGCGCTCGGTCAGAGCATCGCACTCGGCACTTGCGCTGCGGGAGGTACAATCTTGGGACCCGTATTGCTCAACCTCTTCTTCCCTGAGTTGAACACTCTCTCGTCGCTCACCTTTGCGGTGATTTCGGGCGTGGTTGTAACACTCGTCGGCATTGCAGTTATCGGCATTGCCGGTATGATGAAGGCAAACTCGTTGCCAGAGGAGGAGAAGAAGGCGGCAGTCAAGGATTTCAACTTCCCGAAGGGACTTGCCATCGCTTTGTTGGCGGGTGTAATGAGCGGATGTTTCAATGTAGGTTTGGAGTTTGGCAAGGATATAAACTTTGGCGAACTTACACCCGATATGTACAAGACGCTCCCTGCGACTATGCTTGTAACCCTCGGAGGATTCCTCACAAATGCCGTTTACTGCCTCTATCAGAACTACAAGAATAAGAGTTTCTGCGACTACAAGAAGGGCAACTTGTGGCTCAATAATGCCCTCTTCTGCGCATTGGCAGGAGCGCTGTGGTACAGCCAATTCTTCGGTTTGAGTCTTGGCAAGGGTTTCCTCACCGAGTCGCCAACGCTTATGACCTTGTCGTTCTGTATCCTTATGTCGTTGAATGTTACATTTGCGAACATCTGGGGCATAATTCTCAAAGAGTGGAAGGGTTGCTCGAAAAAGACCATTGCAGTACTCATTTTGGGCATCTGCATCTTGGTTGCAAGTTCGTTCTTACCCGAATTGTTGAAATAAAAAAGTTACAAATATGAAATCAGTATTAGAAAATCGCCCTGCACTCGCTGCCGAGGTTGAGAAGGTTGCCGAAGTGGCTGGCTACCTCTGGCAGAAGGGTTGGGCAGAGCGTAACGGCGGAAATATCACCGTCAATATCACCGATGTAGTCGATGACGAGATTAAGGCGTTGCCGGCTATCAGCGAGGTATTCCCTATCGGCACAACCCTGCCATATTTGAAGGGTTGCTACTTCTACTGCAAGGGCACAAATATGCGTATGCGTGATTTGGCTCGTCGCCCGATGGAGAATGGTTCGATCATCCGTATTTTGGATGACTGCGCATCGTATGTAATCATTGCCGACAACGCAGTGAAGCCTACTTCGGAGTTGCCATCGCACCTCAGCGTTCACAACTACCTCATCAGCAAGGGCTCACCATACAAGGCGTCGGTACACACCCACCCTATCGAGTTGGTGGCTATGTCGCACAACCCTAAGTACCTCGAAAAAGATGTGGCAACAAAGTTGTTGTGGAGTATGATTCCTGAGACCAAGGCGTTCTGTCCTCGTGGTTTGGGTATCGTGCCTTACACCTTGCCTGGCTCGGTTGAGTTGGCAGATGCTACAATTGCCGAGTTGGCAGACTACGATGTAGTGATGTGGGAGAAGCACGGCGTATTTGCAGTTGATTGCGATGTTATGCAGGCATTCGACCAGATTGACGTATTGAATAAGTCGGCTCTTATCTATATTGCATCAAAGTCGATGGGCTTCGAGCCGGAGGGTATGAGCGAGGAACAAATGCGTGAGATGTCGGTAGCATTCAATCTTCCAAAGTAGTAGTTCTCTACCGCCAAATGGCATAATAGAGTTGCGAGTCGAAGGAGTGTTCTTTCGGCTCACAACTTTTTTAGTTTCGACACTTTTTCGTATATTTGTAGAAAATTTGCACGATTATGGATTTCAGAATTGGTCACGGATACGATGTTCACGCCTTGGGCGAGGGGCTTCGCTTGGTGCTTGGAGGTGTAGAAATTCCGCACGATAAGGGGTGTATCGCCCACTCGGATGGCGATGTATTGGTACACGCCATTTGCGATGCGTTGCTTGGGGCTGCGGCACTTGGCGATATAGGCAAACACTTCCCAGACTCCTCGGCAGAGTTCAAGGGCATCGACTCACTTATATTATTGCGCCGAGTTGTGGAGTTGCTCGACAAAAAGGGCTACAAAATTGGCAATATCGACTCTACAATAGCGATGCAGCGTCCGAAGTTGCGCCCACATATCGACCTTATGCGTCAGCGTATTGCAGAGGCATCAGGCGTGGCTGTGGAGCAGGTGTCGGTAAAGGCAACAACTACCGAATGGCTCGGTTTCGAGGGTGAGGAGAAGGGCGTATCGGCAACCGCAGTATGCATTTTAATTAAACAATAGATACTATGTCAGAGATTAGAAATTTAGAGCCAAAATTGGTGTGGGAACTTTTTGATGATATTACAAAGGTGCCACGACCATCGAAAAAAGAGGAGAAGATTGGCGCATTTCTGGTAGATTTTGCCAAGTCGCACAACCTCGAATATCAGTGTGATGCAATCGGCAATGTGGTAATTCGCAAGTCGGCAACAGCAGGTTACGAAAATCGCCCTACCGTAGTGTTGCAGGCACATACCGATATGGTTTGCGAGAAGAACTCGGACAAGGTTTTCGACTTCGAAAACGAGGCTATTCAGACCTATATCGACAACGGCTGGGTTAAGGCCGACGGCACAACACTCGGTGCAGATGACGGCATCGGCATCGCTGCCGCTCTGGCATTGCTTATCGATGATAGTATAGAGCATCCTGCTCTCGAAGCACTCTTTACTGTTGATGAGGAGACCGGTTTGACCGGTGCGTTCAACTTAGGCGAGGGTATGGTACAGGGCAAGTACCTTATCAACCTCGACTCGGAGGATGAGGGCGAGGTATTTATCGGCTGCGCAGGAGGTGTTGACACATTGGCATACTTGCCACTCTCAACAGAATCAGCACCAAGCAATTACGCATACTACAAAGTGGCTGTAAGTGGTCTTTTGGGTGGCCACTCTGGCGATGACATCGACAAGGGACACGCCAACTCGAACAAGTGGGCAGCCCGCATTGCCGAGCGTGCAGTGCGCCTCTTTGGTGCAAAGTTGTCGCACTTTGACGGTGGAAATTTGCGCAATGCAATCCCTCGTGAGGCGTATATCGTATTGGGCGTACCAAGCGATAAGGCTACTGCATTCGAGAGCGATATAAAGGCATTTGGAAAGGTTTTGTGCGCAGAGTTCGCAATAGTAGAAAAGAACGCAAAGGTAGAGGTTGTAAAGGCTGAAATACCTACAACAGTTTTATCGGAGCAGACACAGCACAACCTCCTCTCGGCATTGATTGGTGTTCCTTCGGGTGTTTTGGCGATGTCGGCAGCAATGCCTGGCTTGGTCGAGACCTCGACAAACCTCGCATCAGTTAAATTCGTAGATGATAAAATCGTTATTACTACCTCGCAGCGTTCATCTTTGGAGAGCGCCAAGGAGTATGCAAAGTTGCATGTAGAGTCGGTATTTGCTGCATCGGGGTGTGAGGTGGTTCACTCGGACGGTTATCCAGGCTGGGCTCCAAATCCTAACTCAACTCTTCTCGAATGCACAAAGTCGGCATACAAGAAGTTGTTTGGCACAGAGCCAAAGGTGCGTGCTATCCACGCAGGTTTGGAGTGCGGTTTGTTCCTCGAAAAGTACCCACACTTGGAGATGGTGTCGTTTGGCCCAACTCTTCGTGGCGTTCACTCGCCCGACGAGCGTTTGGAGATTTCGACCGTAGATAAGTTCTGGAAACTGCTTGTAGAGGTAGTTGCTACAATTCAGTAATATATTTATTCGCAATTCGCAAGAAGTATCGGTTGTCGGAGTAGTCAATCACTCCCGCAACCGATAACTCTTTTATAGGTATCTCCTCAACCGCATAATCGCAGGTCGAGAGTGTGCAAACAGAGAGTGTTGCTCCACTTCTATCAACAAATGTGCGATAGGTAGTAACAGGCTTACCTTCAACTATATCGCACCACGCCAGCCCTCGCTCCTCATCGCATACTCTAATCCCGTCAATGCGTACCATAGCGCTTATATCGGCAGCGCCAATCTCCGAAATGCGTTTTGTAACGGGTTCAAAATCCTCGCAGTACCCCACAACACGAATATAGCGACCAAGCATATCGTCATCAATCTCTGCAATCGGGAAATCGCCAGTTGCTACTGCTCCGAGTTTCACTTTTCCGCCCAATCGAGCAAGCATAAGGCCATTGCATAAAATCTCCACTTCGGAGTTTATCGGCAGTCGTTCAGCGATATTGCGAGAGTCAATAGCAATCTCTACACCGCCACTTCTATCCACCACAACCACGCTTTTCACCAATTCGCCCAACCAATCCGAAGCGACAACTACGCCACGAATTGTATAGTCGCTCGTAATGCGATAGTGATCCCCTTTGCAGAGTGATTTGAGATGGGCAATCGAGATTTCACTCTTTGAATTATCGCCAACCATACCGCCCTCGCAACCACAGAGCAGAACAAGGCTAAAAACTGCTAAAAGAAGTCGAAATATCATCATTCGAACGAGGTTTTATAACAAATTGCCTACCGACGCCCATACCTACTGTCTCATAATAGAGTATGCCTTTAACGGAGAGTGCCGATGATGGGAGTTCGAGATCAGCAAACTCCGAATAGGGGCTGATGTATAGGAAAATGGCGTTGCCGTAACTATCGACCATACGATAATAGTCCGACTCCTCCACCCCTTCGAGTGGAGAGTGCAAGAGGTTTGCTACCTCTACAAATCTGCCACATAACGAGATGCTTATTGCCGATAAATCGCACCGCATAGGCTCAACCTCCTCGACCGAATTGCCACGAATAAGATGGCGGTCTATAACCACCTGCGACTCCAACTCACGAGGAGAGTCATCAAAACTCTGCGGTGGCAATCCCACCTGCACAACCTCGCCCTCGACAGCCACCGCCAACCCTTCAAGGCGCAGTGTAACTTGCAGGCCGACAGGATATTGCGAAGCGATATTATATGTCCCGAGCAACAACTCAACGCCACCCGCACCATCCTCAATAAGTAGCGTGCGGTAGAAGTTTCCCGCACTATCCGACGAGGTTACACGACCGGCACAAACCATATCCGAGTTTATCGTATAGCACCCATTTTGACACCATTGGCGCAAAGTCGCCATATTGCAAGTTGCCAACGATGCATCTTCTCCGCCCGAATTATAGGAGCGGAAGCAACCGCCCAAGCCGAGCAGTAACGCAATAATTATGGGTAGCAAATAACGCATATAGATACAAAAAGGCGTTAAATCGTTACAAAATTACTAAATCTCAGTTATTTTTGCTACTTTTGCGCAAAATAGAGTACAAAGTATGCTACATTTTTTGCAGAGCGATACCGATAAATTGCAGGATATAATCCTTCCGGACAGCGTGCAGAAGGCTCATTTTACCGAGACTATCTCGAAGTTGAGCCATATGGACTATCGCCACCTTCTAACCGAGATGGTGCAGGAGGCAGGATGGATTATCTTCAAGATTGTAATCGCCTTTGTAATCTATTTCCTCGGCAAGCAACTCATAAAGTGGGTTATGCACCTTATGGATAAGGCATTCCTACGCCATAAGGTTGAGACCTCTCTGCGCACCTTCCTGCGCAGTCTGGTAAAGGTATTGCTGATGATCGTACTCGTGCTGGTCATTGTGCAGACCTTGGGCATCAATGCCTCATCGTTCCTTGCACTCTTCGCCTCGGCAGGTTTGGCTATCGGTATGGCTTTGAGTGGCACTTTGCAGAACTTTGCAGGTGGTGTCGTACTCCTTATTCTGCGCCCTTACAAGGTCGGCGACTATATCGAGGCGCAAGGACAAAGTGGTACGGTAGATGAGATTGGTCTGTTCCAGACACGCCTGAAAACTCCTGACCATCAAACGATTTATGTGCCAAACAACACAATCGCAACATCGATTATCGACAACTACTCACAATCGGAGATACGCCGTGTGGAGTGGGTACTTTCGATCTCGTATGGCGATGATGTAGATGTTGCTCGCCGTGAGATTCTGGCGATGCTTGGCGAAGATAAGCGAGTTTTGACCGATACCGCACCCGTGGTATATGTCAAGACCTTAAACAGCAGTTCGGTCGATTTGACAATCCGTGCTTGGGTGGCAAACAACGATTTTTGGCCGCTCTACTACGATATGAACGAGAGAATGTATAAGGAGTTGCCTGCAAAGGGCATCAACTTCCCATTCCCGCAGATGGATGTAAATATAAAGAACAATAATAAATAAATAACTTACAAACTATGGAATTGAAGGATATTTTGGCAATTTCGGGACAACCAGGCTTGTTCCTCTATGTAGCACAATCACGCAATGGTTTTATCGTAGAGTCGCTTCTCGATGGCAAGCGAATGAATGCTGCGGCATCTTCTCGCATCAGCGCTTTGACCGAGATTTCGATGTTCACCGAAGGTGAGGACATCCCTTTGGCAGAGGTTTTCACCAAGATGTACGAGTACACCAAGGGTGAGCAGGGCCCATCGGTTAAGGAGGGTAACGCTCGCTTGAAGGAGTTCTTTGGCATCGTAATTCCGGACTACGACCGTGAGCGAGTTCACGACTCTGACATCAAGAAGGCTGTATCGTGGTTCAATATGCTCGTAGCAGCAGGAATGACCAAGTTCGAGATTCCGCAGGAGTAATCAAATATCTTGTAACAACAAGGCTGTCCGCAAATATACGGACAGCTTTTTTTATGGGCAAAGAAATAGCCCTTGTTAGCCCATACCTATTTCCCCAAAAAACAAGGGGCAACCGAATGGCTGCCCCTTGCAAAAGAGGGTTGTAGATTTAGAAACTAAGCTCATCTTCCTCTGTGCCGAAGCCGGGGAGACCGACGCTTGTTCCGTAACCGCCTTCAACGGCTACCTCAAAAATCTCGAACTCGGGAGCAGAATAGCTCAACATTATATTTTTCTTCATAACTTCCTAAAAATTTAATCGTTAAACCATTCGTTACTCTGCCGGT
>JAZONG010000047.1:0-78722 GCA_045654385.1 Alistipes sp.
ATGGTGGTGTTATCACTCACGGTGCAAAGTTGCTCTTCGCATACTGCGAGGCTACTGTACCAAAGGTAACCGTTACATTGCGTAAGGCTTACGGTGGTGCTTACATCGTGATGTCTTCGAAGCATATCCGTGGCGACATCAACTACGCTTGGCCATCGGCTGAGATCGCAGTTATGGGTGCATCGGGTGCTGTTGTGGTATTGCACGCTAAGGCTTTGGCCGAGTTCACCGATCCTGAGGCAAAGGCGAAGTTTGTTGCAGAGAAGGAGCAGGAGTACAAGGATTTGTTCTCGAACCCTTACAATGCGGCTCGCTATGGCTACATCGACGATGTGATCGAGCCACGCAACACTCGTTTCCGTATTATCCGTGCTTTGCAGTCGTTGGCAACCAAGCGTTTGCAGAACCCTGCTCGTAAGCACTCGAACATTCCATTGTAATCCACTCTAAAAAACGGAGAAAATTATGGATAAATTTGCAAATATAGGCTGGGCGGAGATGTTGCTTATGGCAGGCATCGGCTTTGCGCTTGTATTCTTGGTACTCGTACTTCTCATCTTCATTATGAAGGGTATGGGTTGGGCGTTTACCCGCCAGAAGAAGGCTGCAAAGGTTGCTGCAACAGGTGTTGCGGTGGCTGATGATGACCACGAGGCAATTACCGACCAGGAGATTGCTGCGGCTATTATCACCGCATTGAAACTCTACAAGAGCAACTTGCACGATCAGGAGTCGGAGATGATTACCATCCACCGCATTGCTCGTGCTTACTCGCCTTGGAGTTCTAAAATTCACGGATTGACTCAGGTACCTGAGCGTAAATAATTAAGATACAAGAAACGAAATGAAAAAGTATTCATTGAAAATCAATGGTAACCCATACGAGGTTAAGATTGAGGATATCAACGAGTCGTCGACTATGGCTCGTGTGACCGTAAATGGCACAAAATACGATGTTGAGATTGAGGGTGCAAAGGCTGCGGCAGTAAAGAAACCTGCGGTGGTTGCTGCTCCTGAGGCAACAGGTCTTTCGGTAACTCCAAAGACTCCTATCGCAACCAAGCCTGCGGCAGCACCAGCGGCAGCATCAGGTTTGAAGGTTACTTGTCCGCTTCCTGGTACTGTTATCTCTTTGAATGTCAAGGAGGGTGATACCGTAGCGGCTGGTCAGACTCTCCTCGTATTGGAGGCTATGAAGATGGAGAACAACATCGACGCAGAGCGTGGTGGCGTTGTTAAGCAGGTGCTTGTTTCGGCAGGTGCGACTGTAATGGAG
This sequence comes from Alistipes sp., assembly GCA_045654385.1. Classification (GTDB taxonomy): domain Bacteria; phylum Bacteroidota; class Bacteroidia; order Bacteroidales; family Rikenellaceae; genus Alistipes. The sequence goes on from JAZONG010000047.1 coordinate 1,277, forward strand.
GGTGATGTTTTACTTGTTATTGAGTAACGATTATGATTTCACTTTTGCAGTCAGATTTCCTTCTCGAAAGTGTCGGCAAGTTTGTTGAGACTTCGGGATTTGGAGCCTTCTTTGCGCCGGGTGGATGGAAGTTTGCGGTGATGATCGCTTTGGCTTGCTTCCTTCTCTACCTCGCAATCAAGAAGCAGTTCGAACCACTGCTTTTGCTCCCTATCGCATTTGGTATGTTGCTCACTAACCTCCCTGGTGCAGAGATGTATCACTCGGAGTTGTTTGCGGGCGGCCACGTTCACTGGGATATTTTCGTGGATAAGGCAGGTCTTATCGACTACCTCTACCTCGGTGTTAAACTCGGTATCTATCCTTGTTTGATCTTCGTAGGTGTGGGTGCTATGACCGACTTCGGCCCACTTATCGCTAACCCTAAGAGTTTCTTGCTTGGTGCTGCTGCACAGTTGGGTATCTTCGCAACCTTCTTGGGCGCTAAGGCTCTCGGCTTCGAGCCAAACGAGTGTGGTAGTATCGGTATCATCGGTGGTGCTGATGGCCCTACCTCGATCTTCCTTACCGCTCGTCTTGCACCGGAGTTGCTTGGTCCTATCGCTATCGCAGCATACTCTTATATGGCGCTTGTACCTGTAATTCAGCCACCTATTATGATGGCTCTTACAACCAAGAAGGAGCGTCAGATTAAGATGACACAGCTCCGTCAGGTGTCGAAAACCGAGAAGATTATCTTCCCAGTTCTTATCGCTATCATCATCTCGTTGCTCCTCCCATCGGCTGCTCCACTTGTAGGCTGCTTGATGCTCGGTAACTTGATGAAGGAGTGTGGTGTTGTAGATCGTCTTAGCAAGACCGTACAGAATGAGTTGATGAATATCGTGGTTATCTTCCTCGGTATCTCGGTTGGAGCAACTGCAACTGCCGATTCGTTCCTCAACTTCAAGACTCTCGGTATCCTCGTACTCGGTATCCTCGCATTTAGCGCAGGTACTGCCGGAGGTTTGCTCCTTGCTAAGTTTATGAACATCTTCCTCCCTGAGGGTAAGAAGATCAACCCACTTATCGGTTCTGCGGGTGTATCGGCTGTGCCAATGGCAGCTCGTGTATCGCAGACCGTAGGTCAGAAGGAGAATCCGTCTAACTTCCTCCTTATGCACGCAATGGGTCCAAATGTTGCGGGTGTAGTAGGTTCGGCAGTAGCGGCAGGTATTCTCCTCGCATTCTTGGGATAAAATCATTCTGATTGGTCTATTTTGCACCAAATAAAAAATCGCTCCTCACATAGGTTTACTATGCTGCGGGGCGATTTTTCTATTTCGCACAAAATCCCCTCAATCATCTCTGATTTTTTCGTATTGCTCGCATATGCTTAAAACCTAATAAAAAAGACGAGATATTATTTCTCGTCTTTTTTATTCCGGTTGATACCCCGTATCTTCGAGTAGTGGGGTGCTGTTGGCTGCGGCTACGGCAAGCTGGTCACAGCGGTTATTTTCGACCGTCTCGGCGTGCCCCTTAACCCACACAAAGCGCACACGATGACGGCGATAGATGCGCAAAAATCTTATCCAGAGATCGGGGTTTTTCTTGCCCGAGAAACGCTTCTTCTCCCAACCGAAAACCCAGCCTTGCGACACGGCATCAACCACATACTTCGAGTCGGAATATATCGTAACATCCGAGCCCTCGACCTTCAATGCTTCGAGTGCCACACATACCGCCATCAACTCCATTCGGTTGTTCGTTGTAATGCGGAAACCTTGCGAAAGTTCCTTGCGGTATGGCCCGCTCAAAAGCACTACGCCATAGCCTCCCGGTCCTGGATTGCCAAGCGCAGAACCATCGGTATATATGGTTATTACGGGCGTCATTTCTTACTGGGTTATATTTACCAATTGCTCACGATAGGCATTTAGAATGCGGGATTTCGAGATGAAACCGCAGTAGCGATTCTCCTTGTCCACCACCGGCAACATCCAAGTGCGATTTGCCTCAAAGCGTGGCAATACCTCCTGGATAATCTCTCGTTCGAGTATTTTATCAGGTGGCTGAATCATATAGTTTGTGATAAAGTTCTTGCGCTTTGACGGCTTGAACATATCCTCTCGCAAGTCGTCGAGTTGCACTATTCCGAGCAGATGTCTTTCATCATCAACCACAGGGAAGATATTTCGGCGTGAGGTCGAAATAAGTGCTACAATATCGCCCAAAGTATTATTCGGCTTAATCTGTGTGAAGTCGGTCTCCATCAACTCGTTGAGTTTGAGGAATACCAACACCGACTGATCTTTGTCGTGAGTGAGCAACTCGCCCTTTTGGCGCAACTGCTTGGTGTAGATAGAGTCTGGATCGAGCCAGCGACCAACCGCAAAAGCGATACACGACACTATCATCAACGGAATAAATAGTCCATAGCCATTCGACAACTCGGCAATAAGGAAGATTGCGGTTAGTGGAGCCTTCATAACGCCCGACATTACACCTGCCATACCTACCAAAGTAAATGTGGCAATCGATACTTCTACACCAATCATATTGCACAATATAGCCAGTGCAGCGCCTGTAAATGCACCGACAAAGAGTGATGGTGCGAATGTTCCTCCCACGCCACCTGCGGCGTTGGTGGTTGCCATAGCGATAACCTTAAAGAAGATAATCGCTACGATATAGATAAGTATTACCCAATCAATCTCTCGGAACGAGTAGAAGAGCGAGTTCTCGAAGATGGTCAGTTTATCGCCTCTCATCAACGATGTGAAGGCCTCATAACCCTCGCCATAGAGTGGCGGGAATACGAAAATCAATACTCCCAAAATCACACCTGCAACGCCCCAGCGCACATATTGGCTCTTGATGGAGTGTACCCACTTTCCAACCTTGGCATTTACTGTGGTGAAGTAGTATGAGATACCGCCACACAGCGTTCCAAGCAGTATAAAAAGCGGAATATGTTTGATTTGGAAGATGTCGTTCTCGGTGAGTGTAACCGATATAATCGGGTCGAAACCTCGTAAAACGATGGCGATTGTCGTTGCCGTAACAGATGAAACGAGCAATGGAATAACCGATGCAGAGGTGATATCGAGCATCAAAATCTCCAAAACAAAGACTACACCCGTAATTGGTGCTTTGAAGATTGCTGCCACAGCTGCACCTGCGCCACAGCACAAGAGGAGTGTGATATTCTTGTAGTTTAACTTCGCCAACTTTCCGACATTCGAGCCGAGTGCTGCGCCCGTAAGTACAATAGGCGCCTCAGGACCTACCGAACCTCCAAAGCCGATGGTTACAGCACCGCCCACCATCGAAGTCCAGCAATTGTGGCCTGCTATGCGTGAACCTTTGCTCGACATTGCGTAGAGTACTCGTGTAACGCCCTCCGAGATGTTATCCCTCACAATAAACTTCACAAAGAGGGTAGCGAGAACGATACCTATAACGGGGTAGATGAGGTATAGGAAGTGGTAAGTATCCACATCGAACCAATTTACCAGACCGCTCTTGATAAGGTGCAAAAGCATCTCGAAGAGATAGGTTGCAACACCCGCCAATGCTCCCACCACAACAGCGAGTATGAGCAACATCTGTCGCTCGGTCAATCGCTTTGTGATACCGAGAAACCACTGGTAGATTTTCTCCCGATTGTGCGCTTTTATGTAATTGGAGGCTTCAATCATAACGAATGGAAAACGGAAAACGAAAAGCGGAAAACTTTATTCGTTTGCTCTGTACTTTTCAGCCTGCTTTGCAATCAACTCCTTGTCCTGGAAGTAGTTGATTTTCATTGCCTCACGAACATCGTTGAGGGTTGCGGCTGCGGTTGCACGAGCCTCGGCAGTGCCCTTTTCGAGAATGGCGTAAACCTCCTCAATCTTCTGTTCCCACTCCTTGCGACGAGCACGGATAGGCTCCAATAACTCCTCCAAAACGGCAATCAACAACTTCTTGCACTTTACATCGCCCAAACCGCCACGACGGTAGTGCTCCTTCATCTCGTCGAGGTTCTTGTACTCAGGCTGATACTTCTCGAAGTGCTCATCACGACAGAATGCGTCGAGATAGGTAAATACGCAGTTGCCTTCCACCTTGCCCGGATCCTCGATGCGGAGGTGGTCTGGGTCGGTGTACATCGACATTACTTTCTGCTTAACTTCCTTCGGAGAGTCTGAGAGGTAGATGCAGTTGCCGAGCGACTTTGACATCTTCGCCTTGCCATCAGTTCCCGGCAAGCGCATACAAGCCGAGTTTGTAGGGAGCAAAATCGAAGGCTCGACCAAAGTCTCGCCGTATGTAGAGTTGAACTTGTGTACAATTTCACGAGCCTGCTCAATCATAGGCTCTTGGTCAACACCCGCAGGTACGGTTGTCGCACGGAAGGCGGTGATGTCCGACGCTTGCGAGATAGGGTAGGTGAAGAAACCCACAGGAATACCCTGACGCTGTGTTGTATCGCCCTCGGCGGTGTTCTCCGAGAAGCCACGCAACTGAATTTCGGTCTTTACGGTAGGGTTGCGCTGCAAACGCTGAACTGTTACGAGGTTCATATAGTAGAATGCCAACTCACACAACTCGGCAACTTGCGACTGGATGAAGATAGTCGATTTCTCCGGGTTAAGACCGCACGAGAGGTAGTCGAGAGCCACCTCGATGATGTTCTGACGCACCTTCTCGGGGTTGTCGAAGTTGTCGGTCAAGGCTTGCGCATCGGCAATCATAATAAAGATGCGCTCGAACTCGCCAGAGTTCTGCAACTCCACACGACGGCGCAACGAGCCCACAAAGTGTCCGAGGTGCAAGCGACCTGTTGGTCTATCTCCTGTAAGTATAATTTTTCCCATACCTATATCAAAAAGTGTTTAATTGCGCAAAGATAGTAAAAACAATTGATAATTGATAATTGACAATTGACAATTAGAGGAATTTTGTTGATTTTTTGCTCATTCAAAAATAAATTATTAAATTTGTAGTGCAGTCCTCGGATTGCGGACATATTCTGTTGAAAGTGTATTAGCTTTTATCCTTTTCGGAAATCTGGAAAATTTCTATATCGCAAGGGAAGCAATCACACTCGTCACTCCGTATTGATTCTTCGATAGGGGTGTTCTACCCCATTCTTGTAGATAAATACGAGTGTGGGGTATTGTTTATTTGTGATAGGGCATTCCAGAGCCTCCGAAAGATAAACTAATCGGCCTCACACTTTCTTTTTATATTAACCGCACATTAGAGGCTGGTGAGCAAGAAACTTAAACTTATTATGAAAAAATTATTTCTTATGTTGTCTGTGGCATTTTGTATCGTGTCGTGTGCCACTTCTGGCAATCTTGTGGCTTATCGTGAGTATTCTGTGCGAAATACGGAGCCAACACAAAGCCCTATTATAGTTGCTCCACTGCTTGCAGAGTTGCAGGTTGTGACCGAGCAAAGTGTCTGTGAGACGATTACTTATGATGATTTTGTAGTAAAGAGTTCTAATATCAACGAGATTGAGACATATAAGAAATTGGCTTTGTACACTGTTGCAAATAAGTATAATGCAGATACTATGGTTGGCGCTTTTATAAATGTAGATACCTCCGTTTATGGAAGATTGTCTATTACCGTAAAAGGTTATCCGGCTCGCTATGTTAAGTTCCGTACAATGGAGGAGAAAGATGCTTGGGTTGCCGAGTTGGGTAAGGGCACAAATGAAGGTAAAGGTCAACAACCAAAGGCTGGTGGATTGTTAAATATGTTGAAATAATGAAACGGTTTATACTTATATGTGCAACATTGCTTATTGCAAATTGCACTATGGCTCAAATAATTACTTGGCGTACCATAACAAAGGTCGAGCAGCAAAGTCAAAGTGTGACATTGCAAAGCAGGAAGGGCTTTGGTGAATATGTAAATTTGTCCTATGGGTATAATAAATTAGGCAATTTCCTCGGTGCGCACTATATTGGAGGTTATCGCTTCAATGATATGTTCTTTCTTGGAGTCGGCGTTGGTGTAGAGGGCTCATTTTATGCCCCGGAGGTAGAGCCGCAGTACCTCTATGTAATGCCATCAAAGGTAAATATTCCTGTATATCTTAATTTTAGAACAAATCTGTTGAATAGGGCGTGGTCGCCTTATATCTCGCTCTCTGTGGGAGCAAGAATTTCACCTTTTATGGAACAGCTCGAAATTCAAGAGTCGGTGGAATATAACCAAAGTGGAGTGCTGGGAGATTTGTCCTTTGGTGTAGAGAAAAGATGTGGTGAAAAAATCTCTTTGTATTTAGGATTGGGTTATCGAATAGAGAGTTTTTTAGCTATAACTAATGTTGCTAAAAAAGATACTTACATCTTTGATCCTAAGTTTAAGCATAACTTTGTCAATGGGTTTAATTTGCATATAGGATTGTCGTTCTAATGGATAAAGTGTGTTAATTTTTATGACCTCGCAGTTTATTCTGCGGGGTTGTTTTTTGCCGACAATTCGATAGAGGTTGTTAAGGGATATTAGAGGTGATTAGAGGGTATTAGCGTGTCGGCTTTTCCTTAATAGCCCTTAACTGCCGTTAATAACCTTTACTATTTTAAACCGACATCTCCACCGCCTTCGTGGGTACGAAAAATCGTACCCGGCACACCAATGAGAACATCCACGCCCTCATAGGTATCGAAAACGATACCCGGCAATCAAGGGGGGGGGATACCCTCTTCCTCCTCGCAATAAAGCCACCGCCTTCGTGGGTACGAAGAATCGTACCCGGCACACCAATGGGAACATCCACGCCCTCATAGGTATCGAAAACGATATCCGGCACAGATGGGGTTGATAAGGGTTGTGATGACGCTTCTACTTGAATTCCGAAATAGTCTGTCGCAGTGCTTCGACAATCGATTTTTTCACATACGAGCGACGGGTTACGAGGGCAATTTTGCGAGAAGATGCACCCTTGAAAAGGGTCTTGACTTGTCGCTTGCGCTCCTCAGGAACAAAGTCGAGTGCCATCTTCGGGATGATGGTCATAAGCGATGTATTATCCACAATTCGCATCAATGTATCGAGTGAGCCAGATTCGAATGTGTAGCGTGCCGGAAGGGTGTTGCGAGCCTGGCAAAGCTCGATAACCTGGTCACGCATACAGTTGCCCGACGAAAGCAGAACAAGGTCCTGAATCTTAATATCCTCCAAACGGATATTCGACTTGTTATACAGCGAGTTACGAGGCGATACATAGGCGTAGAACTTATCGTCGAAAAGTTCGTATTCGTTGAAGTTGTCGCCGCAGGTTCCGCCTGCCAAAAGTCCCACATCAATCTGATCTCGATTGAGCGCTTCGATGATGTCGGCAGTCTTCATCTCTCGCACCTCGATATCGACCTTCGGATAGCGATGTACAAACTCCGGCACGAACTTATGCAGGAGGTACGGAGCAATGGTTGGGATGACTCCTAAACGGATCGTTCCCGAAATCTCGCCTTTGAGTTGCTGAACGACCTCTTTGATGGTGTGAAATTCACGCAGAGTATTACGCACCTGCTCCAAAACAACATCGCCTGCCTCGGTTGGCACAACAGGCTTTTTCGAGCGGTCGAGTAACATCACACCCAACTCCTCCTCCAATGCCTTAATCTGCATAGATAGAGATGGTTGCGTAACGAAACAATGTTCCGAAGCAATCGAAAAACTACCAAAGTTGGCAACAGCCAAAAGGTACTCCAACTGAATGATTGTCATAGGGTTTTGCTTATTAGTTGCTACAAAGATATAAAAATAGTTTATAAAAAGCAAAACTTTTAAGAGATCGGTAATCTCTTGTTGGCTGTCGCTGTCTTTAATTTTGAATTTTGCATTCTGCATTTTGCATTATAACGAAATTTTTGCTATATTTGCTCGATTATTTATATAATGCTTATAAAGTGTGTATGGAAAAGTTGATAGAAACCATTGTTCAAGGTATTCAGGACAAGAAGGGTAAGGATATTGTATCTCTCGATTTAACAGGCTTTGATGGTGCGATTTGCTCGCATTTTGTAGTGTGTAATGCAGACTCTACAACACAGGTGGCTGCGATTGCCGACGGTATCGAGGAGAAGGTCTACGAGACATTGCGTGAAAACCCTTGGCGTGTAGAGGGTAAGCAGACCGGTTTGTGGGTTGCACTCGACTATGTGGATGTTATTGTTCACATCTTCCAGAGCGACTTGCGTGATTACTACCGCTTGGAGGAGTTGTGGGCTGATGCTCCGATGATTCACTACGAATCGGAGGAATAGGACGCAATCTGCGCATTTTAGACACAATTTTTGCAGACTCTACTCGTTGTAGAGCAGTAAAGATGTGTAAAGTTATTGATGAATTATGGCGAAAAATAAGAGAAATGTAAATATGCCACGCCCGAACATTATGTGGCTGTGGAGTGCGATTACGCTCGTGATTATCGGATATTGGATATTCAATAACGATGAGGTTGCGCCCGTGAAGAGCGATTGGGCTACCGTGGAGCAGTTGGTATCGGAGGGTGATGTCGAGCGTATCGAGGTTGTTAATCACGAGGAGGCTCGTGTGGCTCTCAAAGAGAGTGAGGTTGAGGCGTTGCGCAATAGCGACCTTCGCTACAACAATATACCAAAGAGCGGTTATCAACTCTTTTTCAATATCGGCTCGGTAGATTCGTTCAAGGCAGATTTGGAGAGAGCCGAGGAGCAGTCGGGCAACAGTGTGGTGCTGACCTTCGAGAACGAGAAGCCGTGGTATGACTCGTGGCTTGTGAACTTGCTGCCGTGGTTGCTTATGATCGGAGTATGGTTCTTCATTATGCGTGGAATGCGTGGTGGAGGTGCCGGTGGCGGCGGTATTATGAATGTGGGCAAGGCTCGTGCACAGGAGTTCGACCAGCAAGACCCGTCGAAGCGTGTAACATTCAAGGATGTTGCAGGTTTGGAGGAGGCAAAGGTCGAGATTATGGAGATTGTGGACTTTTTGAGAAATGCTCCTAAATATCGTGAACTCGGTGCTAAAATTCCAAAGGGTGCGCTCTTGGTAGGCCCTCCGGGAACGGGTAAGACCTTGTTGGCAAAGGCTGTGGCAGGCGAGGCGAATGTACCATTCCTCTCGATTTCGGGTTCGGACTTCGTGGAGATGTTTGTGGGTGTAGGTGCTTCTCGTGTGCGTGATTTGTTCGATCAGGCGAAGAAGAAGGCTCCGTGCATCGTATTTATCGATGAGATTGATGCTATTGGTCGTGCACGAGGCAAAAATGCAGGCTTTTCGGGTAACGACGAGCGAGAGAATACTCTCAATCAGTTGCTTACCGAGATGGACGGCTTCCAGACAAACGCAGGCGTGATAGTCTTGGCTGCGACAAACCGTGCCGATATTTTGGATAAGGCGTTGATGCGTGCAGGTCGTTTCGACCGTCAGATTGAGGTTGGCTTGCCTGAGTTGAATGAGCGCAAGGAGATTTTCGAGGTGCATCTTCGCAAGTTGAAGTTGGATGAAAATCTTGACCGAGATTTCTTGGCGAAGCAGACTCCTGGTTTCTCGGGTGCAGATATTGCAAATGTATGTAACGAGGCGGCTTTGATTGCGGCACGCCACAACAAGGAGTGCGTAGGCAAGGAGGATTTCTTGGCTGCGGTAGATAGAATTATCGGAGGCTTGGAGCGCAAGAATAAGGTTATCTCGGCGCAGGAGAAGAAGACTATCGCCTATCACGAGGCGGGCCACGCAACTGTAAGTTGGTTGTTGGAACACGCAAATCCACTCGTTAAGGTTACTATCATTCCACGAGGCAGAGCCTTGGGTGCTGCGTGGTACTTGCCGGAAGAGCGACAGATTACCACTCGTGAGCAGATGATGCAGGAGTTGGCATCGTTGTTGGCAGGTCGTGTGGCAGAGGAGAAGTTCTTTGGCCACCTCTCGACGGGCGCATTGAACGACTTGGAGCGAGTAACCAAGCAGTGCTACGCAATGGTGGCATACTACGGTATGAGCGATGCGGTGGGCTCGATGAGCTACTACGATTCGACAGGCCAGAGCGATATGGCCTTCACTAAGCCATATTCGGAGCGTACGGCACAGCAGATTGATGACGAGGTGCGTGCTTTGATTGCAAAGGCTCGACAGATGGCTGAGCAGATTATTGACGAGCACCGTGACGGTTTGGTGCAGTTGGCAGAGTTGCTCTTGGAGCGAGAGGTTGTCTTTACAGAGGATGTGGAGAGAATCTTTGGTAAGCGTGGTGCAAAAGAGCAGTCGGAGGAGTAAAAACCGAAACAAATTAACCTAAAACAATGGAGAATAAGAAGTTTAAGGATTTGGCAGTGCGTTCCATAAGCGGAGTGGTGATGTTGCTACTCTTTGTCGGAGCGCTTATATGGTCGAAGTGGAGCGCAGGAGCACTCTTCGCAGTGATTATGCTTGGGGGCTTGGTGGAGTTCTACCGTTTGTGCCGCAAGAAGGGCGTTGAGCCGATGTTCAGCGTAGGTATTGCAACAGCAGTGGCGTTGTTTGTTATGGCATTTGCCGTATTTATGCAGTGGGGTAACCCTGCAACCGAGACAACTGCACGATTGGTGCTTGGGGCATTGCTCTACACGATGTTGATTGTGCCGACAACCTTTGTATGCGAGTTGTGGCGTAAGAGCGCAACTCCGATTGCAAATATCGCCACAACATTTATGGGTGTAATCTATGTGGCATTGCCTATGGCGATGTTGCTCTTTATTCCGCAGTTGTTGGTTGGCAAGTGGTCGGCGTGGGCGATGTTGGCCTTTGTGTCGATTATCTGGATAAACGATATTTTCGCCTACTTGGTGGGTATCTCGATTGGTAAGCACCGCTTGTGTGAGCGTATCTCTCCGAAAAAGTCGTGGGAAGGCTTCTTTGGCGGCTTGGTGGCAGCGGTAGGCTTTGCCGTATTGTTTGGCTACTTCCTTGGTGGCAACCTCGTTGTTTGGGGTGGCTTGGGCTTGGTTACAGCCTTGGCGGGCGTAGCAGGCGACTTGGTAGAGTCGTTGATGAAGCGAGAGGTGGATGTTAAGGATTCGGGTAAGATGATGCCCGGCCACGGTGGTTTCCTCGACCGCTTCGATGCACTCTTCTTGGCCGTGCCGTTTGCGATGATATATCTTATTTTGATGGGAATGTTTGTCTAACCTAAAACTATATACAACGATGAAAATTAGTAAAGAGGGTTCAAAGATTATAACCGTTTCGGGCGTAGTATTGCTCGCATTGTGGTTGCTTATCTTCTATATGTTGAAGGCGAACGATTTGACTTGGCTTATCGTGTTGCTCTCGGCAATGTTACTCGTATTCTGGTTCTTTATTATCTCGTTCTTCCGTGATCCACGCCGTGTGCGTATTCACGACGAGGATCTTGTATTCTCGCCTTGCGACGGCCGTGTAGTTGTTACCGAGATTGTAAAGGATGATGAGTATTTCGACGGCGAGGAGCGTATGCAGGTGTCGATCTTTATGTCGGTGACTAATGTGCATATCAACTGGTTCCCGGTGGGCGGTATCGTAAAGTACTTCAAGTATCACCCCGGCAAGTTCCTTGTGGCTTGGCATCCGAAATCTTCGACCGACAATGAGCGCACAACTACTGTCGTGGAGACAAAGAGTGGCGTAGAGGTGTTGTTCCGTCAGATTGCAGGTGCAGTTGCTCGACGCATTGTATCGTATGTGAAGGTCGATGAGGTTGCGGAGCAAAATATACCTTTTGGTTTTATTAAGTTTGGCTCACGCATTGATATATTGTTGCCAAAAGACGCAAAGTTATTGGTTGAGATTGGCGACAAGGTTGTAGGTACTCAAACTCCTATTGCTCGTATTGGTGGCGAGGTGGAGGAGTCGCTCGAAACACCTGAGGAGGAGACACTCGAACAGCCCGTTGCCGAGGCCTAAAAAAAGAGTTGCATTATGTCGAATAGTGGTGTAAATAACAATATGACCTTGCAGGTGTTCCTGCGTTGGGTGGTAGGCTTGGCGGTTATGGCTGCCGTAGGTGCGGTGTTGTGGTACTTCCGTCAAACGGTTGTCTATATCCTCGTATCGGCGGTGCTGGCTATTGTAGGCCGACCGTTGGTGGGCTTGCTCTGTAAAATTAAAGTTAATAGGTTCTCGCTCCCTCGTTGGTTGGCGGCTGCCGTAACTTTGGTGTTGTTGTGGGTGGTTATCGGAGGTCTGTTATCGCTGATTGTACCACTTGTGGCAGGTAAGATATATGAACTCTCATCGCTCGATTTGCGTTCGGCATTGGAGGGGGTAGAGGAGCCTTTGGCAAAGTTGCAAACCTATATTTCGACAATCTTTGTACTCCCCGAGACACACTTCTCGCTGTCGGAGGTTATCGTTTCTTCACTCCGTCAATTCCTCAATTACGACACGGTTAATGCGGTTGTGTCGTCGATTATAAATACAGGAATGTCGGCAGTGATAGTGGTATTCTCGGTGTCGTTCATCACATTCTTCTTCTTGAAGGAGGATGGACTATTCTCGAATATGGTGTCGGCCATCTTCCCCGACAAGTACTCCGAGAATGTGCATCGTGCCATCGATAAGGTGTCGCTCTTGCTCTCTCGTTACTTTACGGGACTATTGACCGAGAGCCTTATTATCGCTTCGATTTTAGCGGTCGTGCTGCTGCTCTTTGGTATGCAGTGGGAGAATGCCTGCTTTATTGCGGTAATTATGGGCATGCTCAATGTTATCCCGTATGCAGGTCCTGCGGTGGGTGTGTTGGTATCTATGTTTATAGGTATAGTATCTCCAATCGAGGGTTGCACTATCGCCTACACATTGGCCGTAATTCTCGGCACTATCTGCGTGGTTAAGGGTGTTGATGACTTCGTGTTGCAGCCGACAATCTACTCTTCGAAGGTGTCGGCACATCCGTTGGAGATATTTATCGTAATTCTTATGGCCGGTTCGGTGGGTGGCATCGTAGGCTTGCTTGTTGCTGTGCCATCTTATACGGTGTTGCGTGTCTTTGCCAAGGAGTTCTTCTCGGAGGTGTCGTTGGTGCGCAAATTGACCAAGGAGATTTAATAGGTTATGCAGGTTATCGAGGGTATTGTCATAGGTGGCAATCAGCTGGGGCGCAAGTTGGGTTTCCCGACTGCAAATATCGCATTGAGCGAGGAGTTTGCGGTAGAGAACGGAGTATATGCCTCGAAGGCCTATGTCGATGGCAGAGAATATGCCGCAATGACAAATGTGGGTGTCCGCCCCTCGGTAGATGGCTCGAAGCGCCTGCTCGAAACTCACCTCTTTGACTTCGACGGAGTGCTCTATGGCTTGACTCTGAGAGTGGAGTTACTCGAAAAAATTCGTGAGGAGCAGAAGTTCTCTTCGGTTGAGGAGCTGCGAGCGCAGATTGCAAAAGATAAAGAGATTGTAAAATCAAAACTAAAATGAAGAATATACTAATCGTTGCGCCTACAAGTCGTGAGAATAGAAATATCCGCCTTGCTATTGAGCGCAAGGGTACGGAGTTGAAAAATAACTACACTGTGGCATATAGCGGTATCGGTAAGGCTGCCGCTGCGGCTACCATAACCCGAGAGCTGTTGCAGGTCGAGAAGCCTTACGACTTGGTTGCAGTAATCGGCTATGCGGCAGGCTCGCTCGGCTTTAAGCAGGGCGAAATCGTAGTGCCAAGCCGTGTGCAGTATCACGATGCAGATATTCCTGAGGACTTTATTCCGGAGATTACAGATGCTCGTAACCTTCTTGGCGATGAGCCTGTTACCGTCTTTACGGGTGATTCTTTCGTAAATGCCAAATCTGTGGCAGAGATAAAGGCTCGCTTTGGTGTCGAGAAGGCTATCTTCGATATGGAGATTGGCGCTATCGCTATCGCTTGCGAGATGGCAGGTAATGTGCCGGTGTTGGCAGTAAAGGTTATCTCGGATGTTCCAGAGGATGGACATACCGAACTCTCTTACGAAGACTTTGCCAACTCGTGGCTTGATTTTACACCTATTCTCAATAAGGTTGAGGAGTTCTAATGAAGCGCATAGGGGTCATATCGGATACGCACGGCACTTTCGATGAAGTGTTGCGTGAGTTCCTGCGTGATGTTGATGAGATTTGGCATGCAGGCGATATAGGCTCTATTGAGTTGGCCGACGAAATTGCAAAGTTCAAGCCTTTGCGTGCCGTGTATGGCAATATCGACGGTGGGGATACCCGCTACACATTCCAACCATTTGCATTTTTTAGGGTTGAGGAGGTGGATGTGTTGATGACGCATATTGGCGGTTATCCACGCCACTATTCGCCACAGGCATTGGCAAAAATTCAGAGTGCGCATCCAAAAATCTTCGTGTCGGGGCACTCGCACATACTGCGTGTGGAGTATGATAAAATCTACGACTTATTACATCTAAACCCAGGTGCAGCAGGATGCTATGGCTTTCATAAAGTGCGCACCGCATTGCGCTTTACAATCGACGGCGCAACAATCAAGGATATGGAGTTGGGCGAGTGGCCGAGAATAGGACATAACTAATGCAGAATTGACTACTCACCAAAAAAAAAGAGCCTCAACATTGAGGCTCTTTTTCTTATTTCAAGAGGTTGTCCAATCTCTCGTAGATACTTGTGCGGAGGTTGCGTAACTTCTCGATTACAGGTCGGTTCTTGCGACGGATGAAGATGCAAGTTCCGATAAATCGCCAGAACAGACGCATATAGTTCCACGCCAAGACAAACATAAATGGGAAAGCTACAAGGTAGCCCAATGCCCACCATATATTTGCAAATACCGCCAAGAGTATGAATGGCACGATAAGACAGATAGGCACAGAAATAAATACGCTTGCGCCCACATGGAATGATGACGAGAACATCTTATCCTTAATCCAGGCTTTGAGGAAGATCTTCGGAATAAGGAAGAGCAAACCTGTCGGGATGATAGATGCGATAAAGAGTGGCAACAACAAGAGTAACCAAAGGCCACGCAATACTGCCATAGGCCACTTAGGGTTGCGGATGAAGAGCCAATCACGAATACGCAACTTCTTTAAGCCCTTGTGCAACTCTGCGGTATCCTCGTAAACCTTCTCCATCTCCTCGGGATGCTCGTTGTAAGCCTCCTGTAATGCAGATACGAGTTTCTGGTCCGAAAGCAATCGTGAAGGGAGGTAGTTGAAGTTAAATCCGTGCTCCATTGCATACTTGCGGCCGTAGCCTGTCTCACGAAGGAAGTCGATCTGGTCGTAGTGCTCCAAGTCATCGACATTGAGCATCAACTCCTTAACGGCGTTGCGTACAACCTCGTTAATCTCCAACATTGTGCTGCGAGGCTCCTCCTTGTACTTCTCGTAGTATGGCATAAGCGAAATTGGCTTGCCGAAGCGGATTACCATATCGGTACGAGCGTGGAAGTAGTTAGAGTAGTGGTTTGCCGAAGGCAAAATCATCACATCGTGTTCGAAGTTGAACTTCTCGGCAGCCTCGAAAGCGATCTTCAAATAACCGATTTTGAAGTTTCCGAGCCAACGCTTGTTCTGGTGGTCAGCCTCTGGGAAGAGCATCAAGGTCTCGCCATCGCAAAGCGCCTGACCGGCAGCATCAAACATTGAACGGTTCTTTGCCACTGCGGCGTAGCCCTCGTGGCTCATACGGTAAGCCGGAAGCATACCGATTTTGCGCAAGAACTTACCGGCGATAGGGTTGTTGAATACATTTGCACGAGCGATGAAGTTCATACGACGGTCAGTCAAGTTCATACATACGCTCAATGGATCGTTCAAACAGTTCTGGTGGTTAGATACCACGACACAAGGAGTACCATTAACGGGAACATTCTCCAAACCTACAATGTGCTCCTTGCGGAAATATAGACCCGAGTTCACAAACTGCAAGTAGTAGCGAAAAGCCTTCAATAGGAGGTTGTGATCTCTAGGTTTCAACTCTTTTTTCATATAGTTTATATGTTAGATTTCGAGCACAAATATAACCAATTTATTCTATATGGCAATAAAAATGTTCAATTTCGGCATTTATACCTACTCGTTAAGTACGATATTTGATAGTATGTAACATAAGTTTTATCGCTAATGGCTTTGCGGAGCAACTTTTAGCGCTTTATTTTTAACTTTTAACTAAATTTTTCTACCTTTGTAGCAAATTAGAATTGTTATGCCAAAAATTTCAGAACGTGCTATATTGATGCCCGCTTCACCTATCCGTAGGCTTGCTCCGCTTGCCGAGGAGGCAAAGAAGCGTGGCACAAAGGTCTATCACTTGAATATCGGTCAGCCCGATATTAAGACTCCGCAGGTGGCTCTCGACGCCATCCGCAATATCGACCGTGATATTTTGGAGTATAGTCCGAGTGATGGTTTCCTCTCGTTGCGTGAGAAGTTGGTCGGTTACTACGACCAATATCAGATAAAATTGACTCCCGACGATATTATCGTTACGGCTGGTGGTTCGGAGGCGGTATTGTTTGCCTTTATGTCGTGCCTTAATCCTGGCGACGAGATTATCGTACCCGAGCCTGCGTATGCCAACTATATGGCATTCGCTGTGTCGGCAGGTGCTGTAATTCGCCCAATTCGCTCCACTATCGAGAATGGCTTTGCATTACCTTCGATAGAGCAGTTCGAGGAGCTTATCAACGAGCGCACACGAGGAATTTTGATTTGTAACCCGAATAACCCTACGGGCTATCTCTATACTCGCAAGGAGATGAACCGTATTCGTGATCTGGTCAAGAAGTACGACTTGTTCCTCTTTTCGGATGAGGTCTATCGTGAGTTTATCTATACGGGTTCGCCATATATTTCGGCTTGTCACTTAGAGGGTATCGAGGATAATGTTGTGCTTATCGACTCGGTGTCGAAGCGATATTCGGAGTGCGGTATCCGCATCGGTGCATTCATCACCAAGAACAAGGCGTTGCGTGCTGCTGTTATGAAGTTCTGTCAGGCGAGATTGTCGCCTCCGTTGCTCGGTCAGATTGCGGCTGAGGCTTCACTCGATGCACCACGAGAGTATGCCATTCACACCTACGAGGAGTATATCGAGCGTCGTAACTGCCTGATAGACGAGTTGAATAAGATTGAAGGCGTCTATTCGCCAATTCCGATGGGTGCATTCTATACGATTGCACGCTTGCCGATAGATGATAGCGATAAGTTCTGCGAGTGGTGTTTGCGTGAGTTCGAGTACGAGGGTGCAACCGTAATGTTGGCTCCTGCTTCGGGCTTCTATTCCGATCCGGGACTCGGCAAGAACGAGGTTCGTATCGCCTATGTTCTCGACAAAGAGGAACTCAAAAAAGCAATTCGCATTTTGGGTGAGGCCATAAAGGCCTACAACCAAATGCGAACGGAAAACGGAAAACGGAAAACGGAAAACGGAAAACGGAAATAGCCAGAAATAGAATTGCTATGGTTGATTGTTTGGATAATAAAACCAAATTGTTTGCACTCCGTGTGATAAAACTGTCTCGCTATTTGATGGAGGAGAAAAAAGAGTATATCCTTTCCAAGCAGATTTTGCGTAGCGGAACAAGTATTGGCGCAAATGTACGAGAGAGAAAGAATGCACAAAGTAAACTTGATTTTATAAACAAGTTATCTGTCGCTTTGAAAGAAGCGGATGAAACCGTTTATTGGTTAGAATTACTTATTGGTAGCGAATATATTGACCAAAAGATGTTTGTTTCGCTCGAAAAAGATATAAAAGAGATTATTGCACTAATAACAGCGAGTATAAATACGGCACGCTCAAACTTGTAAACAGATATGAAACTTGGAAAAATAAAGAAAATAGACTTGCGTACTATATGGGCTAGCGAATCATCAGATTTTACGCCTTGGCTTGCCAAAGAAGAGAATATCGCATTGTTGAGTGATGCTATTGGAATGGACCTTGAAGTTGAGTCCCAAGAAAAAAATGTAGGACCTTTCCGAGCAGATATTCTTGCTCGTGATTTGGCAACCAACCATTATGTTCTAATAGAAAACCAATTAGAACAGACAGACCATAATCATTTAGGGCAAATAATGACTTATGCTGCTGGATTAGATGCCTTTTCTATCGTATGGATAGCTAAATCCTTTACAGAGGAGCATCGTGCGGCTTTGGATTGGCTAAACCGTATAACAGATGAGAATATAAACTTTTTTGGAATAGAGGTGGAGGCTATTCAGATTGGTGATAGCTTACCCGCACCGCAATTCGATGTCGTAGCAAAACCAAATGGCTGGTCTAAAAGTGTTAAATCAACAACAAATAGTGGTGCTCTTACCGAAACAAAAATAAAGCAGCAAGAGTATTGGACCGAATTTAGAGGGTATGTTTTGAAGAATGGTAGTCCATTTAAGGTGCAAAAACCTTTGCCACAACATTGGACAATTGTTACTATTGGAAAATCAAATTTTCAATTAAGTTTGACTGTGAACTCTGTTAATTCCACGATTAGTATCAACTTTGAGATATCTGGAAACAATGCAAAGTTCTACTATGATTCGATGAAAAATTTGTACGAAGAGGATTCTAAGGGTAAAATATCTCCGGATCTTGAATGGTTGCGTCTTGATGATAAAAAAGTTTCGATGGTTAAATTGTCGCAATCGTTTAATTTTTTGGATGTAGATTCGCATGAAGAACAGTTTGCATGGTTTGTTGAATATGTGCAAAAGTTTGTCAAATATTTTCAACCAAAGATAAAGGCATTGCCTTCAATTACAAAGTAAATAAAAAATAGTTTTCCGTTTTCCGCTTTCCGTTTTCCGTTAAAAAAGAAAATTTATGTCGGCACCTTTGGCAGAGAGGCTTCGTCCTCATTCACTCGAAGACTACATCGGCCAGCAACACCTTGTCGGTGAGGGTGGTGTTTTCCGTCGTTTTATCGAGGCGGGAAATGTCCCTTCGTTTATATTGTGGGGCCCTCCGGGTGTTGGTAAGACTACTCTTGCAAAGATTGTGGCGAATGCACTCGAAAGACCGTTCTATACTCTCTCGGCAGTAACTTCGGGTGTTAAGGAGGTGCGTGAGGTTATCGAGTCTGCGAAAAATCAGAAATTCTTCTCGGCAAAGACTCCGTTGCTATTTATCGACGAGATTCATCGCTTCAACAAGTCGCAGCAGGATTCGCTCTTGGGTGCTGTGGAGCAGGGTATTATAACCCTTATAGGAGCGACCACCGAGAACCCATCGTTTGAGGTTATATCGCCATTGTTGAGCCGTTGTCAGGTCTACACCTTGAAGCCTATGCAGGATGAGGATTTGCAACACCTGCTCGACAGAGCCTTGACCTCCGATGTGGAGCTTAAACAACGCAATATCAAGGTTAAGGAGTCGGCAGCATTGTTCCGCTTTGCGGGTGGAGATGCTCGAAAATTGTTGAATATCCTCGATATTATAACCTCCTCTCGTGAGGGTGATTTGACTATTACCGATGACCTCGTAACTGAGGTGTTGCAGCAGAATATCGCACTCTACGACAAGAATGGCGAGCAGCACTACGATGTTATTTCGGCATTTATAAAGAGTGTGCGTGGTAGCGATCCGAATGCTGCAATCTACTATTTGGCACGAATGTTGGCAGGAGGAGAGGAGCCTCGCTTTATCGCACGACGATTGGTGATTTTGGCTTCGGAAGATATAGGACTTGCAAATCCGAATGCCTTGTTGTTGGCAAATGCCTGCTTCGATACGGTGCATAAAATTGGTATGCCCGAGGCACGCATTACTCTTGCCGAAACGACAATTTACCTCGCCACTTCGCCAAAGAGCAATACTGCGTATGCCGCTATAAACGAGGCGTTGGCCTTTGTGCAGAAGGATACAACCTTGCGACCTGTACCACTGCATCTGCGCAATGCTGTAACCGAGTTGATGAGCGACGAGGGATATGGTAAGGGCTACAAATATGCACACGACTTTGCAGGTAACTTTGTCGAGCAGGAGTTCTTGCCCGAGAGCCTCAAAGGAACACAGTTCTACCATCCAAATGTGGAGAACCCTACTGAGCAACGCATAGCGGAGCGTATGCAACAACTTTGGCACGGTAAGTATAAATAGACAAGAGAGTAGAGCGTAGTAAATTCTCAATTCTCTCGATTTTGGGTTTTAGGAGAATAAAAGCAATATGAAACGATTTGCCCTATTTTTGATTTCGATTATGGCGACAATGACTACAATGGCACAAACTGCACCTACAACATACTGCTATGCGGAGGGGGTACAGCCATTGTATCTCGACCACTATCGTGCTTCGGGTGATGGTGCTCACCCTTGCGTATTATTTGCCTTTGGCGGAGGCTTCTCACACGGAAGCCGTTCGGATGAGCGCTATATACCATATTTCAATATGCTTATGTCGCAGGGCTTTGATGTTGTGTCGATAGATTACCGCCTTGGTATGGCATACACCCTCGATAGCACCGAAAATGTTGGTCCGTTGGAGGGTGCGTGGGCAATGTATCGCTCGGTGAACTATGCGGCTGAGGATGTGTTGCGTGCAACAAAGTATCTCTTGGATAATGCCGAGAATTTGGGTATCAACCCGACTATGATTGTGGCAAGTGGTTCGAGTGCCGGCGCTATTGCAGTGTTGCAGGCAGAGAACTACCTCGCAAATAGCGAGAGCTATGCCAAGTCCCTGCCCGAGAAGTTTAATTTTGCTGGTGTAGTGGCATTTGCCGGTGCTATATATTCGGTGCTCAGTTCGCCGGAGTGGCAGGGCGCTCCTTGCCCTATAATGCTATTCCACGGCAATGCCGATCGCAATGTGCCATATCGTAAAGCCACAATTCTTGCAACGGGCTTCTATGGCTCTGACTATATTGCCGAGCAGTTGCACGAGCTTGGTGCAACCTACTATTTCCACTCGGCACACTATCGTGATCATATCCTAGCACTCTCTCCAATGACCGATAACCACGACGAGATTATCTCTTTCCTCTCTCGTTGCGTGATTGGCGGAGAGAAGATGCAGTACACCAACGAGTATATAGATGAAAAAATTACTCCGTGCGAAACGAATTTTTCGATTCAGGAGTATCTTAATTCCAACTATAATTAAAAAATCGTTCTGGCGGGTAAATTTTGCACTGCACTTCGATAACGGAGTTCCTCACATAGGCTTACTATGCTGCGGACTCCGTTTCTTGTTTAGCACAAAATTTCCTCCGCCATTTACGATTTTTTTTGGTGGGGTGGGTGTAGCTCCGATTACTCCTTTTGCACTGCACTTCGATAACGGAGTTCCTCACATAGGCTTACTATGCTGCGGACTCCGTTTCTTGTTTAGCACAAAATTTCCTCCGCCATTTACGATTTTTTTAGTGGGGTTGGTGTAGCCCCGATTACTCCTTTTGCACTGCACTTCGATAACGGAGTTCCTCACATAGGCTTACTATGCTGCGGACTCCGTTTCTTGTTTAGCACAAAATTTCCTCCGCCATTTGGGGACCGTTAAAAAATAAATCGTGGCATTTCGCCACGATTTATCTTCTCTATTCAAACTCTATCGCCTTGAAGTACTCAGGGCAGTGGAAGCGAGGTTTTGGAAGTGGAACAGGTTGCCACGAGATGAAGTGTGGGTGTTCAGGTCGGTTACCGCACTTATAGAGGTTTGCCGTAATCTTCAATCCATCCCAACTCTCCACCTTATCCTTGTAGAAGATGGATGTAGGCAATACCATTGTCAGCGACCACTCCAAATCGCCTTCGTGTATTCCAAAGGCCTCGTTGCCGAGGGTGGTGATGCGCTCCACCTGCGAGAGTATCTCCTCGCCTGCTCGCAAAGGGTTCTCGCCGGGTACTTCATAGTAGCCGATAAGCATATAACCAATGCAGTTCATCTCGACATTATAGTAGGTCTTGCCGTCAAGCGACATATAAAATTCGCAGGCCGAATCGGTCCAGACATCTCCGTTATCCTTTGCAAAGCGAGCGAAGGTTAGTTGCTCCTTTACATCGAAGCGAACATACAACTTGTCGCCCGTATGAAATGCTCGAAACTCTGTTTCGGGAGTGTCAGGAAACTCTGCTGCCCAATTGGCGCAGGCAATCTTCTCCGGCTGGATGGTCGCAAACACTTCATCAAGGGTGCGGCCCGTTAGGTCAATCTTTGAAATTTTCATAGTTGGTTCTGTTTTTGATGCTTGATTGCACGATGTGGTAATCAAAGCCACCATCGCCAACATACCAAGCATAAGTTTTTTCATAGTTGTAACAATTTTAAGGTTTTAGAGTTCGTGTTATTACAAAGATACAATAAAAGTTTTCAAATCTAGCAACTTTTGGTGAGTTTTTAGCCTACTCGGGTATAATAACTACACCCGAAAGTCGTTATATAGATGTAGCAAATGGTCCTTAGCGGGCTTTTTTCTCGTGGTTTGCGAGAAAAAGGATAGTATATGCGTGCAAAAACTTTGAAAACTTTTTTGTTCTTTCGAGTTTTCTGTCTATATTTGCACCGTAATAAAATGCGAAATTATGGCAAATAGAGAACAAGTGATTAAACGAGCGTCGGAGATGATTGCGGAGTTGGGTGTTAAATCGTTACGAGTGGACGATGTGGCGCACGATTTGGCAATGTCCAAGCGCACGATATATGAACTGTTTGCCGACAAGCGAGAGTTGCTCTATCATAGTATAAAGTACCTCTTCAACAACGAGGCCGAGCAGGTTATGGCGAGTGTAGATACTTGTTCGGGCGGTATTCCTGTCTTGTTCGAGATTTTCGATCTGATGGCAAAGAGAGGTACTGTGCGTCAGCGAATAATGGAGAACCTGCGCAAGTTCTATCCAGAGTTGTTCGAGCAGATAATGACCGAAAATCGTGATTATGGTTTGGCAATGTTGCGAGAAAGACTCAATCAACTTATCGATGAGGGGTTGGTGGCAAAGAGTGTAAATGTAGATTTGTCGGTTACGATGTTCTACTACACCTCGATGGGCTTGATGCGCCGACAGGGTAGATTGGTCTTGCCCGAGGGCATTACCGAGCAGGATGCGTTTCGATATACGATTGTAAACTTCTTTCGAGGTATTGCAACCCTCAAAG
The DNA here is from genome assembly GCA_045654385.1 of Alistipes sp. Taxonomy (GTDB): domain Bacteria; phylum Bacteroidota; class Bacteroidia; order Bacteroidales; family Rikenellaceae; genus Alistipes. The sequence goes on from JAZONG010000047.1 coordinate 24,300, forward strand.
GAGTGGAGCAGATAGACAACTATATTGCCGAAAAGACAAAAAAGTAAATATATTATAGATTGGTAAGATGAAAAAACTTGGTTTATTTTTAGGTTTTATCGCCTTGGCGCTGACTTCCGTAGCACAGAATGCGGAGCAGTCGGCATTGACCTTGACTTTGGAGCAGGCGCTCGAAATTGCTTTGAGCGAGTCGCCGACAATCAAGGTTGCAGAGCAGGAGATTGAGATTAAGCGCTTCGCAAAGCAGGAGACTTACGCATCGCTCTATCCTCGCTTCGACGCTACGGCGCAGTATCAGCGTGTAATCGAGAAGCAGACTATGAGTATGGACTTTGGTGGTCAGACACAGACTATCAAGGTTGGTAGCGACAACTCGTTCAACGGTGGTCTTTCGGCTTCGTTGCCTGTTGTAAATGCACAGTTGTGGGAGAGTTTGAAGGTGTCGGTAGCGGATGTTATGCTCTCGATAGAGAAGGCTCGTTCGTCGCAGATTGATATGATTGAGCAGGTGTCGAAGGCTTACTTCTCGGTATTGTTGGCCAAGGAGTCGTTGGTGGTATATCAGCGAGTATATGACAATGCTGTCGAGAATAATAAGAATATCAAGAAGCGCTACGATGTAGGTTCGGTTTCGGAGTATGACTACATCTCGTCGAATGTTTCGGTGCAGAATGCTATTCCAAACCTCGTAGAAGCGCAGAATAGTGTGGTTTTGGCATTGTGGCAGTTGAAGGCGTTGCTCGGTATTGACCTCAAAAAGAATATCGATGTAGCGGGCTCATTGACCGACTACGAGGCGCAGATGAACTACGCCCACACAATCGACCAGCTCGACCTCTCGAACAACTCGTCGTTGAAGCAGTTGGATATTCAGGAGGGAATGTTGGAGAGCGCACTCAAAATCTCGAAGTTGGCAAATGTTCCTACCTTGTCGGTAAATGCCGCTTACCTCTATACTGCTCTCGGTAACGATGGTAAGTTCTTCCAAGGTAAGGCTTGGAATCCATATTCGTATGCCGGAGTGCAGTTGAATATCCCTATTTTTGCTGGCTTGCAGCGTCGTGCCGCTATCAAGCAGGCTTCGCTCAACCTCTCGTCGTTGCAGTTGCAGCGTGAGAATGCCGAGCGTCAGTTGCAGGTGGCTATCGTGCAGTCGTTGAACAATATGCAGACCAATGTCAAGAAGTTCTCGGCAGCAGCGGCTACCGTAGGTCAGGCAAAGCGTGGCTACGAGATTGCCGTTAAGCGCTACGAGGTTGGTCGTGGTACTTTGGTAGATATTGACAACTCGCAGTTGCAACTTACTCAGGCGGAGTTGGGCCGCAATAGCGCAGTCTATAACTTCCTTGTGTCGAAGATTGCTCTCGACAAGATTTTGGGAAACCACGAGGTTAAGAGTAATCATAGTTACATCGACAAGTACGAGGCTATGTACGAAAAGAGATACGGAGATAAGTAAGAAATAACAAAAAATATAAGAAAGAGTATGAAGAAGATTATTTTGAATTCGGTATTTGTGGCTGCTGCCTTGTCGATGGTATCGTGCGGCTTGAAGCAGACCACAAAGCAGGAGGAGGTTGTCGTTGCACTTCCAAAGATTGAGGCTCAGGCAGCTGTTAGCCGTGTCGTATCGCAGGAGGGCTATTTTACAGGTACAGTTGAGGCACAGGTGGTGAACAATATCGCTCCTCAGCAGCCTTTGCGTATCAAGTCTATCAAGGTAGATGTAGGTGATCATGTGTCGAAGGGACAGTTGCTCGTAACTCTCGACAACTCGTCGCTTGTGCAGGCTAAGGCTCAGCTCGACAACGCAAAGAAGGAGTATGAGCGTACAAACGAGTTGTATGAGTTCGGTGGCGCTTCGAAGTCAGAGTGGGATTCTCGTCGTTTGCAGTATGAGGTGGCACAGACAACCTACAATAACCTCGTCGAGAATACGACTCTCATCTCGCCTATCTCGGGCGTGGTAACTGCTCGTAACTACGATAAGGGTGATATGTATAGTGGCGCACAGCCGGTACTCGTTGTTGAGCAGATTAAGCCTGTGAAGATTATGATTAATGTGTCGGAGCCATACTTCGGTAAGGTGAAGAAGGGTATGCCGGTTTATGTGGCACTCGACGCTTATGGCGATGAGGTGTTCAAGGGCAAGATTGCTCGTGTATATCCTCGTATTGACCAGGCAACTCACACTTTCCAGGTTGAGGTGTCGATTCCAAACAGCAACGAGCGTGTTCGTCCGGGTATGTTTGCTCGTGTAACACTCCCTTACGGCAAGAAAAACCGTGTGGTAATCCCTGACCAGGCCGTTCAGAAGTTGATGGGCTCGGGTGATCGCTATGTGTTTGTATATAATCCAGCGGATAGCACTGTGCGCTATTCGAAGGTTGAACTCGGCCGCCGTCTTGACAATGAGTTCGAGGTTATATCGGGCGTTAAGAGTGGCGAGGCAGTTGTTACAAAGGGCCATATGGGTATCACCAACGGTGCAAAGGTGGAACTTGTTAAATAGTTAATCAATAGGCGACTATGAATATATATAAGTCAGCAGTCAATAACCCGATAACGACAATTCTCGTATTTGTCGCTATCTCGATTTTCGGTATCTTCTCGTTAGTGAAGTTACCAATCGACTTCTTCCCTCGCATCGAGACGACCAACATTATGGTCATCACCTCGTATGCAGGTGCAAGTGCGCTCGATATCGAGGAGAATGTAACCCGTCCTCTCGAAAATACACTCAATAGTGTAGAGGATTTGAAGCATATGTCTTCAAAGTCGAAGGAGAACATCTCGATTATCACCCTCGAATTCGAGTATGGTACAGATATCGATGTTGCAACGGCAAATATCCGTGATAAACTCGATATTGCTACCAATATCCTTCCGGATGATGTAAACAAACCGATTATCTTCAAGTTCTCGACCGAGGAGATGCCTATTATGTTGATGGCAGTCAAGGCTAACGAGTCGTGGAGTGGTTTGTATAAAATCATTGACGATCGTGTAACAACGCCTTTGGCTCGTGTAAATGGCGTAGGTTCGGTATCTGTTTCGGGTATTCCGGAGCGTCAGATACAGATCTACTGCGATCCTTACAAACTAGAAGCATACGGTATCACTATCGAGCAGATTGCGCAGATTGTTGCTTCGGAGAATATCTCTGTTCCGGGCGGTCAGATGGATGTAGGTTCGAACACCTACTCGTTGCGTGTGGATCAGGAGTTTAATGGTGCCGAGGAGATGCTCGACATCGTAGTTGGCACTCGCAATGGTGCAAATGTCTATTTGCGTGATGTTGCTACCGTAACCGATACCCAGCAGGAGCGTGCGCAGGAGTCCTTCAATAATGGTACTCGCAGCGGTATGATGATTATCCAGAAGCAGACCGATGCAAATGCTGTTCAGATTTCGAAGAAGGTGTATAAGAAGTTGGAGGAGTTGCGCAAGGACCTCCCTTCGGATGTAACGGTTGAACCTTACATCGATATGTCGGACAACATCTTGGATGTTGCTTCGTCGTTGGCAGATACCATTCTGACTACATTTATCGTGGTTATGTTGGTGGTTATGATGATGCTTGGTCGCTGGCGTGCGATGTTTATCATCATTATGACCATTCCAATCTCGATGCTTTCGGCGTTGATTTACCTCTTGATGACCGATTCGACACTCAATATCATCACTATGTCGTCGCTCTCAATCTCGATCGGTATGGTTGTGGATAATGCGATTGTGGTGTTGGAGAATATCACTACCCATGTGGATAGAGGTGCTCGTGTTAAGCAGGCGGCAATCTTCGCTACAAAGGAGGTGGGTGTGTCGATTATCGCTTCTACCTTGACCACTTTGGCGGTATTCCTTCCACTCACAATGATTGAGGGTATGGCAGGTGTATTGTTCAAGCCGATGGGTTGGATGGTAACTATTACATTGACCGTTTCGATGGCTGCGGCTTTGACCTTTACTCCGGTACTCTGCTCGAAGATTATGAAGCAGAGCCCGAAGAAGTCGAGATTGCAGAAGTATGTTGATGGCGCTATGAACTGGTTGGAGAACGGCTATGGCAAGGTGTTGGAGTGGTGTTTAAATCACCGCAAGACCTTCCTCTTTGGTGCGTTGGCACTCTTTGTTGCCGTAATTGTTGGCTTGGCTCCAAAGATGAAGACCGAGTTCTTCCCTACACAGGATAATGCTCGTATTGCAGTGAAAATCAAGTTGCCTATCGGTACTCGTCAGGAGATTACTCGTGATTTGGCGTTGCGTATTGACGAGCAGTTCCGCACAAACTACCCTGAGATTGTGGCAATCGGTATGAGCGAGGGTATGGCCGATACCGACAACACCTGGGCTTCGATGCAGGATAATGGTACTCACTATATCTCGATGAATATCCGCCTCTCGAAGAAGACCGAGCGTGAGCGCTCGATGACCGAGATTTGTGACCTTATGCGTAAGGATTTGGATCAGTATGCCGAAATCCGCACCTACGAGGTTATCGAGTCGGGACAGAAGGGTGGTGCCGGAGGTCAGCAGACCGTAGATATAGAGTTGTATGGCTACGACCTCGATACTACCGACCGTGTAGCAGCCGAGATTAAAGAGGTTATGCTCGGCATTGAGGGTTGTCCTGAGGTTACAATCTCTCGTGACGAGTATACACCTGAGTATCAGGTTGTATTCGACCGTGATAAGTTGGCTATGAATGGCTTGAATGTGGCTACTGCCGCAACCTATCTTCGTAACCGTGTAAATGGTGCTGTGGCATCATACTACCGTGAGGATGGTGAGGAGTACGACATCTTGGTGCGTTACGATAAGCCTTTCCGTGAGTCGGTAGAGGATTTGGAGAATGTAACTCTCTACAATAATGCTGGTCAGGCAATTAAGGTGCGTGATGTAGGTCGTGTGGTTGAGGCTAACACCCCTCCGACCATCGAGCGCAAGGACCGTTCTCGCTATGTGAAGATTTCGGGTGCAATCGGCCACGGCTATGCGATGTCAGACCTTATCGGTGGCGTTGTAGCCGAACTTAACAAGATGGAGCTCCCGGCAGGTATTACTTGGGAGTTGGGTGGTTCGTACGAGGATCAGCAGGATACATTCCGTGATCTCTATATGTTGCTCGCCTTGATGGTTATCCTCGTATTTGTGATTATGGCGTCGCAGTTCGAGTCATTGACCTATCCATTCGTGATTATGTTCTCGTTGCCGTTTGCATTGGTGGGCGTAATCTTCGGAATGTTGCTCTCGGATACAGCAATGGGCGTTATGGGCTTGCTCGGTATATTGATGTTGGTGGGTATCGTGGTAAATAACGGTATCGTACTTGTCGATTACACTCGCTTGCTCGTAGGTCGAGGCTACAAGATTCTCGATGCAGCCGTAGTAGCCGGTCGCTCTCGTATGCGTCCTATCTTGATGACCACATTGACTACCGTACTCGGTATGGTGCCAATGGCGGTAGGTCAGGGTGTAGGTTCCGAGATGTGGAATTCGCTCGGCATGGTTGTGGCTTGGGGACTCTCGTTCTCGACACTTATAACGCTCTTCCTTATCCCTGTACTCTTCTCGGTATTCGCCATTCGTGGCGAGCGCCGCAGAGCCAAAAAAGCAGCAATGTTGAACGCATAAAACTGAATTATAGAATATGAAGGCTTTATTTATAGCATGTGATCAGGCGTTGTACGACGAGGTGCAGCAGATTATGTCGGCACTCGGAGTTCGTGGATATACCTCTTGGGAGGAGGTTCACGGTTGCGGTAGTTACACCGGTGAGCCACACCTCGGAGACTATGTTTGGCCGATGATGAACTCGGCAATAATCTCGATTACCGATGATGAGCATTGCTGGCAGTTGCTCGATGCGTTGCGTGCGCTCGAAGCAAGAAACCCGCAACTTGGAGTTCGTGCCTTTTGGTGGGAGGTTGGCGGAACTTTGTAGTAACCCCTCACCTCTAAAAACTTAAACAAAATGATACAGCAAAACATTTTTCCATACTATGCCGAGACTTTGCGAGGAGTTAAGGGAGCAAAGGTTATCAATATAGACGGAGCATTGATGTTACACCTCGACTATATTGACCGTTCGCAGGTGCAGGCGCTCCGATACCCTTGCCGTATAGATGCTATGGTTATGGTGGTATGCGTGCGAGGCGAGGTGTCGTTCTCCTCACATATGAACAACTACACCCTCAAAGCGGGCCAGAGTTTTGTGTCGTCGGCTTCTGTATTCCAGTTCCACTCGGTTGCTAATAGCGAGTTCTACGCATTGGCCTTCGAGTCGAACTTCCTTACAAGTATGAATGTCGATATGCGCTTCATACTCCGTATGGTGTCGCAGTTGCGCCTAAATGCGTGCGTTGCCGAGGTGAGTGAGGAGAATATGCTCACCCTCAGCGGTCTCTTCGGCCGAATCTTTGCGGGCTACTCTGCAATGCCACTCTCCGAGTGTATGGAGGCATCCTTGCGCCACCTCTTCTGCTCTGTGATTTATCGTATTTGCGATGCGATCATATCGACCAAGGGCGAACTCCCAACTCTGGGTGTCAAGGAGCGTAGTTCCGAGTACTTCGAGCGCCTTATGACACTCCTTGCCGACAACTATCGAGAGCAGCGCAATGTCGAGTTCTATGCCGAGAAGATGAATATCTCCTCCAAGCACCTCTCTCGTGTAATTCGCAGTTACACCGGCAAGTCTGTGCATCAGTGGATTGATGAATTTGTTGCTCTTGAAATCAAGAACTTGCTAAAATACTCCAATCTCAGTATTCAACAGATCTCTTTCGAACTTAACTTCCCTAATCCATCATTTATGGGACAGTATTTTAAGAGAATTACCGGACAAACCCCTGGCGAATACAAAAAGTCGTAAATTAGCGGTGAATTTTGTACCGCACTTCGATAACGGAGTTCCTCACATAGGTTACTATGCTGCGGACTCCGTTTCTTGTTTAGCACAAACTCCTTAAATTCTCTTAACACCCCTCTTCTTCTCGCCTTCAATCTTTTCCGTTATAGTAAATCGCCTGTTCGTTGAAAAAATTTTTTTGTAAAAATTTGAAAAACTATCTTTGCCTTCGATTTTTAGAACTGTACCTACACAAATAGGTATCAACGAGCAAACAATTTTACAAACAAATAGTATTATGATTTTTCAATCGACAAAAAAGGAGTACATTGCACCGCTATTTGAGGTGGTAGATGTAGTCTGCGAAGAGGGCTTTTCGGGCTCAACAGGAGATCTCACATTTGGTGGAGGTATTGATGATGGATGGACAGATTTTAACTAACAAATGCTAAAAGGAGAAAAGATTATGAAGAAGTTATTTATTTCGATGATGGCTCTTGCGGCATTTGTTGCTTGTCAGAGCGAGTTTGATGGAGCAGATGTAAATATGACTCAGTCGCAGAGTGGTGTAAACTATGGTGGTACACACACTATTTATGCAGAGGTTGGCGTAGGTGAGACTACTAAGGCTACCTATGGCGATGATTTGCAGGCTACTTGGGAGGAGGGCGACCAGATTGCACTCTTGCAGGAGCACGCTGATTACAATAAGACATTCAGCGTAGTAAACAAGTTGAACATCAAGGAGGGTGTAGGCACAAGCTTCGCATCGTTCAATGGTGATATTTCGGTTGATGCAACATCACCTCGTGTATATCACATCGCTTACCCTGCTGAGGCAGTGTCGTTCAATGTAGTAAGCACCGTTTCAAAGGCATCGAATAGTTCTTATGCAACTAAGGTCGCAGATTCAACCTTTGACGGAACTATGGGCTACTATTCGGCATCGGCAGACTACAAGTATACTTATAATACAACATTGAACATTACTGTCCCAACTTCGCAGAGTGGTAAGTGGACTCCATATATGTACGCTTCGACTTCGGAGGCGGTAAGTTCGATGGGTGTTGGTGCTAAGACGCTCACAACTTTGACCGGTGCTATCGCAATTCGTGCTTTCGAGACGGATGGTGTAACTCCAAAGCAGTTGAAGAGCGTCACCATCACTTCGAGCGATGCTGCTATCGCAGGTGTTTTCTCGGGTAGCGCAGAGAGCTCGGATGCAGTTGCTATTACAGGCGCATATACCTCAGATTCGTACTCGACAATTAGCGATAACGACATCAACGCTGGTCTTGTTAACTGGCCGGGTGCAAATAGGGGTCGTGCAGCAGCTGACGAGTTGCTCCAGTCGGCAGCTCAGGCTTATGTGCCAACTTCTACTACTGTAACCAAGGCTATGACACTTTCGTTTGCAGGTACAGAGAAGAGTGTTTCGGCCACAAACCTCGATACCGTTGCAGCTGATGCTGATGGTAACTATACCTATTATGTAAATGTTGCTCCTGCAACTGTTGGTATCCTTTCAATCGAGGCAATTGCGATGGATGGCTCACGAGTTGTTTGTACCTATCGTAATCAGACTTTCCGTGCGAGTGCTCGTAAAGGCTTCCTCATCAGATGGGAGTCTGCGGAGTTCTCTTGTGACTCAATTGATACCTGGATTGAAGACTATTCGGCAGATTCGTCTTTCAACTTGGAAGGTAGCACCATTTATGCTAACAACCTCAAAGTTAAGGGTGTGGATGCAGATCATGTATTGGCACTCGGTTTGGTGGTGGATGGTGAACTCTATGGCGCACAGTCGGGCGTTTTGGAGGTAGGTCAGGTAAAGGTAGATGGCTTGGCAAGTGGTGTTCACGAGGCTTATGCTTACGCAAAGGTTTTGGTAAATGGTATGGAGCGTGAGCTTGTCGATGCGGCAGGAGAATATACCGTAACCACAATCCCTACTGCAACAGCTATAATTCGTTCTTCGTATTCGAACAATGGAAATAAGGATCTTACAAACTCTATCGATGGTAGAACAGTGCAGGTAACTGCAGGATTGAGCGACGCTGCAATTTCGAGCAATTTCGTAGCATCTTGCAAGTTTAGGTACAATTCGGCAGTTTCGAATATCACATTCGGCACAACAAATCCATTTACTTGGGCATTGGGCTCATATGACTGTTCGGTTGAGGTAACTTTGACAAATGGCTACACTTGCTCAACACCACTCTACACAACCCACGTAACCGGTATTCCTTATACTATGAATGTAACAGCAAACGATAGCTGGAATCCGTGGACAGTGAATAAAGATGTAAAATGGAATAATGGTGATAGAGAAACAACTGCTTTGCGTATTGGCTATGCATTAGGTTCAAGTGGTAATACTGGAGCATCATCAGTTACAAAGAGTTTCTATTTGCCTGCTGATACAAGTGTTAGAGTTAAGTGTGAAGCCGAAGCACGAGGATCGTCGTTTATTGTTAATATTGAGACTAAGTACAACTGCTATATCAGTGGTTCTTCTGCTGGTACTGCAACCGCAAAGGGTGATAAAAAGTACTCATCGGTAAGTATCAATAAGGTGATGACAATGACATCTGCAAATCCTACGATACAGCACCATAACAGTAACTCTACAAATAGTGCTTGCTCGTATGTTAAGAGTTGTAGCATTCTCTACGAGTAAAAGTAGATTTTAATATCATTCTCTCCGCCCTGCTCTTTATGAGTGGGGCGGAGGTTTTTTTAGAGAGTAGTTAGTAGTGAGTAGTGAGTAGTGAGTAGTGAGGTTGGGGTAGGTATGGTTGGTTGGCTTGCACCATCCTACAAAAAAAACGAGCCTACGATATTGCGTCGTAGGCTCGGTTGATTTTATAGTCGTTTGGTTTATGCTTGCTTCTCGGCTTTAAGAGCGAGGTGTTTAACCCAATAGACAAATCCGATAGTGAGGATAAGGTTCAATACCAAGGTCAAAATCGAAATCAAGAGTATCGGACCGCCAATGTTATATCCGAGTGCGATGAAGATAACGCCTGCACCAACCTCTCCACGGGTGAACATTCCCACCGACAACGCCAAGCGCTCGGTCAAGGAGTGGTCACGATAGAATAACATAGGCACCAACTTACCGATATTAGAGAGCAACGATACCATAATCACATGGAATGCCAACTCGCCCCAGCCAACCATTGGAATAGATGCCACAATGCTTTCGGCGTTGCCCTGCGCATTTGCCGCATCGATAAGAGGCATACTCATACCTACCAACAACATAAAGAGCAACGATATGCCGGTCGAAACCTGCTCCTCCTGCTTGCCGCCGATGTGGCGGTTGCGGATAATCATACCAACAACAAATGCCGGTAACAACACCTCGATATGGATGCTGCCCTCCGAGCCGAAGAAGTGCTTGGTAATGACATAAATGGCGAGTGTAAGGCCATAGGTGAGTATTGCATACGAGAGAATCGACTTCCAACCCTGCGGTACATTGAAGCGGGACATAAACTTCCAGCCAATCCACAAGAGCAGGCACACGGTAACAAGCACCGCAGCCATCTGCCACTTCATACCAATCATTGCTACCTGCAACGGAATCATCAGCAGGATGGTATCGAGGTCGTCGAAGATTGCCAACACCTGTATTTTCTGGTAAATCCAACTCTTTTGGAGGCTCAAAGCAGCCAACATAGCAAAGAGTATACCTGCCGAGGTAGGGGCGGCAAAACGGCTCAAAAGAAGCGTCTCCTTCCATACCTCGCCACTGCCCCACATATCCGATGGGAGGAGCACGAAAATGTAGTATAACGCAATGAGCAACCAAGGTACGGCAGCAGCGAACATCGCTACGAAGTAGTCCTTGGCGTAGCCCTTGACATTCGCTTTGTCGATTTCGAACTCACGGCCCACATTTATCATAATAAATGCCAAGCAGATGCCGAGTACAATCTCGATGCCTTCGTGGAAAAGGCGATAATACTCGCCCATACGAGAAGGTAACATCTGCGACAGTACGAGTCCTACCATCAGCATCAACGAAAAGGAGATAACTTTCTTCATAAGTGAATAGTTAGTTGTCCGTAAAGAATTCTTTTAGTAGTGGAGGGTTCGGTTAAAAACCCTCCACTTGGTAATTACAACGCCTCGACAGTGAGTGTCTGCGTGATATTTGCCGATGAGTTGCCAAGGTGAATGGTGTATAATCCCTTGTTTACCTCCCAGGCGTGAGTCTTATCATTCCAGAATGCCAAATCCTTGTGGTTCAACTCGAAAGTAACGGTGGTCTTGTCGCCCGCCTCGAGGTGTACCTTCTTGAACGCCTTCAACTCCTTCTTTGGACGGAGTACGGTTGGGTTGTTCTCCGAAACATACAACTGCACAACCTCTGCACCCGCCATCTTGCCGGTATTTGCCAAGCGTACGGTAACCTTCAACGGCTTCTCGGCTGAAATCTGCTTCGCAGCCTTGGCGTGATTGAGTTCGAATGTGGTGTACGACAAACCATAACCGAATGGGTAGAGTGGCTCGATACCCTTCGCCTCATACCAGCGGTAACCAACCAAAACCGACTCGGTGTAGTTGATATCGTAAGTCTTTGGAGCAATCCACAACGAGTTAGAGTGCTTGATATTGTGGCCGACTTTCAAACCCTCAGGTACCATACCATATGCAGGAGAATCCTTGAACGACTTCTCGATTGTTGCAGGAAGTTTACCCGACGGATTAACCTTGCCGACCATAATATCGGCGATAGCCTGCATACCCGCCTGACCTGGATACCAACCGTAGATGATAGCCGATACCTTGTCGTTCCAATAACTCATATCTACGCCCGAACCCGAGAGTACCAATACAATGACATTCTTATTTGCTGCGCAAGCCATACGCACCAAAGCCTCATCCTCCTCTGCCATAGCAAATGGACGGTCATTGCCCTCGCTGTCGTAAGTTCCTGTGGCAACAACTACAACATCGGCATTCTGCAACTGGATGAAGTTAGGCTTCTCTACGGCTGTAACCTTTGCACGGAGTGAATTCAGGAGAGCCTGCTCCGAAGTTACCTGATTAAAGCCCTTAACCTTCGACGAGCCACCACCTTGCGGAGCAACCTTTGCCCAACGGCCGACAAGTAATACTCGCTGTCCCTCCTTCAATGGCAAAATTCCGTTGTTCTTCAATAAAACCGAACCCTCGGCTGCTGTCTGGTACGATACCTTCTCGTGCTCCGGCAAGCGTGATGCGAGGTGATCCTCGTTTGGCTGACCATTCTTGAAACGCTCGTACAAGCCGAAACGAATGCAGGTAGCAATCATCGGACGAATCATATTCTCGATATTCTTCTCGGTAATATCGCCCAATTTGAGCAACTCACGAACAGAGTTGATGTGGTAGTACTCGTTTGGAGTACCTGGCATCTCGACATTCTGTCCCGAGAGAACTATCTTCTTCCAATCGTACACCGAGCGCCAGTCAGTCATCACCAAACCCTTAAATCCGAGTGTGCCACGGAGCAAATCGGTGATAACATACTTGCTCTGACCTGCCCACTCGCCATTTATGAGGTTGTAAGCAGTCATAACCGAGCCTGCGCCAGCATCGATACCCGCCTTAAATGCAGGGGTGTAAATCTCCATAATGGCACGCTCATCAACTTTGATGTTCGATAATTTGCGATAGAGCTCGTTGTTGTTGCAGAGGAAGTGCTTCAAACAAGCCATTGTGCCTGTTCCCTGCATACCTACAACATAGTTTGCAACCATCTGACCTGCCAAGTATGGGTCCTCGCCGAGATACTCGAAGTTACGACCACACTGCGACGAACGATAGATGTTCATACCCGGGCCGAGTAATACGCCGGCACCTGCCATACGGGTCTCGTAACCTACTGCCTCACCATACGCCTTTGCCAACTCAGGGTTAAAGGTCGATGCAAGCATAATGTTTGCAGGGAACTGGGTTGTCTTCTCCGGGTGGCGCACCTCGTTTTGGTCAGGAATAGAGTGGTTGATACGCACACCTGCCGAAGCATCCACCATAAATACGTGTGGCAAGCCCTTTGCGGGCGCACCCGGCAGGAAGAATAAGTTGTGTCCGTGAGTCATCTCGATCTTCTCTTCAAGCGAGAGGGTAGCCAACACTTCGTTAGCCTTGGCAGTAGCCTCTTCCCACGACATCATTTCGCCTTTTTTCTGGGCAATGGCTGTCGCTGCTGTTGCGAAAGCGACAACCGTGAGGATAAACTTTCTCATTTTATTTTAGTTTTAAGGTTTTTACTCGGTATATTCTAATAGCAAAATCGGGTAATGTTGAAATTATCCGATTTTGCAAAAGTTATGTGAGTGTATATTACTTCTTCTCAACAGGAGCCGGTGCTGCTACTACCATAGTCTTGTCGATGCGGAGAGTTACATTGCTATCAACCTCGATCAAGAGGGTAGCCTCATCAACCTTCTTTACTACGGCGTAGATACCACCTGCGGTAATTACCTTATCACCCGCCTTCAAGCCATCACGGAACTTCTGCATCTCCTTGCGACGCTTCTGCTCAGGGCGCCACATAAAGAAGTACATAATAGCGATCATTGCAACAATCATAATCCAGAACGACCAGTTGCCGCCCATCTGAGGTGCTGCTGCACCTGCTGCTTCCAAAAGTGTAATCATAGTTGTAAATTTTATTAGTATTTTCAGTTTGTAAATATATCGTTTTTTGTTCTATCGGCAAAGCCTTTTTCCCTTTTGGAGTATTAATAACCCCTTTTAGAGCAGACCTTTACCCGATTTGATGATTTTTCCCTCAACTGTAAGCTGCGAGATTATTTTGTCGAGAATACCGTTGATAAAACCGCCACTCGACTCTGTTGAGTAGCACTTTGCAATGTCGATATACTCATTCATGGTTACTCGCACCGGAATTGAAGGGAAGTTCTCCGCCTCGGCAATGGCTGTAACGAGGATAAGTTTATCCATCAATGCCACACGCTCAATGTCCCAATTCTTCATAGAGTTGTCGAGCAACAAAGAGATGCGCTCATAACTTGCGATGGCGTGACGCAACAACGACTTTGCGTAGTCGAGGTCCTCCTCGCTCTTGAACTGTGGCATAAGCTTTACAGCCTCGTGCTTCTCACGCATAGACAATATGGTGCGTGAAACCATCGTCAAGAGGAAACCGAGATCGTCATTCCAGAGGATTGACTGCTCCTCCAACACTCTGTCGAGTGGCTCGAACTCTTCGAGCATTGTCATATAGATGTCCGACACCAACTGTGCATCCTCACGGAACGAACGCTCCTCCGAAGACATATACTTCTGGTAGAACGGCTGGCGGATAAGGGCGTTATAGAGTGCAACGATAAGGTCACGATGGTTGCTCCACGAAAGTTTGCGGTTCTTCAACTCAACCTGCAAGTTCTCATCCTCGACAAGGCGAGCGATAACCTTATTTTCAACGAACTTGCGATTTGGGTGCAAGTCATCGTATGTTGGTAATTTCTTATTTTCGCCAATGCGGATACGCTCGGCTGCATACTCTGCAATCTCCGGAACGAGTGCAAGAAGGTGGAAGTAGAGGTCGTATGCACGGTCAATCGAAAGAACGAGGTTCTTCTCGCTTGTAAGTGGGGTTATCTCCTCGCACTGGGTGTGTGCGTAAACTGCCTTAACGACCTTTGTTCTGAGTATTCTTCGGCTCAACATAACTTAAAAGAGCAATTTTCTGTTTTTTTGTATAACTGCGCAAAGATAGGAAATAAAATTCAAATGCCGAGTGTGGAGCGATAAATTATTTGCTCAAATTACCTTTTTTTAACTCTGTAAGGTACCATTTGACCGTTTTCTTAATTCCCTCTTCGAATTGAAGTGAAGGTTGCCAGCCGAGTTCTCGTTGCAACTTCGAGGAGTCAATCGCATAGCGAAGGTCGTGGCCTGCTCGGTCTGTTACATAACTTATGAGTGGAAGTGAGTGTCCCTCCTCGTTGCCGAGTTGGCTATCCACCTCCTTAATGAGCAACTTCACGAGGTCGATATTGCGCCACTCGTTATTGCCTCCGATGTTGTAGGTGTCGCCCGCCTTGCCCTCGTGGTAAATGAGGTCGATTGCTCGGGCGTGGTCCTCTACATAGAGCCAATCTCGTACATTATCGCCCTTGCCATATACCGGCAACGGCTTACCCTCGCAGATATTCTGGATAAAGAGCGGTATCAACTTCTCGGGGTATTGGTTCGGACCATAGTTATTCGAGCAGTTCGAGATTATTGTCGGCATACCGTAGGTGTCGTAGAAGGCACGCACAAAGTGGTCGCTCGAAGCCTTCGACGCCGAGTATGGTGAGTGTGGTGAGTATGGTGTATCCTCACGGAACATACCTCCGTCGAGTGGCAATGCACCGTAAACCTCGTCGGTAGATATGTGGTAGAATAGTTTTCCCTCATACCCCTCTGGCAACGACTCCCAATAGTTACGGGCTGCCTGCAAAAGCGAGAGAGTACCCATTACATTGGTTTGTGCAAACTCAAACGGATTGGCAATGGAGCGGTCCACGTGGCTCTCGGCTGCAAGGTGAATAATGCCACCGATATGGTACTTGTGCATAATCTCCGATACCAACTTAAAATCGCAGATATCGCCCTGTATAAAGGTGTAATTGTGGCAATTCTCCACATCACGCAAGTTGTCCGGATTGCCCGCGTAGGTTAATTTGTCGAGAACTACGATGTTGTAGGTCGGGTACGACGCCACGAAGCGTCGCACTATGTGCGAGCCGATAAAACCCGCACCTCCCGTAATCAATATATTGAGTTTGTCTGCCATAGTCTAAAACTTTTTGATGCACTCGGCAAGCGACTCCTGCCATTTGGGAATTGTGATACCGAAGGTCGCCTTTATCTTGCTCTTGTCGAGTACCGAGTAGTGAGGTCTTTGCGCCTCGGTAGGGTATTCTGCTGTGGTACAAGGTGAAATTTTACACCCGTTGTTTCTGCTCTGTCGTGCAATCTCGCACGCAAAGTCATACCACGAACACTCTCCTTCGTTCGAGTAGTTGTATGTGCCGAATTTGGTCTGTTGTCCGCTCTCGATAATCTGCACGATAGCGCTTGCAAGGTCGCCTGCATAGGTCGGTGTACCGAGTTGGTCGGCCACAACCTTTATCTCGGGGCGTGTAGTGGTCAATTCTCGCATTGTTTTGCAGAAGTTACGGCCAAACTCCGAATAGAGCCACGAGGTACGCAAAATAATGGCGTTGCATCCCGATGCTGCGATAGCCCTCTCGCCTGCCAACTTGGTACGGCCATAGGCATTGATTGGAGCAGGAGTATCCTCTTCGGTGTATGGAGTATCAGCATTGCCCGAAAAGATATAGTCGGTGGAGATGTGGATAAGGGTGACGCTGTGGTGCTTACATACCTCGGAAAGTGTAGCAACCGCCTTGTGATTTATCTCCTCGGCCTTTGCCTCTTCGCTTTCGGCCTTATCCACTGCCGTATAGGCTGCGCAGTTTACGATAATCTCGATATTGTTGCACTGCACGAACTCCTCTACAGACTTGGCCGAGGTTATATCCAACTCTGCGATGTCGGTAAAGAGATAACGGTGGCTGCTCTCGGCACTCGCCAAGCGCAAGGCAGAACCCAACTGCCCGTTTCCTCCTGTTACCAATATCGTCATAGTCTATCCGAATAGTTCGTTACATTCTGCAAGTGTAGGGTGGTTTTTATCCCTCTCTGAAAGGATTATTTTGTCGGTCGGTATCTGCCAGTCGATGCCAAGTGCGGTATCATCCCACGCAATACCTCCCTCGCACTCGGGGTGGTAGAAGTCGTCGCATTTATACTCCACGACAGCCTCCTCGCTCAATACAGCGTATCCGTGAGCAAATCCGTGTGGAATAAATAGTTGGCGATGGTTCTCACCGGAGAGTTCGACTGCGATATGTTTGCCAAAGGTTGGCGAGCCCTTGCGGATATCGACCACAATATCGAGAATACAACCCTCTACAACACGCACCAACTTGCTCTGTGCGTGGGGTGGGCGTTGGAAATGCAACCCTCGCACTACACCATACGACGATTTTGCTTCGTTATCCTGTACGAAACGACAGTTGCACACCTTCTCGGCAAACTCTCGCTCCGAGAATGCTTCGAAGAAGTATCCTCGCTCATCAGCGAAGATGCGTGGCTCGATAATTACTACACCCTCTATATCTGTCTTTGTAATCTCCATTGTTGCTATCTCTTTACGAGCTTAATCATATACTCTCCGTATGGGTTGTGCTTCATAGGCTCGGCAAGGCGGAGCAAATCTTCATCGGAAATCCAGCCCTTACGCCAAGCAATCTCCTCCAAGCAGGCAACTTGTACGCCCTGACGATTTTCGATAACCTCGATAAATCGAGAGGCGTCGGCTAACGACTCGTGAGTGCCTGTATCCAACCAAGCGAAACCTCGGCCCATAATCTGCAACGACAATTCGCCATTTTGCAGGAAAGCCTCGTTTACGGATGTGATCTCCAACTCTCCACGCTCGGATGGTTCTACCGATTTTGCCACTTCGACAACCTTGTTAGGGTAGAAGTAGAGTCCCACAACGGCATAGTCCGATTTTGGTGCTGTTGGCTTCTCCTCGATAGATAGAGGTTCACCACTCTCGCCCATCTCTACCACGCCAAAGCGTGATGGGTTTGGTACGGCATAGCCGAAAATGGTTGCCTTATTCTCCTGCTCAGCAGTAGCAACAGCCTTTTGGAGCATACCCGAAAAGCCCTGACCATAGAAGATGTTGTCGCCCAAAACCATACATACCGAGTCGCCGGCAATAAACTCTTCGCCTATGATAAAGGCTTGTGCCAACCCCTCAGGCGCAGGCTGCTCTGCATACTCAAAGCGCACTCCATACTCCGAGCCGTCGCCCAAAAGACGGCGGAATGCAGGCAGGTCGTGCGGTGTCGAGATGATTAAAATCTCTCGTATGCCTGCCAACATCAAGACCGAGATAGGGTAATATATCATCGGCTTGTCGTAGACCGGCAGCAACTGCTTGCTTATGCCCTTTGTGATGGGGTAGAGGCGTGTGCCGCTACCTCCTGCGAGTACTATACCTTTCATCTTCTCTTAAAATTGTTCCGATTGCCTCTCTTTGTGGACTAATCATTGATTTTAATTCGTTCCATCTCCTCCGCCTTTATGCCCGACACGGATACTGCAATAACGCCGTCGATTGATACCACAAATCGCTTCGAACGCTTGCCTTCAATCTTTACGAGCCGTCCCTCGCAGCCTTTGAATGCTCCGCCTATTATGCGAACTATCTCGCCAATTTCGAAATGAGCCTCCTCTCCTGCGATGATTTCGGACTTGTCATCCATCTCATTGCAGATAGTCATAAACTGCTCCATCTGCTCTGTGGGTACCTCTACGGGGATATTGCGCCCCTCGGCAGGGCGGGTGATGTAGTGCAGATAACTGATTTTGCCCTTCGCCTCCTGAATCTCCTCTTTCACTCCAAGCACAAAGATAAGATCACGAACTACGGGTATCATATCGGTTTTGATGCGTCTGCCTAACTTGGTTGTGCGCTTACGCATAGGGATGAAACTCTCCAATTTTAATACTTCGAGAGCCCTCTTCGCCATAAGGTTACGACCGTAGGTCGCACGCATTGCAAACCACTTTATATCTGCATTATCCGACATCATAACGCAAATATAGTGGTTTTTATTCTATTTTCAAAGGATTTACTTAAACGAAATTATATCCTCCACGCCATACTCCTTGTAGTGAGCCTGCAACTCATCGTTGCGGTCGGAGAGAATAAGCAGTTTATCGCCCATCTGTAACGAGGCATTTCCCTTCGGTACGAAGTAGTCGCCATCACGACAAACCATCACCACAAGCGTGTTGTCGGGCAACGAAACTTTATTCAGGGTATTGCCCTCCGAGAGCATCTGCTCGGTTACGGCAATCTCGGTAAATGCCGACTTTACCTTGTCCTGCAAAGCACTCTCAAACTTACTCTCCTTTTCGGTGTATGCCAAGCCGAGAAGTTCGGCCATACTGCTGACCGTAGTACCTTGTACTACGAGTGAGAGAATAGTCATAATGAATACCACATTGAAGACGACCTCCGAGCCCTCGATTTTTGCTACCCACGGATAGGTCGCAAAGATGATAGGTACAGCACCACGCAGACCTACCCACGAGATGTAGGTGCGAGCCTTGCGTGAGAGTGAGCGGAACGGCGACAGACAGGCAAAAGTGGCGATTGGTCGTGCTATGAGCATCAGGAATGCTCCCGCAGCAACGCCCAAAAGTATAGTGCGAGGTTGGAGCACCTCGTTGAGATTGACCAACAGACCAAGCATAAGGAACATTATAATCTGGAACAGCCAGGTAATTCCATCGAAGAAGGTGGTTACGGTGCGCTTGTTCACAAGTTTGTTGTTGCCAACTATAAGGCCGGCAATGTAAACCGCCAAGTAACCGTTGCCCTTCACGAGCGATGTGAATGAGAAGGTGAAGAATACGCACGCCAAGAGCAAAACCGAGTAGAGTGAGGCGTTGTTGATGTTGATTTTATTGATGATCCACACTGATGCCCGACCAAAGAGGTATCCAATCAAAGCACCCATAGTCATCTGTACCACGAACATCAATACAGCACCTCCGAAGCCTATCTCTTCGCCACTGCCGCCAAGCATCTTAATCAGCAGAATAACAAGGATATATGCCATAGGGTCGTTCGAACCGCTCTCCAACTCCAACAGGGGGCGCAGATTTTCGCCCAATCCCTGTCTGCGAGTACGCAGAATCGAGAATACCGATGCCGAGTCGGTCGAGGATATTGTCGATGCGAGAAGTAGTGCAAGAGGGAACGACAACTCAAATCCAATCCACGGAGCAACCAAGTAGATGAACCCTCCGAGCAGAAGTGCGGTCATCAATACGCCTGCCGTAGCGAGGGTGATGCCCTGCGGTAAAACGGGGCGAATCTCTGAGAATTTGGTATCCATACCTCCCGAAAAGAGGATGATGCAGAGCGATATCATACCGATAAACTGCGTCAATTCAGGCGAATTGAACGATAGAATATCGTATCCGAAAAATAATCCTACCGCCAAGAAGAGGAGGAGTGCAGGTGCGTTAAAGCGGTAGGCAACCTTGCCCGCCATAACTGCTACAAAGAGCAAAATAGCACCAATCAGTAGGAAGTGTTCTGCATTTATCATTGTTGGGGAGTATATCGTTTAGTATAGGTTTAACTTGTTGTTTATGAGTGAAATACCTATGCGTATTTTGCTCGAACGGCGATAGTAGTCTATCATTGTTTCGCCATATCCGTAGCAATACTGCACAAAGAGCGACGGTAGCCAATCACCTCGCTTTGCCATACGCCACGAAGCCTCGACTTGCACATTGTATTTGGCAAATGTTACGGTCGGATTGACGAGTGCCGTAACTTGTAGTCGCTCATCACGAGTGTGGAATGTTCCCCACACCTGCATTACACCACGATAGCGGAAATACTTCTGGTTTATCACATCGTCGTGGAAGAAATATCCGTACCACGCACGAGCTCCAAACCGCCAATGCTCCAACGGCTCGTATAAGCAGGCTATGGTTGCGTAGTTGAACGAGCGGGAGTCGTTGTTGCCTATGCCGTTAGACTCATGCTCGAAACCGAACAAAAGACGCACCTTGTCGGTTGTTTGCCACGCTACCCAAACACCCGGATTATAGGCTGTTTCACGGAACGGACACGATTTCTGATAAATATCCCAAACGCTTCGTTGAGAGTATGTTGCGAAGATGTCTATGTCGTTTTTGATGTGCCATAATCGCAACGCAAGGCTCAACTGAAATTTTACATCGGAGGTGTATTGCGATACCGGTTTGTTGGTGGCAAATCCGGTTGCTATATAGCCATTTTTCCACATTCCGAGAACGGGGTAGCGGCTTTTACTGTACGAAACGGAGTCACGCCCCTTTGCAGACGCAGCAAAAGAGAGGAGAGCAAAGAGTATGACCAACCATTTACGCATAAATCTACTGTGGAATAAAGATGTAAGTTATTGTGCCTTGTTGTTTTGCAGGTGCTGCGTTGTTGATGTCGAAGCGAGAATTGCGTGCCGACTCTACGGCTGTCTGTCGCATACACTCATCTCCGCCACTCTCAACCCACGCCGAGGTAACCTCGCCACGCTGATTTACCACTACCGATACAATAACCTCGCCACCACCTTCACAACGATAGGCAGGTTTTACGAGATGACGACTGTATCGCACCGGATTTTTGAACGAGAAACTTACCGTAACCGTACCTTTACGCTTGGTATCGGTCTGCTCACCTTCGCTATTGCCTTTTTTGCGATTTGCTCCTATGGCATTCGCCTCACGCAAACCTCGCTCGTAGGCTTCACGATTGGCTTTTCGCTCCTTCTCTACCGCTTCGGCTGCGGCGTTCAACTCCGATACATCGGTGCCCTTTTCATCTTCGAGATTTTCGTTCAGAGCATTCTCGTTTGACGAGAGGTTACGAATTGATTTCCAGTCGATTTCGCTATTTTTGCGCTTGACCTCTTCGAGGAGTCGGTCACGCTCTTGTTCGAGCAGTTCGACAGCGCCCAAATCGATATACATCGTGTTCGGTGTCTCTCGCTTGGAAGCGCCTATTTTTGCCGAAACAAAGATGATTGAGAGTACCAGATAGACAATGATGGTTACGCACAAACCTATACGGTTGTCGTAAATCCACTCAACGAAGTCCTGCTTTTTGTTGTCAAAAGGCAGGCGTAACCTCGCTTTGCGAGGCTGTCGTGGTGGTTGATTTACGGGGCGCTTTTCGCCCATCTTTTGCTCTTCTTTCATCGTGTGGTGTAAATTCGTAGTGCAAAGTTAATAAAATTCAAAAAAAAATACTATCTTTGTCAAGATTATAGACCACTTTGACTAAATTTAGAACATTATGTCAGTAAAACAGAATACTCTTGGTGCTCCGATTACCTTCTCGGGTAAGGGCTTGCACACGGGTAAGCAGGTAACAATGACAGTCAGTCCTGCGCCCGAGAATCACGGTATCGTATTCCGTCGTATCGATATTGAGGGTGCTCCTTCGGTACCTGCATTGTGCGAGTATGTTGTGGATACATCTCGTGGTACAACCATTGCGCAAGGTGAGGCTCGTGTGAGCACTATCGAGCATATTATGTCGGCACTCTGGACTCTCGGTGTGGATAATGCCTTGGTGGATATTAATGCCCCAGAAACTCCTATTATGGATGGCTCGGCTCGTGAGTATGCAGCCGAGATTTTGCGTGTAGGCGTGGTGGAGCAGTCTGCTAACCGCAAATACTACGAGGTGACCGAGAAACAGGTCTACGCTATTCCGGAGAAGGGTGTTATGTTGGCTATCTATCCGAGCGAGGACTACTCGGCTGCGGTGCATATCGATTTCAACTCGAAGGTTATCGGCAATCAATATGCAACCTTTACACCAGAGGATGACTATCAGGAGAAGATTGCTCCGTGTCGTACATTTGTATTCTTGCACGAGATTGAGATGTTGGCAGCCGCAGGCTTGGTTAAGGGAGGTGATGTAGATAACGCAATCGTTATCGTCGAGAACCCTGTAACCGATGAGCAGTTGCAGCGCCTTTCGACACTCTTCGATAAGAAGGATATTCGTGTTACGGGAGGTTATTTGAATAACCTCGAACTCCGTGCAAGCAACGAGATGGCTCGCCATAAGTTGTTGGACTTGCTTGGCGACTTTGCGTTGCTCGGTATGCGCATCAAGGGTAGTGTAATGGCTACTCGCCCCGGTCACTACGCAAATACCGAGTTTATGAAGCAACTTCATAACTCGATGCGTCGTGAGGGTGCAAAGCCTCTCTTTAAGTACGATCGTCGCAAGGCTCCGTTGTTTGATATTGTCGATATTCAGCGAATGTTGCCACACCGCTTCCCATTCTTGTTGGTGGATAAAATCTACCATATGGACGAGAATTCGATTGCGGGTATCAAGCAGGTAACCATCAACGAGCCATTCTTCCAGGGACACTTCCCTAACGAACCGATTATGCCAGGCGTGTTGATTGTTGAGGCTATGGCGCAGTGCGGAGGCTTGTATGTGTTGAGTAAGGTGGAGAACCCTGCCGATTATTCGACCTACTTCTTGCGCATCGACAATGTTCGATTCCGTCAGAAGGTTGTTCCGGGCGACACTTTGCAGATTGAGTGCGTTTTGGCAGAGCCTTTCCGTCGTAATCTTGCAAATATGGAGTGTAGAGTATTTGTAGGCGATACTTTGGCTTGCGAGGCAACTATTGTAGCCCAGATAGTGAAAACCAAATAGAATCGTTCTGATTGGTGAATGAGTTTGAATCTTTTAATTTTGAATTTTAGATATGATTAGCCCTTTAGCTTATGTTCATCCCGATGCAAAGTTGGGTAAGAATGTTACAGTAGAGCCATTTGCGTATATCGCTGGCGATGTTGAGATTGGTGATGATTGCTGGATTGGTCCGGGTGCCGTAATTCACGATGGTGCCCGTATCGGTAAGCGCAACAAAATTCACACTGCTGCTTCAATTTCGTGCCTTCCGCAGGATTTGAAGTTCGTAGGCGAGAAGACCACTGCCGTGATTGGTGATGACAACGATATCCGTGAGTGCGTAACCATCAGTCGTGGTACTGCTTCTCGTGGTACTACCGTAGTTGGAAGCGGAAACCTCTTGATGGCCTATGTACATGTGGCACACGACGATGTTGTAGGTAATCACTGCGTTATTGCTAACCGTGTATCGCTTGCAGGCGAGGTTGAGGTTGGTGATTGGGTAGTTATCGGTGGCCACTCGGCAGTTCACCAATGGTGCAAAATTGGCGACCACTGTATGATTCAGGGCGGTTCGCTCGTGCGTCAGGATGTCCCTCCATTCGTGACTATGCGTGAGACCGGCTCGTATGCAGGTATCAACAAGTTAGGCTTGCAGCGTCGTGGATTTACTTCGGAGCAGATTGAGGCAATACACAACACCTGCCGCATCATCTTCCAGAGCGATTTAAACTTCTCGAATGCTTGCAACGAGGCAGAGCAGACCTTGCCTCAGTCGCCTGAGCGTGATTATATCATCGAGTTTGTGCGTGCATCGTTGGGTGGTCGTGGCGTGATTAAGAAGTACGGACGATAAAATACTATGAAAAGACTCCTTTTGGCTGCAATGGCGCTTTGTGGCGTCTCGTCGGCTCAGGCTATTAAAATTATTCACGGCCCATACTTGCAGGCTGTGGGCGAAACGGAGGCTACTATCGTGTGGGTTACCGATGCTACGGCTATGTCGTGGGTTGATGTTGCACCTGCCGATGGTACTCACTTCTACCAAGATGAGCATCCGAGATTTTACGAAACTTATCTCGGTAAGCGAGTTATGGGTACGGTGCACAAGGTGAAGATTACCGGCTTGGAGCCAGGTAAGAAGTATCGCTATGCAGTGGCATCTAAGGAGGTGCTTTTGACTAAGCAACACCGCATTCACTTTGGCGATGTTGCCTCGACAAATGTCTACCGCAAGGGTGCAAACTCTCTCCCTACGCTCGACCCGTCGAAGGAGAGCTTTGGCTTTATCGTGTTGAACGATATCCACTCCAAGCAGGAGCGTTTGGAGGCTCTGCTCAACTGTTACGAGAAGGGCAAAACCGATATGGTTTTCTTCAATGGTGATATGGTGAGTGTAGTGCCTGATGAGAATACTCTCTTTCAGGGCTTTGTGGATACTTCGGTAAGACGCTTTGCCAAGGATGTACCATTCTACTTGGTGCGAGGAAATCACGAGACTCGTGGTCTGTTTGCAACCAGTTACTTGAACTATTTCCCGACACCTACCAACAAGCCTTACTACACATTAAAGCACGGCGATGTATTCTTTATTGTGTTGGATAGTGGCGAGGATAAGCCCGATAACCACCTCGAATACTACGAGACGGCTTGTTATGACGACTATCGCAAGGAGGAAGCAGAGTGGCTTAAAAAGGTTGTAGAGAGCGAGGAGTGCAAGAGTGCAAAGTATCGTGTGGTGCTGATGCATATGCCTCCGATTGGTGGCGATAGAATGTGGCACGGCCCGAAGCACGCAGGTGAGTGCTTCTTCCCAATTCTCAACGAGGCGAATATTGCTGTGATGTTGAGTGGTCATACCCACAAGTACTCTTACAATGCCCCTATGGAGCGAACAAATGCTGCGTTCCCAATCTTGGTGAACAGCAACAAGACGGCATTGAAGGCGTGGGTAGATACCGAGGGTGTAAAGGTTGAGGTGATCGACGAAACAGGTGCTATCCAGCACACCCATACATTCAAATAGTCTATATACTCTATATTATATAGTAAGCCCCGAAAGTGATGAACCTTCGGGGCTTCTCGTTGTACTGTGGCAGCACTATCGAATCTGTGCGCCGTGTTTATGCTCGAATGCCGACTGCAATGCCGCCATTGTACGCTCGATTGTCTTGTCGTTCAAAGTCTGGTTCTTGTCTTCGAGGATGAATGACAAGGCGTAAGACTTCTTGCCCTCAGGCAGCTTGTCGCCCTCGTAAACATCGAACAACGAAACGCTCTTCAACAACTTCTTCTCGGTTGCGAAGGCTGTCGCACGGAGTTGTGCAAACGATACACCCTTATCCACAAGGAGTGCCAAATCACGCTTAACTTCCGGATACTTCGAAAGCTCGGTTGCGGCAACCTTGTGCTTGCGAGTAGCCTTCCAAAGCATATCGAAGTCAATCTCTGCGAAGAATACATCCTGCTTCAAGTCGAATGCCTTGCAAATTTTGGCATTCACCTGTCCCATCTGTACGAACGGCTTGTTGTTTACATACAACTCTACTGCATCGCCAAACAAATCGCTGTCGAGCGACTCGGTGCGCAATGCGTAGATGTCCAAGCCGAAGCGACGGAGCAACAACTCAACCTGGGCACGCAAGGTGTAGAACGATGCCTGCTCAGCCTTCTGATTCCACGACTGCGGTGTTGCCACTCCTGTAACGGCGATAGCCAAACGGTAGTTCTCTGAGTATGAAGCGAGCGGAGCAACCTCCTCGCCCTCCTTTGCCTCTGCCTTATTGTAGAAGTAGCAATTTCCGAACTCGTAAATCTTCAAGTCGCCATTGCGGTGGTTGGCGTTGAGTTGCACAGCCTCCATTGTGTTGAACAAAAGTGTCTGTCGCATTACGCCGAGGTCTGCCGAGAGTGGGTTCATAATCTTCACGCACTTCTCAACAGGGTATGACTGCAATCCCTCGTAGTAGGCAGTCTTGGTGAGTGAGTTTGACATAATCTCGGTGTAGCCACGAGCTGTGAGCATATCGGCTACGAGGTTTGTCAAACGGGTCTTGTCT
The DNA here is from genome assembly GCA_045654385.1 of Alistipes sp. Lineage (GTDB taxonomy): Bacteria > Bacteroidota > Bacteroidia > Bacteroidales > Rikenellaceae > Alistipes. The sequence goes on from JAZONG010000047.1 coordinate 50,530, forward strand.
GGCTTCTGAACATATGAGAGGGTAGAGTTTACCTTCTCCGATACCTCTACATTGTTGTATCCATAGATACGCAAGATATCCTCGATAAGGTCTGCCTCACGCTGAACATCTACACGGTATGGCGGTACGGCTACGCTCCATACATCGCCCTCCTCCTTCTCGATCTTCACCTCCAAGGCATCCACGATTGTGCGGAAGGTATCGGTAGGAATATCCTTACCAATCAATGCCTTTGCACGGGCTACCGAGAAGTCGAAACGGAACGGAGCAACAGGCTCCGGATTCGAGTCGTAAATCTCGCTTGCGATAGTACCGCCTGCCAACTCCTTGAACAGAAGTGCAGCACGCTTCAAGGCATAAATCTGAATGTTAGGGTCGATACCACGCTCGAAACGGAACGACGAGTCGGTATTCAAACCGAAGCGCTTTGCGGTCTTACGCACCGATACAGGGTTGAAGTATGCGCTCTCGATGAAGATATCGGTTGTTGTGTCGCTAACGCCCGAATCCAAACCGCCATAGACACCTGCAATACACATTGGGCGCTCTGCCGAGCAAATCATCAGATCGTTGGCTGTGAGTTTGCGCTCTACGCCGTCGAGAGTTACAAACGGAGTGCCCTCAGCGCAGTTCTTAACTACAATCTTGTTACCCTCAATCTTCGCCATATCGAAGGCGTGGAGTGGCTGACCAAGCTCGAAGAGTACATAGTTGGTAATATCTACCAAGTTGTTCTTAGGGTTGATGCCCGCAGCACGGAGCGAGTTCTGCATCCACTCAGGCGATGGGCCAATCTTACAGCCTGTAACGGCTACTCCTGTATAGTGTGGGCAGGCTGTGGTGTTCTCCACTACAACCTCCACCTTTGCACTGTTGTTCTCTACGGCAAATGCCTCTACGCTTGGCAAGTTCAACTCCGCCTCTACGCCCTGCGCACGAAGATATGCCACGAGGTCACGAGCTACACCGATGTGTGAGCCTGCATCGATGCGGTTTGGAGTCAAACCAACCTCGATGAGATAGTCGTCGGTGATGTTGTAGTACTCCTTGGCAGGTGTGCCTACAACTGCGTCGGCTGGCAACTCGATGATACCTGCGTGCGACGAACCGATACCCAACTCATCCTCTGCACACAACATACCGAGCGACTCTACGCCACGAATCTTCGAACGCTTAATCTTAAACTCCTCGTCGCCTCCGTCGGGGTAGAGTACTGCACCAACGGTTGCACACATAACCTTCAAGCCCTGACGGCAGTTTGCTGCACCGCAGACAATCTGCAATGGTGCCTCGCCACCAACATCAACAGTGGTGATGTGGAGGTGGTCAGTGTCGGGGTGATCCTCGCAAGTGAGTACCTCACCTACAACCACACCGGCTAAACCGCCACGAATGGTCTCAATCTTCTCGAAGCCCTCGACCTCCAAGCCGATATCGGTCAATACCTTAGAAATCTCCTCAGCCGAGAGAGTGGTATTGACATAATTTTTGAGCCAATTAAATGAAATGTTCATATCGTATATTTTTTATCGTATTTGCTTGCTAAAAGTCAATTATCTCGCAAATGTACGCAATTTAATTGTAAATTAAAAATTTTTGGTATTGATAGATGGTCGGAATAAAAAAGATTGAATATCTCAAATTCCCACTTCATCGCTCAAAAATGGCGTTTCGACCTTATGTATGGGCGATTGACATAGCGCAAAGGGTGCTCAAATGGTTGTTTTTGTAAATTTGCATTATAATTCGTGCAAACTAATTAATTTACTATGAATAAGTTTTTACAATCGATTTTACTGCTATTGATATTGACTCCGTTGGTGGCGTCTGCAAAGATAGATATGTCCGAGCAGATTGGAATTAATGGAACAATTAAGGATGAAGCGGGCGAGGTTATCGTAGGTGCGGCAATTTTCGTAAAGGAGAATAGTACGATTGGTACGGTGATAGATGAGCGAGGAATATATTCGCTCCAAGTACCTGTTGGTGCAACCCTTACTGCTTCGTTCTTGGGATTTGAAACACTCGAACGAAAGGTTGTTAAGGGTGTTCAACACTACGACTTTATACTCAAAGAAGAGAGCCAAAAACTTGATGAGGTCATAATCATTGGCTATGGAGAGGTTAAAAAGAGCGATCTCACAGGCTCTATCTCTACCATTGGAGCACGCAACTTCGGTGATCAACCCGTAAAAAATGTATCGGAAATTTTGCAAGGTCGAACTTCGGGTGTAGAGGTTACGAGCGTAAGCGGTATGCCTGGTGCTGCGGCAAAAGTGCGTATTCGTGGTACAACCTCCATAAACAAGAGTAGCGACCCTCTCTATGTTATTGATGGTATTATTTCGTCGAGTGGTTTAGATGGCCTAAATCCTCAGGATATTCAATCAATGGAGGTGCTCAAAGATGCCTCTTCGACTGCGGTGTATGGCTCACGAGGTGCGAATGGCGTAGTTATCGTTACCACAAAAGGTGGTGAGCGGGGTAGAGCGCGTGTGTGGTTCGATTCTAAGGTGGGCGTATCGGAGGTGCGCAAGAACTACAACCTCCTCTCTCCTTATGAGTATGCTTTGGCATTGAACGATATTCGTGGTGCAGGCACAATCTCTGATGTAGATGTTGCGGCATACCGCACGGGTGAGAAGGGTGTCGATTGGGTTGATTTGATGACTCGTACGGCAATATCCCAAAACTACAACATCGGTATTTCGGGCGGAGCAAAGCGTGTTCGCTACCTCATTTCGGGAAATATGCTCGACCAAGAGGCTGTAACCATCAATTCGAAGTATATGCGTTATGGTATTCGTGCCAATATCGATGCCGATGTAAGGCGTTGGCTCTCGGTGTCAGCAAAGATGAATGGCTCGGTACTGCATCAAAAGAATGGCGCACCCAATTGGTTCCATGTATTAAACTTCTCGCCTACAATGGAGTTGCGAGATCCCGTTACAGGTATCTATAATAACGATCCTTATAATATCGGTACCGGAAATAACCCTTATGGTGCAATGACAGAGTGTTATAGCGATTCGTATAGTTATAACCTCAATGCCAATATGCGCCTTTTGTTCAAGATTGTAAAAGGACTAACCCTATCAGTGCAGGGTGGTTACGACTACAACCATTCGCCATCGTACACCTTTGCATCAAGCAAAGTTGCGGCAGGTGCTACAAGTTCGATGTCGAACTCTTCGGCAATGCACCGCTATTGGCAGAATACCAATAATTTGGCATATAGTGGCACATTCAGCGGACACACCATATCGGCAAATGCCGTATGGGAGATGAGTGGCGTAATTGACACCTCGCTGTCGATTAGCGGTACGGGTTTGAACAACGAGAGCGTGGGCTATTGGGATGTGGGAAATGCTACGGTTCGTAGCGAGAGCAACGGTTATACCGAGTCTTCGCTTATGTCGGGCATTGTGCGACTCAACTACGACTACAAGAAGCGATACTTTGTAACGGCCGCATTCCGTGCTGATGGCTCCTCGAAATTCCAGAAGGGTAACCGTTGGGGATTTTTCCCTTCTGCTGCTGTGGCTTGGGATATTGCCAAGGAGAACTTTATGCGTAACCAGAATGTTGTTGAGCACCTAAAACTTCGAGCAAGTTACGGCGTTACGGGAAATGAGGGTATATCTGCATATAGTACACTCGGAATGTTGTCGGCAACCTCCTACGGTTGGGGAACATCTACCGGTTATACGGGCTATTGGGGCAACACCTTCGCAACGCCAAACCTCACCTGGGAGAAGACTACGCAGTATGATGTTGGATTAGACTTTACCATTGCTGGCGTAAACTTATCGTTCGATTGGTTTAAGAAAAACACCACCGATTTGCTCTTCCAAAAGCAGGTGCCACACTACAATGGTGGAGGTACTTTCTGGGTAAATCAGGGCGCTTTGACGAATGAGGGATTTGAACTTTCGCTCAACACCTTTGTTGTTGATAGGGCGGTTAAGTGGGAGACATCGGTTAATGCTACCTATATCAAAAATCAGGTGGTGGATTTGGCGGGTAATGACTTTGTGCTGACTGCCAATTATAGCGACTTGGGAGGTCCTATGCAGATTATGAAAAAAGGCTATCCTCTTGGCTCGTTCTATGTTTATGATTGGGTTGGCTTTAATGATAAGGGCGCAAATCTCTATCGTAAGGCCGATGGCTCACTCACAACAACACCAACTTCGGCAGACCTTATTGCCAAGGGACAAGCATCTCCAAAATGGACTCTCGGTTGGAATAATACTGTGTCGTGGCGAGGACTTTCGCTCAATGTTTTTTTCAACGGAGCATTTGGTGTGGATAGATTGAATATAAGCCATTTTACCACCGCCTCGATGAGTGGTGTGTCGCGCTTTATAACGCTGCGAGATGCCTACTTCCAAGGCTGGGATTATGTGGAGGATAAGAGCAAGGCGAAGTATCCAAGCATCTCTAATACCGACAATAAGAGTTATGCAAACTCGGACTTTTGGTTGGAGGATGCATCGTTCTTCAAGTTGAAGAATGTAACCCTGTCCTATATGATACCTCGCTATGTAACTCGCTTTGCCGAGATACATCTCTCGGTAAGTGCGCAAGATATCTTTACTATAACCAAATATAAAGGTATGGACCCGGAGGTATATAGCGGATATGACGGTTTGGACTATGGGGCATATCCTGTACCACGAACATTCACTTTTGGCTTGAAACTCGTATTCTAAAACGGATAATACTATGAAAAAGATACTATATACATTGTTTATTGGCTTGCTTACATTAACTTCTTGTACCGACTTTTTAGAGGAGAATGCCTACGGCAAGCAGTCGAGTGAGAACTTCTTTTCGCAAAAAGAGGATTTGGCAGCGTCGTTGAATGCACTCTATTCGGTAGTTGCAACATCGCAGCAGGAGAATGACTTTGTTGGTACTAATTTCTTGGCGGGCGATGATATTACCACTCATCCCGCAAGTAATAAACAACCACTGCGTGAGCACGACCAATACTGTGTGACGGATAACAATTCGTGGATGGTGAATTTGTGGGAACAGCGCTTTAAGGTTATCAAGGCTGCGAATTTTATTATCAATAACGCCTATCGTACACCCGATGTATCAAAGGAGGCTATTGTCGAGGCGGTGGCGCAGGCCCATTTTTGGCGTGCCTACTCGTTGTTCTATCTCGTTACAACCTGGGGCGAGGTGCCGGTGATGTTGAAGGAGGAGATTAACTACAATGCCAAGGTGTGGTCGGTGGAGGAGATCTATACGCAGATTGTTGCCGATTTGAAGATTGCCGAGGATGGATGCCCTATAACCTATAACAGTGCGCCATATCATAATGGTAGCGTGAATGTGGCGGTATCGAAACCTGCTGTAAAGGCGGCGATGGCTTATGTATATATGTGTATGGCAGGTTGGCCTTTGAATAAAGGCGTCGAGTACTACGCCCTTGCTGCCTCTAAGGCCAAGGAGGTGATTGATAATGTGGATTTGAAGACCTATGACTATCGCCTACTTGACGACTATGCGGATGTCTATTCGGTGGAGTATACGCAGAAGAATCCGGAACTCCTTCTCGGTATCTATTACCACCGAGATAGGGCTCCGCAGATGACACCGCTGACAGATCTCTTGCTCGATATGAAAATCGGAGGTTGGGGCGATACGCATGGTGAGATAAAGTTTTGGAAGGAGTTCCCCGAAGGTCCTCGCAAGGAGGCAACCTATCTTCCTAAAATTCTGCTTGCCGATGATGTACTTCACGATTGGTGGTACGATAATGGCGGTACTCGTGAAGTTGTTGCACCCGTATTTAATAAATCCTCTGAGTCTGCAAATCGTGGAGAAGAGTTCGATTACACATCGGCATTAGCCCCACCGCAGTTCGGACAAAAGACTATTCAGGTTATTCGCCTTTCGGAGGTCTATTGTTGGTATGCCGAGGCTTCGGCTCGTGCCGGTGAAGTTACAAGTATGGCTGTCGATGTTCTGAACCGTGTGCGTAATCGTGCCGATGGTGCTACTACAAACCTCTACTCAATGGCTATGTCGGCTGAGGAGATTGCCGAAGCAGCATACAACGAGCACGGCTGGGAGATGGCAGGCTACTATTGGTGTGGCTTTGCTCCACGAGCAAGAGATATGTTCCGTATGAATAGGGTGAAGAATCACTTCGAGTATCGCAAGAGTAACCCTATGATTGAGGTCGCCCCCGGTGTTTTACGCAATGAGGCTCTCTCTGTTACGGGGGAGTGGGACGATAGCAAGATGTATTGTCCTTATCCATATACGGATACTACCTACAACCCAGGACTTGTAAAATAAAATAATGATGCAAAAATCGTCGATTTTTGCATCATTGCCCTAAAAAAAAGAGGAGAAATTTCTCCTCTCTTTTTTTACTTTTTCTTGCCGAAGAGTTTATCCATAACGATAGCAATTGCACCGTCGCCCGAGACATTGCAAGCAGGGCCATAGCCGTCGAGTGCCAAGTAGATAGCCATCAGCAAGGCTGTCATCTCGGGTGAGAAGCCGAGGATGGTTTCGAGCAGGCCTACCGAAGCCATCAGTACGCCACCCATAACGCCTGGCGATGATACCGCAGCGATAGCCTGCATCAGCGCAAAGTTGATGAACAAGGCTAACGGTATATCTACACCAAAGAGATATGCCACAGCCGTAGTTGTAGTTACCAACTTGATTGTCGAACCGCACATATGCGTATTCGAGCATAGTGGAATAACAAAGTTGGCAATGTCCTCACGCACGCCACTTTTGAGCGTACACTTGGTAGTTACGGGTATAACTGCTGCCGACGAGCAGATTGAGAAACCCGTAAGGTAGGCTGGCAGGATATTATACAGACAACGCAGAGGGTTTTTGCGTGCTATAATACCTGCAATTACATATTGTGCTACGAGGTATAGTATCGAGAGTACTACACCTGTACCGATAACCTTTGCTCCTGTGCCAAGTACCACATCGATAACGCCCTTGGCGCTCATCTCGCAAATCATCGTAAAGATGTAGATAGGCAGGAGTGGAATGATTGCCTTCTCGATAGTGAACTTCACTATCTCGCCAAACTCCTCGAACCACACCTTTATGGAGTTTGCCTTGGTGAATATGATGCCTAAGCCAATTACAAACGAGAGTACTATGGCTGTCATCATATCACATACAGGTGGTATTTTAAGCGTAAAGAATGGCGCAAACTCCCTCTCGGAGAGTGCTTCGGCTGATAGTTCACCCACTTTTAGTATGTGTGGGAAGAACTCCGTAGCACAGCCGTACGAGAAGAGCGCTCCACCTACGGTAGAGATATACGACACTGCGATAACGAAGAGGAGCATCTTACCTGCTCCTTTGCCTAAGTTGGCTATGGCTGGGGTTACCAAGCCGAGTACCAACAACGGCACAGAGAACTTCAATAGTTGAGCGAATAGTACATTGAAGGTCTTGAATGTGCGGATAAATACATCGGGCAGGAACAGACCGAGTACAGCACCGAGTGCAATGGCTATTACAACCTTTGGGAATAGCCCAAGTTTAATCTTCATATATTTAGTTATTTGTAATTTCTTGTTAGCGTATCACCGTATCATAGGCACGCACACCTGATACATATGATATGGTTGGATACGGTTTTGTTACCGTGAACCGATATATAGGAATACCATACCTACGAGTATTAGTGCGAGGTCGAGAGCCTTGGCTCGCAGGTTGCGCTCGCCAAATAGCACCGCACCGCAACCAAACGACACCAACACCGACGAGCGGCGTATCATCGACACCACAGCAATCATTGCTGCGCTATCACGCAGTGCGTAGAGATATGCCATATCGGCAGTCGTAAGCAGTATCGAAATCATCGGTATGGCCCACGACCAATGGAATGGTTGTTCTGCTCGTCTTGGCAGCCACAGCACCGCCACGATAATCGACATCAGCACAAACTGATAGAGTGTGTACCAACTCTGCACGAATACGGGGTTGAGCGAGAACATAATATATCGGTCGTACAAGCCGCAACAAGCGCCAATAAACGCCGCCGCAGCGATGCACAGTATCCAGCGGTTATTCGTAAAACTTATGCCCTCCTTCTTGCTTGAACGACTCAGCAGATAGAGCGAGATGATAGCCAGCACAACGCCCACCCACTGATAGCCGTTGAGCCTCTCGCCAAATATGAGCATAGCACCCACCAGAGTCATTACGGGGCGTGTGGCGTTAATAGGACCTACGATGGTTATCGGCAGGTGCTTGATGCCGAAGTAGCCGAAAATCCACGATGAAAGCACCATAACAGCCTTAATAAAGACCATTGCGTGGTCGTGCCACGAGCCTTGCATCGTAGCGAGAAGTGTGCCATTTAGCCACCCTCCGCCTACGATCGAGTCGATGAGTGCAGGGGCAAAGATGATGGTCGAGAAGAGTGTATTAAGCCACAATACGGGCAGTACGGCATTTTCTCGCAATGAGCGCTTCTTCGCCACATCGTATAGTCCGAGCATTGCTGCCGAGAGAAAAGCCAAATATACCCACATACTATCCGAAAATTAAGATATTGGCAATGACGAACGCCGCCAAGGTTAAACTTGCCAAGCCGTTCAAAGTGCCAAAGGCGATGCCGATGGAGCGTTGGCGTTTAGGTGTTACGAGGATATGTTCCGCCACCAAGATAGCGGTAAAGAGTGCTACTCCGCACCACAAAACCCAACTCTGAGGTAGCACCAGGGCGAAGCCTGCGAGTGCTGCCACGCTCACGCAGTGGAGCACAATGCTGATGTAGAGCGATGTTGCCACCGAGAAGGTCGAAGGGATAGAGTGCAAACCTCGTTTGCGGTCGAACTCTGCATCCTGCAAGGCGTAGATAATATCGAAACCTCCGCACCAAGTCAATACCAACAACGAGAGCAGACACACCTCCCAAGTGAGTGTCCCCGTAACGGCAATAAAGGCTCCCGCAGGGGCTATCGCAAGCGACAGACCGAGTACGATATGGGCAAGTGCGGTAAAGCGCTTGCAGTAACTGTAAAACATAATTACAGCCAATGCTACGGGCGAGAGTATCGCTGTAAGCAGATTTATGGTGCAGGCCGTAGCCACAAACAATACGGCATTCACCACGATAAATATCATCGCATTGCGGGGTGATATCTTACCCGCAGGAATTTCACGCTCGGCAGTGCGAGGATTCTCCTTGTCGATATCTCGGTCGGCCCAACGGTTGAAGCCCATTGCCACATTGCGGGCAAAGACCATACACAAGACAACCTGCACGAGTAACCACCACGAAAACTCCGCTTCGGTGCTCCATAGAGCGTATGTGAAAGCCATCAGCGCAAATGGCATTGCGAAGATGGTGTGTGCAAACTTAACTAACGAAATGTACCTCTTCATCGTTATCGAGTTTTGATGCTCCGCCCTTCGCCTTTGACTCCTTGCAACCGCCGAGGTGCATAACCTTTAACTGCTTTGCAAACTCCTCGGCCGAGAGAGATGTCTTAACCTTTACGGAGCGAGATGTACCAGGCAAAAGGTCGAAATAGTTCTCCTCAAAGCGATTGTCGATACCATCGATTGCAAGATATACGGCACGAGCGAAATTGTCCGACGAAACGGTTACTGCGACGCCATCATCACACTTCTCCACCTTGGTTGTGATGTTGCAAGCAGGTAAGTTGAGTGCGCCCTGCTTTACGAAGTAGTGGTTGTTGGTGTAGCACTTCTCACCCACTTTGAGCGACGATACGATAACGAGGTTCTCGGCCTTTTCGCCTGCCAACATCGCCTCGACAGCTTCGTCGACCATTATGGTCGATGTGTTTGCAGGTACAACCACAGCCTTGCAGTACGACTTTACGACCTTACCCGTGAGAGTCATTACCTCCACCTTCAATTCGGCTTTGGCGTTGCTCTGGTTGTCCGATACGACATATACTCGCATTCTGCCATCGCTGGCGTATGCCGAGATGAGATACTTGTCGAAGAAGTGGCGTGCGAAGAAGTGCTGCGCCTTCCAGCGACCATAGTAATCACGGCTTGACCACGATGCCACAGGCCAGCAGTCGTTGTGCTGCCAATAGAGAGAGCCTTGGCAGAACGGCATATCACGACGATGAGCCTCTACGGCAATCTTTATTGCATCACCCTGCATCACTTGTCCCATATAGAGAAGCATCTCGAAGTCGTTCTGCGGCCAATACTCCTTGGCGAGGTAGTCGCTGATTTTGGAGTTGGCACTACGACCGCCACGCTGATGCGACATCATAACCTCCGAGTGGATATTCCAATCCTTTGAGTCGGGTGCGTAACGCTTCACCGAGCCCAATTCAGGGAACGATTGGAATCCATACTCCGACATAAATCGTGATCGGGTGGTGTTATAACGCTCGAATGGATGACGATATCCCCAAACTCCCCAATAGTGGTAGTCGCCCATATTCTTCGCACTACTTGCATTTATGTCTTTGCCTACCCACGGCGACATAGGGTGGTAGTAGCGCATAGGGTCGTACTTGGCACATACCTCGGGCAGAAGTTCGTAGTATTGGTAGTCGAACTGCGCCTTCTGAATATCGTAGTAACGCATATCGATGCCCTTCTTCTTGAAACTGCTCTTGCAGGCAAGGAGCGTATCGTAACACTCATTATTACCGCACCACAATGCAATACAACCGTAGTTACGCAGACGCTTGATATTGTCAATAGCCTCTTGGCGGATATTCTCTGCCATCTCGCCTTCACAAGGGTAGAGTGCGCAGGCAAACATAAAGTCCTGCCATACCAACAAGCCGTTCTTCTCGCACTCCTCGTAGAACTTCTCGTTCTCGTAGATGCCACCTCCCCAAACTCGGAGCATATTCATATTTACTGCTACGGCATCGGCAATAGTCTGCTCGTAAATCTCGTCAGTTACACGGGTGAGGAACGAGTCGCAAGGGATGTAGTTTGCACCCTTTGCAAATACGGCCTTACCATTAAGTTCAAAGTAGAAGGAACGACCATCCTTGTCCTCCTTGCGGATCACCTTTAATGAACGCACTGCAATGTCGTGATGACGACTATCTGCAACCACGCCGTCAATCTCTACCTCGGTGCGGAAGGCGTAGCGATGAGCCTCGCCCAAACCGTTGCACCACCAAAGTTTAGGCTTGGCGATAGTCATCGGTACAACTGCCTTATTCTCTCCTGCTTTGAGGGTTGTAGTGCCTTTGGCAAGTGTTTTGCCTGTGCGCTCATCTACTACACGCAACGAGGCAACGCCCTCCTTCTGGGCGAGAATTTCGAACTCGACATCAATCTCGGCACGCTTCTCGGTAACGCACTTCTGATTGTAGAAAATATCGCTTATGCGGAGTGAATTCCACGCTTCGAGATAGACGGGACGCCAAATGCCCGATGTCACAAGGCGTGGTCCCCAATCCCAACCGTAGTGATAGCCCGCCTTGCGGCAGAATACGCTGATTTTACGGTCCAAGAGGCCGCCATTGGCCGATTGGTCGTTCCAACGATAGTATTGGAATGGCAGAGCCTCCCACTTCGGCATATCAATCTTTACGACCGAGTGGAAGTAGACACGCAAGGTATTCTCGCCCTCTCGAAGATATTTCTTCACATCCACTCTCCACAAACGGAACATATTGTCGGCTTTGACAAGTAGTTCGTCGTTCAGATAGACATCGGCATAGGTGTCCAAGCCTTCAAATACCAAGTCGATATGCTCCTTGTTGAAAATCTCCTTATCGGCAGTGAAGGTGGTGGTGTAAACCCAATCCTCCTTATCAACCCACTGCACTCCACGCTCGTTGAGGCGGAAGAATGGATCTTCGATGATGCCGTTTGCCATCAGGTCGGTGTGAACAACACCCGGCACAGTTGCGGGAAACCAATTGGTACCTCGCTGCTGCTTGAACTGCCAACCTTCGTGTAGGAGTTGTCGTTGTGGTGCTGCTATCGTTGCAACAGATGCCGATAGTGCGACAAGTAAAATTAGAAATCTCTTCATTATGGTTAGTGTTATTGATTTACAACTCGGTTATGCTCTCCTTGTACTTTCTCCACATAGCGTCGGTCGTGTAGAGGTCGTAAGTACCCTTCGGGATATATATCTTGCGATTGTCTGCGTTGTACTCGAAGATGTACTTATCTTCCAATGTCGGTGGCTCGGTTGCCATTATAGTTACACTTTCGAGATTCGTACAACCCATAAAGGCCTTGCCCTCAATCTCCTCTACGCCACTGCCGAGCGATGCGGAGGTGAGTGATGTGCAGTTGCGGAACGCCTCTTCTCCGATGGTAGTGAGGATATTGTCTGTCCTCAATTGCTTCAACGATACACAGTTTATAAAAGCAAAGTCGCCAATTTCGCTGATACCGTTCAAATCCAACTCGGTAAGTTCTGTCGAGTATGTGTCGTATGCGTCGGTGAGGTAAAGTCGGGTGGCTAACGACAACGGGTTGGCTCTCTCATCCTCGAAAGATAGTCTGCACCAATCCTTGCCCTCGCCCCTAAAAGAGACCTTCGATATATTCTCGCAACCCTCGAATGCCTGACGACCTATACTCTCAATCTTGGAGTGGAGTGTTACGGCTTGGAGCATCGTGTAGTTGTAGAATGCGTAGTCGTGAATTTTGGTGGTGCGGTCATCAATATATATTGCTCTGATGCGGGTATCATTTACCCATAACTGCTCGGTGTAATAGAGTGGATTTGCCGTAGGCGACTCAAACTCTATCTCGCACCAACGATAGATAGACGGGATGTGTAGCGAAAAGAGATTTATGCAGTTGTCGAATGCCTTCTCTCCGCACGAGGTCAATCCTCCTCCGAGGGTTATAGCCTCCATATTCTTACACTCCCAGAACGCCTCCTTCTCGATAGTGTGGATAGAGCCTGGCAACGAGATGTTCTGCAAGTTGTGGCAGTTGGCAAATGCTCGTTCCTTGATAACTCTTACGGGCGCTTCAAAGCGGATAATACCGCAAAATCCCTCGTCGTAGACGATATCCTCGATTGCAACATCGAAACCATCCTCGTCTAACGCTATGAGCGAAAAGGAGTCGGTTGTCGAGAACCAAATCTCGTTGCTTTCGGGTGTGCCGAGTGACGGAATAACCAGCGGCGAACCTGTACCGTAGTCAGGCTCTTCGCAGGCGACTAAACCGAATGCCAGAATGGCGCAAATAACTCTTAATAGCTTCATTGTTACTCTACTTTTGCTTTTCCAAAGAGTGTGGCAGATGAGCAGTGGGTAATCTCTACATCGATGTAATCACCTGCTCCGTAGCCCTCTACACGGTCGAATACTACCATCTTGTTCTGCGATGTACGACCACAGAGTTGCTCAGCACTACGCTTCGAGCGACCCTCAATCAATACCTCGAAAGTCTTGCCCACATCACGCTTGTTGCCCTCCAATGAGAGTGTGTTTTGCAGGGCAATAACCTCGTTCAAACGACGAGTCTTCTCCTCCTCGGGTACATCATCTTCGAAATGGCGAGCCGAGAAGGTGTCGGGGCGCACCGAGTACTTGAACATAAAGGCCGAGGCATAGCCTACCTCTCGCATAAGCGACAAGGTTGCTTCGTGGTCCTCCAAACTCTCACCACAGAAGCCCGAAATAAGGTCGGTGGTGATAGCGCACTCCGGCATAGCCTTGCGGATGGCTGCCATACGCTCCAAATACCACTCACGGGTATATTTGCGATTCATCTTTTCGAGTTGGGCGTTCGAACCCGACTGCGCCGGAAGATGAACAGCCTTGCAGATATTTTTATATGCCGCCATTGTGGCAATCAACTCGTCGCTCAAATCCTTCGGATGCGAAGTTGCGTAGCGCACACGCAGGAGTGGTGAAATATCGGCTACCTTGGCCAAGAGTTTAGGGAAGTTTACCTCGCCATCGGCGTATGAATTGACATTCTGACCGAGAAGAGTAACTTCACGATAACCATTCTCGAAGAGTGTTCGAGCCTCGCCTACGATTGTTTCGTGCGAACGACTGCGCTCACGACCACGAGTGTAAGGTACAACGCAGTAGGCACAGAAGTTGTTGCAACCACGCATAATTGAGATGAAACCACTTACGCCATTCTTATCAAGGCGTACAGGTGCGATGTCGGCATAGGTCTCCTCGGTGGAGAGTAGGGTGTTGATACCCTTACCGCCACTTTCAGCCTCACGGCACAACTTCGGAAGGTCACGATAGGTGTCGGGGCCTGCTACGATGTCCACGCCATTGCCTTTTTCGAGTAACTCCTCTTTGAGTCGCTCTGCCATACAGCCGATAACACCAACCAAGAGAGTAGGCTTCTTTCGACGCAGACGGCGCATCTCGCTCAATCTGCCCCAGATGCGTTGCTCTGCGTTATCACGCACCGAGCAGGTGTTTATCAGGATGATGTCGGCCTCCTCAATCTTCTCGGTGTAGAAGTATCCCTCATCCTGCATAATCGAAACCACAATCTCGCTGTCGCCAAAGTTCATCTGACAGCCGTAGGTCTCTATAAATATCTTTTTCCCTTCGCCCTGCAAAGGACGCAAATTCGTAAAATTCATAATTAGTTTTCGGTTTTCTACATATTCTCCAACTCGTGCTTCTCCGGCATTGGTTTGAAACCCTCACCAAAGGTGTTGTAGGCATTTGCTACCACCATAAAGGCTTTCGGATCGTACTCCTTGATGGCACGCTGAACCTTCGAAAGCTCGTGGCGTGGCACAACCAAGAAAATCATCTCCTTCTCGGCATTGGTATACATTCCGCTTGTTTTGATGTATGTGCCACTGCGGTCCATCTCTTCGAGAATATAACGACGGAACTCCTCGTTGTGGTGCGATGTGATAATGAAGATTATACGGTCATACGACGCTCCATCGAGCATATACGCCAGCACACGAGATGATACATAGATGGCGATAAGCGAGTAGAACGACAACTGCCAACCCTGTGCTTCGCCTCCTCCGACGCCAAAACCGATGACGAGCAAGCCTGCCAACACAACCACCGAATCGGCAACCAATACGCCACTCGAAAAGGTCATCTTGCAGTACTTTTGCAACATCATTGCCACGATGTCTGTTCCGCCTGTTGTGGCCTGCTCACGAACTACAAGGCCTACACCTACGCCCAACACTACGGCACCGACAATCGTTGTCAGCATCAGGTGGTCAGACATATCGAGAATGCCGCCGAGAAGCTGCGCTGGGTCGAGTGAACGAATAGCCTCTTCGTTAGGGTATGCAAGATGGGTGAAGAGGTTCATTAAACCCGGTGTGAGCAGTGCTGCAACTACTGTTTTTGAACCAAATCGAGGTCCAAATGCTATAAATGCAAGTATCAAAAGCACAATATCGAACATATAGCCGAATGTTCCGACTTGAATGTCAGGGAAGATGTTGTGCAAGACGATACCTGCGCCATACACACCACCCGGAACGATGTTGTAAGGGCTTATAAATAGTACATAGCCGGCAGCGAGCAATGCACAACCCAATACAATCATAAACCACGACCACCACCAACGAGGCGATGACAGATACGATAAAAGCTTCTTGTAGTCCAAGTTCATAGCAAATATATATTTAATATATTTTAACTCGCAAATATAGTAAAAAAATCCGAGAAATATAGCACCCTACAAGAAATATACATTTTTAAGTGCAACTTTTCCCGAATGCGACTTTTTGAACATTGAGGAGAGCTTCGTATTTTTGGAGGTTGAGAAATTTTTATTATATTTGCCACAAATACAGGTGTGAGAACAATATGGTTATAACCTACTATTGCATTGTAACTCTGTTTATTATCGCATACTTGCTCGGCTCTATTCCAAGCGCCGTATGGATTGGCAAACGCTACTATGGCGTGGATGTACGAGAGCACGGAAGTAAAAATGCGGGAACAACGAATGTATTGCGTGTGCTAGGTACACGTGCCGCTATTCCTGTATTTGCAATAGACTTCTTGAAGGGCTTTGTGGCCGTTAGTATCTTCTCATTGCTGCGCTATGATGTGAACATTCCGTCGCAGGCGTGGATTGTCAATATGAAGATTTTAGCACTATTTGTGTCTGTTTTAGGACATATCTTCCCTATTTTTGCAAATTTCCGAGGCGGAAAGGGTGTTGCAACCGTGTTGGGAGCCCTTACAGGTATCCAACCAAACATCGCACTTTTGTGCTTTGCGGTGTGGCTTGTGGTCTTTGCGGTGTGGAACTATGTATCGCTTGCATCGATAGTGGCAGGTTGTGCTTTCCCTGTATTGGTGTCGATTTTTTCGGGAAGTATCTATGCCCGACACGGTCTAAATCACACCTCTATTTCATTCCTCGTATTCTCGTTCGTAGTGGCATTGGCGCTTGTTTGGACACATCGCAAGAATGTGGGCCGACTGCTCGATGGTACAGAACCTAAAATAGATGTATGGAGTTATTTTAGCCACGAATTGGCTGAGAAGTTGGGACTTACGGAGGAGAAAAAAGAGAACGAAAATAATGGTTAATAGCCTAAAAATATAAAGTATGTTAGACGCAAATTTAATTAAAATGTATGAGCAGTCATTTCGTGATAATCGTGAAATGTCGGCTGTAACAGATTATTTTACGGGAGAAACCTACTCGTATTATGGCTTCGCAAAGGAGATTGCAAAGTTGCATCTTCTCTTTGACGAGGCAGGCATTAAGCCGGGCGACAAAATTGCACTTGTTGGTCGTAATACACCTCGTTGGTGTGTTGTTTATATCGCCACAATTACCTATGGTGCAGTTATTGTGCCAATTATGCAGACCTTTACTTCGAACGATATTGCACACATCGTAAACCACTCGGAGAGTCGCCTTTTGTTCCTTACAGATTCGTATTGGGATGGACTCGATGAGGAGGCATTGCCAAATGTCGAGGGCGTATTCTCGCTTACCGACTACCACGCACTCTTTGAGCGTGAGGACGATAAACTCACCAAGTTCGTAAATTCGATGACCGAGAACTACCGCAAGCGTTATCCTAACGGCTTTACGGTAAACGATATTAAGTATGCCGATGTTCCGAACGACGCACTTATGGTGTTGAGCTATACTTCGGGTACAACAGGCTACTCGAAGGGTGTAATGCTCACCGTAAACAACCTTACAGCGAATGTCTATTATGCTGTAACAAAGATTAATACCACAACAAAACAGCATTGGTTCCAGAAGGGCCGTCGTACCTTGGCATTCTTGCCTTTGGCACACGCCTTTGGTTGCGCATTCGACTTCCTTGCACCGTTGGCTGCTGGTGGTCATATCAACCTCCTCGGTAAGATGCCTACACCAAAGGTGTTGGTTGAGGCTATGCAGAAGGTGCAGCCAAGTATTATCTGTTCGGTACCTCTCGTATTGGAGAAGGTTTACCGTAAGCAGATTGCTCCAATGCTCGAAAAGGGACCTTTGAGCATTGCGATGAAGGTGCCTTTGGTAAATGAGGTTGTGCGTATGAAGATTAAGGAGAAGCTCCTCGCTTCGTTTGGAGGTAACTTGGAGATGTTTATCGTGGGTGGAGCGCCTATGAACAAGGAGACCGAAACCTTCCTCAAATCTATCCGCTTCCCGATTATCGTGGGATATGGTATGACCGAGTGTGCGCCACTTATCTGCGTTACACCGCAACCGGAGGAGTATAAACTCGGCTCGTGCGGTAAGTATTTGAGTGAGTATCTCGATGTTAAAATTGAGTCAGATGACCCTCTGCGTATCCCTGGCGAGATTATGGTTAAGGGTGAGATGGTGATGCAAGGTTACTACAAAAATCAAAAGGATACAGAGGCTGTCCTCGAACCGAATGGTTGGATGCACACCGGCGATATGGGTATTATGGATCCGGATGGCACTGTCTATATCAAGGGCCGTTGCAAGACTATGATTTTGACCGATACAGGCCAGAATATCTACCCTGAACAGATTGAGGATAAGTTGAACAATATGCCTCTCGTTATGGAGTCGCTCGTGTTGGAGAATGAGGGTAAACTCTACGGTTTGGTAGTGCCTGATTTCGACCACTGCGAGAAGGAGGGTATCGACCGTGCCAAGTTGGAGGAGATTATGAAGGAGAACCTTAAAAACTTGAACGATCAGGTGGCTGCATACGAGCGTTTGGTGTCGATTACAATCCATCTCGATGAGTTCGAGAAGACTCCAAAGCGTTCAATTAAGCGCTACCTCTATGATGTAAAACGAATGGGAATTAAATAGAATCCAAACAATAAAATAGCAGTTAAAAATATGTTACAGGAGAACCTTATTAAGATGTATGAAGAGTCGTTTCGTGAGCATCGTGAGATGTCTGCCGTAACCGACTATTTCTCGGGAGAGAGTTATTCATACTATGGCTTTGCGAAGGAGATTGCAAAGCTCCACATCTTGTTTGATGAAGCAGGTGTAAAGCAGGGCGATAAAATTGCCCTCGTAGGTCGTAATACACCTCGTTGGTGTGCAGTATATATTGCTACAATGACTTACGGTGCAGTTATTGTGCCAATTATGCAAACCTTTACTTCGAACGATATTGCACACATCGTAAACCACTCGGAGAGTCGCCTTTTGTTCCTTACAGATTCGTATTGGGATGGACTCGATGAGGAGGCATTGCCAAATGTCGAGGGCGTATTCTCGCTTACCGACTACCATGTATTGTTCGAGCGTCGTGGCGGTGTATTGACAAAGTGCGTGGACAGTATGACTGCAAACTACCGTCGTCGCTATCCAAACGGCTTTACCGTAAATGATATTAAGTATGCGGATGTGCCAAACGACCACCTCTGTTTGTTGAACTATACTTCGGGTACAACAGGTTATTCAAAGGGTGTTATGCTTACCGTAAATAACCTTACTGCTAATGTGGTTTATATAAAGACTTTGAAGTCGAAGTCTTCGGGTAACTACTACTTCTCGAAGGGCCGTCGTACTTTGGCGTTCCTGCCTTTGGCTCACGCCTACGGATGTACCGTCGATTTTCTCACTCCGCTCGCAGTCGGAGGCCATATCAACTTGCTTGGTAAGATGCCTACACCAAAGGTGTTGGTTGAGGCTATGCAGAAGGTGCAGCCGAATGTAATTTCGTCGGTACCTCTCGTGTTGGAGAAGATTTACCGTAAGCAGGTTGCTCCACTCTTGGAGAAGGGCGCATTGAGCGTGGCCATCAAGGTGCCGTTGGTAAATGAGGTTATTCGTGCAAAGATTCGTCAGAAGTTGCTTGATTCGTTTGGTGGCAATGTTGAGTTGTTCATCATTGGTGGCGCTCCAATCAATGCTGAGACCGAGTCATTCTTGAAGTCTATCCACTTCCCGCTTATCGTGGGTTACGGTATGACCGAGTGTGCTCCGCTTATCAGTGTAACTGCCGATCCATCAGAGTTCAAACTCCGTTCGTGCGGTAAGTACTTGAAGGGTATGTTGGAGGTTAAAATAGACTCTGATGACCAGCACCACACTCCTGGCGAGATTCTCGTTAAGGGAGAGTGCGTGATGCAGGGTTACTACAAGAACGAGAAGGATACCAAGGCCGTATTGACCGAGGATGGCTGGTTGCACACCGGTGATATGGGTACTATCGATGAGGATGGTACGCTCTATATCAAGGGCCGTTGTAAGAGTATGATTTTGACCGAGACAGGCCAGAATATCTATCCTGAGCAGATTGAGGATAAGTTGAATAACCTCCCTCTTGTTGCCGAGTCGCTTGTGCTCGAAAATAAGGGTAAACTCTACGGTTTGGTAGTGCCTGATTTCGCACTCTGCGAGAAGGAGCATATCGACAAGGTTAAACTCGATGAGATTATGAACGAGAACCTCAAAACCCTCAACGCACAGGTTGCAGGTTACGAGCGTTTGGCTTCGATTATCATCTATCCTACCGAGTTCGAGAAGACTCCAAAGCGCTCGATTAAGCGCTACTTGTACGACATCTCGAAGTTGGTGTAACGGGAAAGTCGTAAAAATTATAGGAGAAAAGACAGTCAGTTATCTGGCTGTCTTTTTTGCATTTATGCAAAATAGTTATTAACTTTGTCGTGATTAACTATTTTGGGCGATGAAAGAGAAGAAAATTTTGAAGATTCGCAAGCAGGTAATTGGCGAGAATACCCTCTATTTCCTTATCTGGGTATTGGTGCTTCTTACGCCGTTTATGAACTCGGGTATGATGTCGGAGAAGATTATCGATGCCCGCTCCTCGCTCCTTTCGTGGTTGAAGGTTCTTCCTTTCTATCTGCTCTTCTTGGCAAACAATCTGCTTCTCTATCGCTACTTGTGGGGTAGAAGACGCTATGTTACCTATTTGGCAATATCGACACTGCTTATTGTAGGAGTATTCTCGCTTTTGGAACTCTACGAGCAGTCCGACATAACCTTTGCTCTTCCGTTTAGTGTGGAGGACCAACCAATTGGTGAGGTGCATATAGGACTTACCGTATTCTCGTGGTGGGGTAATATGATAGCAGCGGTGTTGATGTTTGCGGCGAATAACTCCATTCGCACTCTCTATCGCCAAATGCAGAGCGATGAGGATGCCGAGCGCCTACAACACCAAAACTTGCAGGCGGAGATGTACTACTTGAAGCATCAGATAAATCCTCACTTCTTGATGAATACGCTCAATAATATCCACGCTTTGGTCGATATTGACGGCGAGGCTGCCAAGCAGGCAATCATCCAACTCTCGGATATGATGCGCTATGTGGTTTATGATACGAGCGACGATACAATATCGTTGAAGGAGGAGGTTAAGTTTATCGAGAACTATATCGAGTTAATGCGTATTCGATATACCGATGATGTGAAAATTCTCTATAATAAGCCCGAGCAACTCAACCGTCGTGTGGAGATTCCTCCACTCATCTTTATTGTCTTTGTGGAGAATGCATTTAAGCACGGAGTTAGTTACGATAACGCCTCGTATATCTACATCGACATAAAGAGCGAGGAGGGGTATGTTGTTGGTCGTTTCGAGAACTCGGTAAATTCGGCCAAGCGCAACGATAAGCCGGGTATCGGATTAGAGAATGTACGCAAGCGCCTCGATTTGATATACGATGACCGCTACGACCTGAAAATCGAAGAGAATGAGAACAGTTACTGTATAACGCTCAAAATACCGACACTGAATAGTTATGAGATGCATCGCAATTGATGATGAGCCGTTGGCTCTTCGACAAATATCGGGCTATATCTCGAAGATTCCATTCTTGGAGTTGGCTGCCACATTCCGTAGTGCAGTATCGGCAAAGGAGTGGCTCAACGAGAATAGTATAGACCTTATATTTGTCGATATAAATATGCCCGATATGACGGGTGTGGAGTTTGTGCAGTCGTTGGATGTTCCGGCGATGGTTATCTTTACGACCGCTTACGCTGAGTATGCCATCGAAGGCTTTAAACTCTCGGCTATCGACTATCTGCTCAAACCTTTCGGCTTGAAAGAGATTACCCGTGCTTCGGAGAAGGCGCAGTCGCTCTATGAGTTGTTGCAGTTGCAGTCGGAGATGAAGACCGATGAGTTGGAGATGAAGGCTGATGAGTCGGTTGAGGGTGTAGATGATATCGGAGTATTGTCGGTACACGCCGACCGTAAGACACACCTTGTTAAGATGTCGAATATAGTCTATGTGGAGAGTGCTGGCGAGTATGTGCGTTTGCATTTGGCTGACGGAACTAAGTTGGTAACGCTCTTCCGACTCAAAAATATGGAGAGCGAGTTGCATTCTTCGCAGTTTATGCGTGTGCATCGCTCCTATATCATAAACCTGAATTATGTCGCAGGCTATACCAAGGGCCGAGTATTTTTGTCGAATGACGACTATGTCCCTATTGGCGAGAACTACAAGGAGCAATTCTTGTCCTACATTGATAGTACACAACAGAGATAGAACCTAAAAAAACTATATATGAAGAGATTAACATTATTGGCGTTATTGGCGGCAGTGGTTGCCGTATTGCCTTTGTCGGCAAATCCAATAACCCCTATGCGAGAGGTGCGAGAGATGGCACAGAAGGCCAAAAGTATGGTTGTGGAGCAGGAACTCTATATCGAGGGCTATGTAATCAGCAAGCCTTACGGCCATAACAACGACCTGAATACTCAGGTGCACTACGCTTCGATGAGGAATAGCGACCTCGCAACTGTCTATATCGAGGCGGTGGATGGTAGTGTTGGCTTTAAGTTGAAGGTTAAGGAGCGCAAGTTTGCCAAGAAGTTTACTCGTTACGGGCGAGTAGTCTTGTCGTTGCAGGGTACAACCCTCGCCTGCGACGAGCCTTGCGGCGTAACGATTAAGGGCGTAAGCGATACCGATATTATGCGATTTACACCGTGCGATGAGATTGAACTCCCTCGCAAGGAGAAGTATATCGGAGAACTTACCGACGACGATATTTACACCTATGTAACACTCAAAGATTGCGAGATAGTCTTTAAGGATGGAGCATTTTCAAATGTATATGAGCCGTATGTGCAGCTCACACCGCAGAATAAGGTTGCAAAGCCTAATAAGTCGATGGATTGTTGGGCTACGCTCTTGTGCGATAAGAATGGTTCTTCGATATATTCGCTCACAAATACTCTTTGCCGTTGGCGCAGAGAGGGCGATGGTGTGCCAAAGGGTGCAGGTCGTATGCGAGGTATCGTAACTCACGCATCGTTGCCACGCTATGGTGGAGATGTATTTGGCCGATATGTTATTCTTCCGGTTGATAACGATGATTACGATATGGATTGGAACCAGAAGAGTTCTCGTTATAAGTCTATCGCTGAGTGGAATTGGAGTGATGGCAAGACGCAGTTTAATACCGAGTCGGGCCGTAAAACAACTATTACAACCGAGGGCGTGATGGCAGATGTCGGTACAGGTGTGTTGCGCTTGGCTCTCGATGGCAAAGTTGTGCGAGGAAAGGATACAAATAATCCTTACATTTCTGCTAATGAAGAGGATGATCCAAAGGGCGCTAAGGGCTTGGTTAATCACGGCTCATTCACAGTGAAGACCGAGGCTCGCAACTGGTGGGATTGGACGAGCGATTGCGGAAAGGGTGTCGAGTTGGAGTTCTCGACCGCAAAACTTTCGGGTAAGCGAATACTATTCGGCTTTACTTTCGCTGCGGGTAATATCTCGGCTGAAACTTCGTATGGCTTCCCTATATATTGGGGAGTGGAGTACTCGACTGACGGTAAGAAGTGGGTTCGAGTTGAGGATACTAAACCAATGAAGTTAGGCTCGTTGCCTTGGTGGTGGCATAACGATGTAAACGGCTCAAACTATGTCAGCATACTTGCAGGAGCAGGCTTTACGGAGCATTGCGTAGTGTTGCCTAAGTCGCTTTTTGGCAAGTCGAAGGTCTATGTTAGGGTGGTGCCCGTAGCCAAGCGAGTGGCAACTTTGGGCTATGACTATAATGAGAACGGTGTATTGCGCCACAATTCGATGGTTAAGACCACTGTCAATTTCGGTTCATTCGTAGTTCGTTACAATTAATAGGAAAAAGTTATGAGAAAGATAGCGATATTTGTAATGGCAGTTATGGTGGCATTTGGTGCAAATGCTACCGAGACATATTTGAAGGCAACTCTTCACAACTCGCCTGATGCTTTGAAGTATGGTATAGGCGCTCTCGAGCGAACTCAACTTACAGCGATTGAAACGACTACAAAGGGTCGTTTATGGGCTTCGGTATTGTGCGGAGGTGATGGCGCCAATGGCTTTTTAACCCTTGCATATAGCGATGATAAGGGCGCAAATTGGGTAGAGCCGACATTGGCTCTCGATGCTCGTGATGATAAGTGGGCTGTGCGCAATGGTTTGTTGTGGTACTCACCAAAGGGTGAGATGTGGCTCTTCTATACGGTATTTGATGGCTACTACGATGGTCGTGGTTCGTTGTGGGCTGTGGCTTGTAAGAACCCTGATGAGGCTACACCGACTTGGGGAGAGCCTAAATATCTCGGCGTAGGCGTGGCAACAGGTCGCCCAATGGTTAATAGTGCCGGCGAGTGGGTACTTCCTGCGGCATTGTGGGGCAGAGAGGTTATGGAGTACGATAAGGCACTCTATATCTCGAATAAGTGGAATACACCTCGTTTTGTGTCGCCTTATATCGATAAGTATCACGAATTGGACGCAAAGCGTGGTGCAGGAGTCTATATTTCGTGCGATGGCGGTGAGTCGTGGCAGGAGAATATGGGCGTGGTGAAGTGTGCAAAT
Source organism: Alistipes sp. (assembly GCA_045654385.1). Taxonomy (GTDB): domain Bacteria; phylum Bacteroidota; class Bacteroidia; order Bacteroidales; family Rikenellaceae; genus Alistipes. The sequence goes on from JAZONG010000047.1 coordinate 74,751, forward strand.
GAGGCTGTGGCGGCTCGCTACAACAATCCGCAGTTGTTCCATCATAGCGATGGCTCGATGCGTATGGTTGTGCGTGCTTCGGGAACAGCGTGGTCGTATGTATCGACCTCGACAGACGGTAAGTCGTGGAGCACACCTGTACGATTTGTTGCTGCCCCCGACCAGAATTTTGCAGTGCGTCGTCTTGCTGACGGTCGCTTGCTGATGGTGCGTAATGCCCGCTTCGATAGAGAACTCTATTGGCGTCCGGAGGGTATGTATGCCTATCTCTCGGAGGATTGTGGCGCTACTTGGTATGGCGGTTTGCGTCTCGCTTCGGACCTTGTAACAATTAACCCTATTATTGCCGAGGCCAATGATGGAACCATCTATATCGCCACCTATAATGACCCTGAGGTGGAGTGTAAGAATATGCTTTGCGTAACTTCGGTAGCGGAGATTGATGCTGCTCACGCAGATTTCAATAATACACCAAAGCAAAATGGTGTAGTTCTTACGGCCGGAGGTGCTGCGGCGGTTGCCGAGGAGGAGACCAAACGTTTGACCGCTCCAAGAAGTGATTGGTCTACCGAGAGTATCCGTATTGCGACCTTCAATATCCAGTACCCAGTGAATTCGTGGTCGGAGAAGCGCTTACCTGCGGCTGTGGCATTGCTCGAAGAGTATAAGTTCGATGTTTTTGGCGCACAAGAGCCATATTTGCATCAGATTGAGGATTTGGTGGCTCAGATAGGTAAGGACTACGACTGGATAGGCACGAATGTGTCGGGCGATAATAACGACAGAAAACACCACTTCAATCCGATATTCTATCGCAGAGAGCGTGTCGAGTTGCTCGACTACGATACCGTATGGCTCTCGGATGCAGTGGGTAAGCCGGGCTATGGAGCTCGTTCAACTCGACTCTTCACCTGGGCAAAGTTCCGTGATAAGGTTACGGGCAAGGTGTTCTTTCTCTTCAACGGTCACTACGACCATCGTGGCCACGAGGCGAAGGTGAACTCTTCGTTTATTGTGCTCAATATGGTGCGCCACATATCGAAGGGATTGCCTGCGTTTGTTACAGCCGACTACAATGCCAACGAGAAGAGTGAGGCTTATCGTGTATTGCAGGAGTCGCCACTCTTGGAGGATACAATGTTGGGTGTGGCAAATCCTATCAACGCCAAGTATCAGTCGCACGCAGAGTATCGCCCTGCCAAGGATAAGCCGGCAAACGGTATGCATATCGACCATGTCTTCTACACACCAAACTCGGTGCGTGTAAATGAGTGGAAGCTCATTATCGAGGAGTTTGCAGGCTACTATGCGTCGGATCACCTACCGATTTATGTAGATTGCTTCTTGGCTAACTAATAGAGATTGCAGATGAAGAGAGGATTGTTGGCTCTATCGCCCGTATTGGTGCTTTTGGTGGCCTATTTGGCTATGGCAATCGCCTCGGGTGATTTCTATCGCATATCCATTTCGGTGGCGTTTGTGGTGGCTGCAATTTATGCGGTGGCGGTGCTGCGTGGCATTAGTCGCTCGTTGCAGGAGCGTGTCGGTGTATTCTCGGAGGGTGCTGCCGACAAGAATATCCTCTATATGATATGGATATTCATTCTTGCCGGTATCTTTGCCGCCTCGGCCAAGGCTATGGGTGCGGTAGATGCTACGGTGAACTTTACACTGCGCTTTGTACCTGCGGAGTTTCTGCCTGCGGGTATCTTTGTGGCAGCCTGCTTTATCTCTATCTCGATAGGAACTTCGGTGGGTACTATTGTGGCGCTCACTCCGGTAGTTTCAGGCTTGGCTCAGCAGATTGGTGCCGATACGGCACAGATGGTTGCTATCGTAGTCGGCGGAGCCTTCTTTGGCGATAATCTTTCGTTTATTTCTGATACAACCATCGCCGCTACAATGAGTCAGGGGTGTAATATGAAGGATAAATTCCGTACCAATCTCCTGCTCGTACTCCCTGCGGCGCTGCTGTCGCTTGGATTATACCTATTCCTCGGATTGTCGGCCAACGAGTGTGTCGAGACAGCAAGCGTGGCAGAGTGGTATAAGGCTATCCCTTATCTGCTTGTCCTTATCTGCGCTATCGTAGGCGTGGATGTGCTTGTAGTATTGGTGCTTGGTATAGTCGCCACAATTATTATCGGCTTGGCGTGTGGCTCTCTTACGGGCGTTTCGTTTTGCGAGTCGGCGAGTGGGGGAGTACTCTCTATGGGCGAACTTATAATTATTACCCTTATGGCGGGTGGTTTGATGAATATGGTGAAGCAGAGCGGAGGCTTTGAATTTATCACTCGTGTTGTTACCAAACGCATTTCTGGTAAACGAGGAGCGGAGGCTGCAATTGCCGGCATAACCGTGCTGACCGACCTATGCACAGCAAATAATACTATTGCAATTCTCACCGTAGGCCCTATTGCTCGTGATTTGTCGGAGCGATATGGCGTATCTCCACGCAAGAGTGCGAGCCTGATGGATACCGCTTCGTGCTTTGCGCAGGGCGTTTTGCCGTATGGTGCGCAGTTGCTTATGGCGAGTGGCTTGGCATCGATTTCTCCTCTCGAAATCATCCCACACCTATACTATCCGATAGCGATAGGAGTGATGGTGTTGCTTTCTATTATATTTCAGTTTCCACGAATTAAAGATACCAAATAAAGATCGAAGAGATTTACTGTTTTATTGATACTTGCATTTGCCGTATTTGCTGTGGAGTGTAAACCGTTCTTGGTATTTGGCGATAAAAAAGTAGTTATCTAAAAAAATAGGCTGTCTGCGGACAGCCTATTTCTCTTTTGTATCTTAACGGACTACTAACCGCACTTAGAGTAACCGCACGAGAGACAGGTGAGGCAACCATTCTGGTAAGCCATCTGCTCCTGACCGCACTGCGGACACTTACCCTTGGCGTGAGTACCATCCTCGATGTACTGCTTCAAAGCACGCTTAACACCATTCTTCCAAGTGTTGATATTCTCGTCGTCGAGGTGCAAACCATCAATCAACGCAACAACCTTCTCGATTGGCATATGGTAGCGGAGTACGCCCGAAATCAATTTAGCGTAGTTCCAGAAGCCTTCATCGAACAAACGAGAGATACCGCCGATTGTGTTGGTGTAGCCGTAGCGGTCGGTGTACTGGAAGTCGTAACGCTTAGTACCGTCCTCCTCACGAACCTTGATAATGCTTCCCTTAGTAATCTTTGGTGGGATATACATTGCATCATCCTCAATCTTACCGGTGAAGATCTCGTAAGGGTGTCCATCAACCAAACCTACGAATGCAATCCACATCTCCGAGCCGTTCTTGAAGCGGATGACATCTGCCGGAATCGACTTTGGACGACGGTTCTCGCCTGTTCCCTCCTCACACTTCTTCTCCTCGGTCTTCTTGCTCTTCTTATCTACGAGTACGCCTGCACGGCAACCATCACGATATACGGTAATACCCTTACAGCCCGACTCCCAAGCGGTGCGATATACATCGGCTACAACCTCCTCCGAGATGTTGTTTGGAAGGTTTACGGTAACCGAGATCGAGTGGTCAACCCACTTCTGAATAGCACCCTGCATCTTAACCTTTGCCACCCAGTCGATGTCGTTTGCGGTAGCCTTGTGGTAAGGTGATGCTGCAACCCACTTCTCCAACTCCTCATCGCTGATGGTGTTGAGGCGTGAGATGTCGTAGCCGTTGATACGCAACCAATCTACGAACTTGTGGTGGTACACATTGTACTCCTCGAACATCTGGCCCTGCTCGTCAGTAAATGTAGCCTTTACATCACGGTCAGATGGGTTAATCTTACGACGGCGCTTGTAAACTGGACGGAATACAGGCTCGATACCCGAAGTTGTCTGCGACATCAACGATGTGGTGCCAGTAGGAGCAATTGTAAGCATTGCGATATTACGACGACCATACTTAACCATCTCCTCGTAGAGCGATGCATCAGCCTCTTTAAGACGGTTAATC